>JAIFKU010000164.1 GCA_020049495.1 Accumulibacter sp.
CAACAGGTCGGATATACGGTCGCAGTCGCACCCATTTGCCAAATCTCAACTCACTCTTGCAAATAGGGAGGAGTCCATATACGGAATCCAGGGGTTTGAAGTGTCTCTGAATCCCGGCTTTCGCCGGGATGACGTTTGCAAATGAGTCTTGCGCCTAACTGAACCGTATTACCTGTTCCTGAAGGTCTTTATGCGTGTTCCATGGTCATCTATTGCGTGCGGGCGCCGGGACCGGCCCTGCACAACCGATGTCCGCGCGGGAAGCCAATGCCTGAAGCATGGCCTGACAAACAGTCTACCGATGCCTTGATGGAGCGTTATGATGACCGATTCATGCCTGTCCGGATTCGCCGGGCGCGCGCTTTTCAGGAGATCACGATCATGAGCAAGCCGGAAATTGCCAGCAAATCCTCATTTCCCGTAGTCGTCGAAAAAGGCAAGGACTACTGGTGGTGTGCCTGTGGCCGCAGCAAGTCGCAGCCTTTATGCGATGGTTCGCACAAGGGCACGGAATTTTCACCGACGAAATATACGGCTGAAGAAAACAAGCAGGTTTCTTTCTGTGGCTGCAAGCAGTCGAAAAAAGCACCGTTCTGCGACGGTACGCACAGATCGCTCTAGCCACCTGCGCGCAGCCCTTCTCAAGGGCTATGGCAGCCTGTCTTGCCGTTGGTACTGCAGGTGTGTCTCTCGACTTCCCTGTCGTATCGAACCATCCTCACCGCGGAGTAAAAAAATGAGCTCTCCTTTCCACAGCCCGGATTCGCCGACGATTCAGAATCTGCAAGCCGCTTTTGCCGGCGAATCCATGGCCCATATCAAATACCGTTATTTCGCCAGGCTCTGCCGTGAAATGGGTGACGAGGCAACAGCAAAGGCGTTTGAAGCCACGTCCGATCAGGAGGTGATGCATGCTTTTGGTCACCTTGATCTGCTCTTTCCAAAGAGCCAGATGAGCCCGGCCAAGGCGCTGCAATTCGCCATCGACGGCGAGACCCACGAATACACCGAGATGTACCCCAAGTTCTACGATGCTGCTGTGACCGAAGCTCAGGCTGCCTCCGAACCGTTCAAGGCCGTTCTGGAAAAAGCCGGCAAGCGTTTTGCCGCGCTGGCCAAGGTGGAATTGCGTCATGCCGCTCACTACCAGACGGCTCTAGACACCATCAAGGCCTGAGCCTTCAGACCAATCCAGGCGAAACGGAGAAGACCGATGAAAACTTATCAATGTGTGGTTTGTGGCTGGATTTACGACGAAGCCAAAGGCTGTCCTGAAGAAGGCCTTGCCCCGGGTACCCGCTGGGAAGACATTCCGGATGACTGGAACTGCCCTAGTTGCGGTGTTGGCAAAGGCGATTTCGAGATGGTCGCCGTTTAGACGCTGTTTTCCCGACTGGCGTCGTCAGGCCGCGCCGGCAAGCACAGGAGTCATTCCATGTCCGCCCCCATCGTCATCCTCGGCACAGGACTCGCCGCATACACCCTGGCCAGGGAATGGCGCAAGCTCGACAGCAGTTCCCCGCTGTTGCTGGTCACCCGCGATGGCGGCGGTTTCTACGCCAAGCCTACGCTCTCCAATGCCCTGGCCAACAACAAGACCCCGGCGCAGTTGCAGATCAAGAGCGTCGAGCAGATGGCCGCAGAACTCAAGGCCGAAATCCGTACTCACTGTGCAGTCACCGGCATCGACGCGCAGCGCCGGCAGATCATCCTGGCCAATGACGACCGCTTGGCCTATGACCGCCTGGTCATCGCCTGCGGCGCCGACCCCTTCCGTCCGCCCATGGAAGGCGACGGTGCGGGCGAGGTGCAATCGATCAATGATCTGGACGATTACAGCCGTTTTCATGCCGGTCTGGAAAACGCAAAGTCGGTGGCGGTCATCGGTGCCGGGCTGATCGGCTGTGAGTTTGCCAACGATCTGGCGACGCGTCAGATCAATACCAGCCTCATCGACCCCGCGCCCTGGCCGCTGTCCCGGCTGTTGCCGGAAGCCGCCGGCGAGCAATTTACCGCCGGCTTGCAAGCCACGGGCATCAAATTTTGCCTGGGTACCTCCGTAAAGGGCGTCCACAAGACCGCTGCCGGCTACCGTCTTGAACTCGCCGATGGCCGTCAACTGAGCGCCGACCGGATCCTCTCGGCGATCGGCCTGAGGCCACGCACGGCGCTGGCCCAGGCCGCCGGGATCGCTCGCCAGCGCGGCATCGTTGCCAACCGTCTGCTGGAAACCAGCATTCCCGGCATCTACGCCATGGGGGATTGCGCCGAAATCGCTGGTCTGATCCTGCCCTATGTCCTACCCATCATGCACCAGGCACGAGCCCTGGCCAGAACACTCGCCGGCACGCCGACGACACTCGGCTACCCGGCCATGCCGGTGGTGGTTAAAACCCCGGCCTGCCCGACGGTCGTCTGCCCTCCGGCACCGGGCACCGAAGGCACTTGGCAGTGCCTGTCCGTAACCGGGGGCCTGGAAGCCCGCTTCCTTGGCCAGGCTGGGGATCTGCTGGGGTTTGCTCTGCTCGGCAGCACCACTGTCCAGAGCAAGGCGCTGGCCGCCCAGATCCCGGCGCTGCTGGCCTAGCCATCAATCACCAGGATGGTGCGCAGCCTCCTGAAAATGCACCAATCGGGTTCGGCCTGCATGCTTTTCATCGTTTGCTCATCGCTGGCGGGGATTAGCTTCGGTCTATGAGCCCAGAAGCCTATGGCAATCTTCAGGGGTCATGAAAATTTCGGCCGTGCCCCCATTTCTGGCACGAGTTGTGCATTAATCGCTGCCGTGGCTGTGTTCACGCCTTTTTTGCATTGACATCATCGTGATAGGCCAGCAAAATTCATTGCTTAATCCGCATCATTCCCTCAACACCGCATTCGGAGGTAACACCATGCAGTTATTGCGCATTTCCAGTATGACTCTTGCTATCGCTGCCGCCATGGCCCTGATCGGCTGCGGTCAGAAGGAAGAACCCAAACCCGCCCCCGCCCCGGCACCCGTTGCTGCCCCGGTGCCGCCACCGAAGCCCGAACTGACGGTACAACTCGGTCACGTGGCCCCGCTCACCGGTCCGCAGGCCCACCTCGGCAAGGACAACGAGAACGGCGCCAAGATGGCTATTGACGATCTGAATGCCAAAGCACTGGAAATCGGCGGTGCCAAGATCAAGTTCGTGCTCGTCCCGGAAGACGATCAGGCTGATCCGAAGCAGGGCACCATCGTCGCCCAGAAGTTGGTCGACGCCAAGGTAAACGGCGTTATCGGTCACCTTAACTCCGGAACCACGATCCCGGCCTCCAAGATCTATTTCGACGCCGGCATCCCGCAGATTTCCGGTTCGGCCACCAATCCTAAGTACACGCAGCAGGGCTTTGCCACCACCTTCCGCGTCATGGCCAACGATGTCCAGCAGGGCAAGGTGCTTGGCGAGTACGCGGCCAAGCAGATGGAAGGCAAGAAGATCGCCATCATCGACGACCGCTCTGCCTACGGTCAGGGTCTGGCCGACGAGTTTGAAAAGGCCGTCGTCGCCGCTGGTGGCAAGGTCGCCGCGCGCGAATTCACCAACGACAAGGCCACCGATTTTGCGGCCATTCTGACCAAGATCAAGTCGAAGAAGGTCGATGTCATCTTCTACGGCGGCATGGACGCCCAGGGCGGCCCGATGACCAAGCAGATGAAGTCGCTTGGCCTGAAGGCGAAATTCCTGACCGGTGACGGCGGCTGTACGCCGGAATACATCAAGCTCGCCGGTGCGGCCAGCGAGGGTCAGTACTGCTCGCTGCCGGGTGTTCCGCTCGATCAGATGCCCGGCGGCAAGGCCTTCGGCGACGCTTTTACCGCCAAGTACGGCCAGATCCAGCTTTACGCGCCCTACGTTTATGATGCCGTGATGGTCATGGTCGATGCCATGAAGCGTGCCAATTCGGTTGAGTCGGCCAAGTTCCTGCCGGAAATCGGCAAGACTGACTATCAGGGCGTCACCGCCAAGGTGCAATTTGACGACAAGGGCGACCTCAAGGGCGGCTCGATCAGCCTGTATCAGGTCAAGGACGGCAAGTGGGAGTACCGCGAAACCATCGGTGGCGCACCGGTTGAAGCGGCTCCGGTGGCGGCACCTGCCGCTCCCGCAGCGCCAGCGGCCGCTCCAGCCCCGGCAGCTGCTCCGGCTCCCGCTGCACCTGCCCCGGCAGAGAAGAAGTAAACACAGCAAGCCTCTGGACAAACGGCACCTGAGGGTGCCGTTTGTCTGTTCCGATTTTATCCGCTTCATTCCAGACGCATTTCAGGCACCCTCTACCGATGGATATTTTCATCCAGCAAATCATCAACGGTCTGGTACTTGGCAGCATCTATGCGCTTGTCGCGCTGGGCTACACGATGGTTTACGGCATCATGGGGCTGATCAACTTTGCCCACGGCGAAGTCGTCATGATCGGGGCCATGGTTGCCCTGATGGTGATCAAGCTGCTGGTGAACAGTGGTTTGCCCGTGTTCATCATCATCCTGATCGCCCTCGCGGCGGCGGTGGCCGTCTGCATGGCCGTCGGCTACAGCATCGAGCGCATCGCCTACCGCCCCTTGCGGCGAGCGCCCAAACTGGCCCCGCTGATTACCGCCATCGGTGTCTCGATCATCCTGCAGAACCTCGCCATGCTGGTCTGGGGGCGCAACTATCATGCTTTCCCACCGATCCTGCCGACCTCCGAGCATGATATTTTCGGCGCCACCATCACCAGCCTGCAGGTGGCCATTGTGCTCATCGCAGCCCTGATGATGACCGGCCTGATCATTCTCATCCATCGTACCCGTCTCGGCCGCGCCATGCGCGCCACCTCCGAGAACCCGCCGATTGCCCAGCTGATGGGCGTGAACATCAACCAGATCATTTCGTTCACCTTCGTCATCGGTTCGGCGCTGGCCGCCGTGGCTGGCCTGATGGTCAGCGCCAATTACTCGATTGCCCACTACTACATGGGCTTCATGCTCGGATTGAAAGCCTTTACCGCGGCCGTTCTCGGCGGCATCGGCAATATCGCCGGCGCGGTCCTCGGCGGCATCCTGCTCGGCCTCATCGAATCGCTCGGCGCCGGCTATATCGGCGACCTGACCGGCGGCTTCCTCGGCAGCCACTATCAGGACATCTTCGCCTTTTTCGTACTGATTGGCGTATTGATCTTCCGCCCCTCGGGGCTGATCGGCGAAAAAGTCTCGGAGCGTGCATGATGGGTTTCCTTGCTTCGTTCGAGGCCCTGCGTCATGACAAGCGCGCGGCCATTGCGGCCATTGCGGCTACTGTGGCCATGGGCATAGTGCTGGCTGTCTTTCCCTTCATCGTCGGCAGCGCTCTCGGCAACTCCTGGCTGCGCATCGTCGATTTCGCCATGCTCTATATCATGCTGGCGCTCGGTCTCAATATAGTGGTCGGTTTCGCCGGCCTGCTCGACATGGGCTATATCGCCTTTTATGCCGTCGGCGCCTATCTCTACGCGCTGCTGGCCAGCCCGCATTTCGGACTGCATCTGCCGGTCTGGCTGATCATTCCGGCCGGGGCCGTGCTCGCCGGAATTTTCGGGGCGCTGCTCGGCGCGCCGACACTGCGTCTGCGTGGCGACTATCTGGCCATCGTCACGCTCGGTTTCGGCGAAATCGTGCGCATTTTCCTGAATAACCTCAATGCCCCGGTGAACATCACCAACGGTCCCCAGGGCATTTCCGGAATCGATCCGATTCACCTCGGCGGCATCACGCTGGCCAAGCCGATCAGTGTTCTCGGCTTCACGATTCCCTCGCTGCACGCGTACTACTATCTTTTTCTCGTTCTTGCCCTGGGCATTGTTTTTGTCACCATCCGGCTGGAAAACTCGCGCATCGGCCGCGCCTGGGTGGCCATCCGCGAGGATGAGATCGCCGCCAAGTCCTGTGGTATCAACACGCGCAACATCAAACTGCTGGCCTTCACCATGGGCGCCAGTTTCGGTGGTGTCGCCGGCGGCCTGTTTGCCGGCTTCCAGGGTTTTGTCAGCCCGGAATCCTTCAACCTGATGGAATCGGTCATGGTGCTGTGCATGGTCGTCCTTGGCGGCATGGGCAATATCCCCGGTGTCATTCTCGGCGGCATTCTGCTGACCGTGCTCCCGGAAGTCTTCCGCCACGGCGCGGGCCCGGTGCAGATGGCTCTCTTCGGCAAGATCCTGCTCGATCCGGAAGCCCTGCGCATGCTGCTCTTCGGCCTGGCGCTGGTGGTCGTCATGCTCTACCGACCGGCCGGCCTGTGGCCATCGACGACCCGGCGACGCGAGTTCAAGGGCGAATCAACCGACGTGCTGAAGGAGGGCGAATGAGCAGCGTACTTCTCGACGCCCGCGCCATTGCCAAGCATTTTGGCGGGGTCAAGGCATTGCACGATGTCTCGTTGTCGATCAATCAGGGTGAAATTTATGGTCTGATCGGCCCGAACGGCGCCGGCAAGACGACCTTTTTCAACGTGCTGACCGGCCTCTACCACCCCGATGGCGGCGAACTGATTTTTGCCGGCGAAAAATTGCCGGCCAGCGCACCGCACAAGGTGGCCAAGCGCGGCATCGCGCGGACTTTCCAGAACATCCGGCTGTTCGCCAACATGTCGGCGATGGAAAACGTCATGGTCGGATGTCATGTCCGTACCCATGCCGGCGTCTTCGGCGCTGTTGTGCACGACCGCCGCACCACGGCGGAAGAAGTCGCCATCCGCCGTCGCGCCGAGGAACTACTGCATTACGTGAATATCGCCGACCGTGCCGATGATCTGGCCCGGCATCTCTCTTACGGCGACCAGCGCCGCCTCGAAATCGCCCGCGCGCTGGCCACCGATCCGAAGTTGCTGGCCCTCGACGAACCTGCTGCTGGCATGAACGGCACCGAGACCGAAGCCTTGCGTGAATTGATCGAAGGCATCCGCAAGGATGGCATTACCGTGCTGCTCATCGAACACGACGTCAAGCTAGTGATGGGTCTGTGCGACCGCGTTGCCGTTCTCGACTACGGCGAAAAAATATGCGAAGACGTGCCTGCGGTCGTGCAGAAAGACCCCAAGGTCATCGAAGCCTATCTGGGAGGCAGCCTTGCTTGAGGTAACCGGACTACGCGTCGCTTACGGCGGCATCCAGGCGGTGCGCGGCATCACCTTCCACGTCAATCAGGGTGAAATGGTCGCGCTGATCGGAGCCAACGGCGCGGGCAAGACAAGCACGCTCAAAGCCTTGGCACGACTACTCAATGCCGCGGGCGGCAGCGTGCGCTATTGCGGCAAGGAAATTTCCCGGCTGGAGCCACACCAACTGATATCGGAAGGCATCGCCCTGGTGCCGGAAGGACGTGGCGTGTTCCCGCGCATGAGCATCGTCGAGAACCTGCTGATGGGCGCGTACAGTCGCCACGACAAGGACGGAATCGCCGCCGACAGCGCACACGTTTTCTCGCTCTTCCCGCGACTCAAGGAACGCTCGCAGCAACTGGCCGGAACCCTGTCCGGCGGCGAGCAACAGATGCTGGCCATCGGACGTGCGCTGATGAGCCGTCCGAAACTGCTGCTGCTCGACGAGCCGTCAATGGGTCTGGCGCCGCTCATGGTGCAAAAGATTTTCGAGGTGATCCGCACCGTGGCCGACGAAGGCATGACCGTTCTGCTCGTCGAGCAGAACGCCAAGCTGGCGCTGGAAGTCAGCCAGCGCGGCTACGTCATGGAGAGCGGCGAGATCACGCTGACCGACGAAGCCGCGAAACTGCTCGCCAATCCCAAGGTGCGCGAAGCCTATCTGGGCGAGTAGGGAAGGGGCGTCAGGTCGAATACAGACCGCGCCTTACCCCGCCTGATGACACGCGGCATCGATCAATCGACGGGAAATGCTCACCGGGTCCGGCAGCGTTGGCAGCGCGCTGCGCGGGAACCAGCCCGCCGCCTCGATTTCCGACGGATCTGGGGTGATCGTTCCGGCAGCGTAGTCAGCAAAGAAGGCTATCATCAGCGAATCCGGAAACGGCCACGGCTGGCTCTGAAAATAGCGCAGACGGGTAATTTCGATGCCCACCTCTTCGCGCACTTCGCGCACCGCACATTGCTCCAGGGTTTCGCCGGCTTCGACAAACCCGGCCAGGGCACTGAAGACACCGGGCTTGAAATGGGGGCTGCGCGCCAGCAGCAGATCATCACCACGACTGACCAGCACCATCACCGCCGGCGAAATCCTCGGGTAAGCCAGCAGACCGCAGGCCGGGCACTGCATGGAAAATTCAGTCGTTTTCATCGTGGTGGGCGTGCCGCACCGGCCGCAATAGCGGTGGTTCTTTTTCCAGTCCAGCAGCAGAGCGGCACGGCCGGCGAGGGCAAAGACCTCGGCACCGGCCAGGCCGAACAGGGGGCGCAGCGACGTCAGTTCCCCGGCAATGCCTTCCGGGAGGCGGTCGACGTCGGCTGCATAGCAAGGCAGCCCTTGCCATTCTCCGACCAGCAAGGCGTCCGCAGGGTTGCCGAAGTCCTCTGCCCGCCCACGCGGAAAAACCGTTCCAGGAGCCTTGTCAGGGGTAATGAACAGTTGGTTTTCGCAGCGCAGTAGCCAGTAGCTTGATTCGTTCATGGTGATTGGTTCGTTCATCCTGTATTGGCCGAGCCCGGGCTAGCATTTTAACCGACCCAGCGCTGCGCATGCTGCGTCTGGCTGTGACTTTCGCCAGGCTTCAGCGCCTGATCAACACGGTTCCCACAGCGGCCAGAATCAGCAGGGCGGCCAGGCCTTCGCGCCAGCCCAGAGTTTCACCCAGAAAAAGGACTCCGCCCAGAACACCAATCAGCGGTGTGATCAGAGAGGAAAGGCAGGATACGGCCACGGGCACCATGAGCACGATGCGGTTCCAGGCCCAGTAGCAGAGCATGAAAGCGACAATCGTATTGTAGGCCAGGCCGAAAGCCGGCCAGAAGCTGGGAACGAACAGGCGCGAGGTTTCCAGCGGGATGGCGGCGGCCAGCATGGGAATTGCGCCGAGCAGCATGATCCAGCCGGTCAGGGCTGAGGTCGGCATGGCCACCGGCAGTCGCTTGAAGAGCACGATTCCGAGCGCCCAGCTCCACGCGGCCACAATCATGCAGGCGACTCCAACCGGCGCCTGCCGCATTCCTTCCAGGCTGCCGCCCATGAGCGCCACTATCCCGGCCAGCCCGAGAAGCAATCCGAGGAGATGCCGGCGGGTGACCCGTTCGCCAAGGATCCAGACGGACAGGATGACCCCCCACAGGGGCATGGTATACCCGAGCAGTGCCGCGCGCCCCGAGGGCAGCAGCGAAACGCCATAGACGACCAGCACGTTCCAGCCGGTGATATTGAACAGTGAAAGCAGCAGCAATCGCTTCCAGCAGTCCCGGGGAACAGCGAGGCAAATGCCGTTGATACGGGCAAGCGCCAGCATGCCCGCCCCGCCGAGCAGCAGACAACTGGCGCGAAAGTAGAGCGGCGGCACTTCGGACAATACCGTCTTCATGATCGGCCAGTTGAGGCCCCACAAGAGAGAGATCGCCGCAAGCATCAGAAGCCCCTGACGGGGCAGGCGGTCGTGTGTGCCAGGCATGGTGATGTGATGGATCCCGAATATCCGGACATGAATTTCCGGAAACGACAAGCCTGACACTTTGACCGGTTTTTCTGGTCAGAGCAACACTTGATTATCCGCTTCGAATAGCATCTCTGCGCCTCTGTGGTGGATTTTTAAGTTAAGTGTGATGACTCTGTCTTCTGACCTGTACCGAGGATTTGACACCGGTTGTCGCGTTTTCATGCATAGGCGGGCGCGAAGGTTTTTTCTCCTCCATCCACGGGGCCATTCCCGCTCCAGTACGGCGACAGCTTGGGCAACCGGGCGATGATAGGTGGCACGGCGGTGATGACGCGGTCGATCTCGGATTCGGTGGTGTAGCGCGACAGCGAGAAGCGCGTGGTGCCATGTGCAGCGGTATAGGGAATGCCCATGGCACGCATGACGTGCGAAGGTTCGAGCGATCCCGAGGTACAGGCCGATCCACTCGACGCGGCGATGCCCTGCTTGTTGAGCAGGAGCAGGATGGCCTCGCCTTCGACGAACTCGAAAGCGATGTTAGCGGTGTTGGGCAGGCGGTTGGATGAATCACCAGTGACAAAGGAGCACGGTACCTGCGGCAGGATGCCGACTTCGAGCCGGTCGCGCAGGCGTTTCACTTCGGTGTTCTCAAAGGTCATGTGCTCCAGCGCCAGTTGCGCTGCGACGCCGAGGCCGACGATGGACGCCGCATTCTCGGTGCCTGCCCGCCGGCCGCGTTCCTGATGGCCACCGCGCAGCAGCGGGCAGAAACGCGTATTACGGCGCAGATAGAGCACACCGACGCCCTTGGGCGCGTGCAGCTTGTGCCCCGAGAGCGAGAGCATGTCAATCTGCGTTTTCTTCAGGGCTATGGCCACCTTGCCGATCGCCTGCACGGCATCGGTATGGAACATGGCGCCGACGGCATGTGCCATCTCGGCCATTTCCTCGACCGGAAACAGCGTGCCGGTTTCATTGTTGGCCCACATCGCCGATACGATGGCCGTACGCGGCGAGAGCAGCGACCTGTATTCGGCCAGATCGAGGCGGCCCTTCTTGTCGACGCCGAGGCGATGCACGACCATGCCATCCTTTTCCAGATAGTCGCAGAGCGTGAGAATCGCCGGATGTTCGACGGCCGTGGTGATGATCTGGTTGCGTTCGGGTTGCGCTTTCAGTGCCGAAAGAATTGCCGTCGAATCAGACTCGGTGCCGCACGACGTAAACACGATTTCCGAATCGTGCTCGGCGCCAAGCAGGGCCTGCACGCGCTCACGGGCTTCTTTACGCCTACAGCCAATACGAATTCCGGCGCAGCGCCAACGTACCGGCCAGCATCGAGCTCTATCGCGGCATCAATCACATTGCCGAACACGAAGTGCTGACCGGCAGCAAGCACCGCCAGGTCGTTCTCTTCAACAATCTGGTTTCATTCACGTCCTCGCGCGAGCGCGCCGGCGAATTCGGCGATTACATCCTGGCCACCCGGGTACCGACGGCGAAAATATTCTTCAACTGCGGACTGCTGCCCGGCGTACTCAAGGGAGAGGACGAATACCTGGTCATCGGTGGTGTTTACGACATCGCCATCAGTACGCTCTGAAATTTGGAACGGATTTACCCGTGGGTAAGCATTGCTTTGCTCAGTAAAATTGGAAGTGCTCATCCTTGCGGAGGGCACCCTCAAAATTGCACTCTTTGCCTTGGTGTTGAGAACAATCCTTCTTTATTCGTCCCGCTTAGCCGTCAGTACGAAGAGAAAAGGCATTTCAAAGTTCTCCGACGACAGAGTCATCCACGGCAAAGAGATGGCACGAAATTTCTTTCTTCCCGCGACAGAAGTCGATAGCCCGCTTTTTCGCATCTTCTCCGCCATTTGCGTATCCGCATGTATTGTCGGAAACTGCAAAAGCTCTTGGATAGTCGGCATCGAGAAAAGTCTGGTAAATCTCTTTGCAACGGTCACTCAGTGACAACTTATTGCCAGCTTCCTGAAGGCGCGTGGTGACCGGATCGCTCTCAGCAGTTGCCGGCAATATCTGTGTCGGCAATCCTAGATCAATCAGGAATTTCTCCACCTCCGGCCACCAGATCGCAAGGCCATCGCGATGTCCGAACATTCCGTGGGAATCGCCCTTGAAGGTCCCGTATGCCACCATGCGTGCCATACCTCCCGCGCCAACGTAACGGGAGTACATCTCGGCAATGGTTTCCTTGGGCCAGTAGGAATCATTGTCGCCATAAAACCACAAGGTCGGGAATCGGTTCTTCTCGCCAAAGCTTTCGAAGGCCTTTATCAGCGATCTCTCCCATCCCCCGCAATCGGTCAGTCTCAGCCCTCCAGCAAAATTGACCAATCCTCTAACCCCGGGGTACGGCTCGGTACCCAAAGCCATCGTTGTCAAACCGCCGTGTGATTGCCCCATAACAAGGATCTTCTGCCTATCGACATAAGGCAGGGTGACGGCATAATCAAGAGCCGCACGCACGTCTTTGGCCTGAGGCCAACTGTTTCCTTCGATATTGCAACCGCCTGCTATATAGCTGCCTGATGAACGCGAAAAACCACCACGCATGGGGATCATCACCACGTAGCCGCGCTTCACAAATTCCCGCGCTGCAATGATGTATCTTGCCCTTGGCTGAAAATGCGGGTTTCCTGATGCCTTGCCATGATTGATGACCACAAGCGGGAAGGGCCCATTCCCGACCGGCTTGAAAAAAGTCGTTTCCAGATCGGTACTGAAAATCCCGGAACCATTCTTGATGAAGACAACTTCTTCATTCAGCGATTTGTTAAGAACGTGCTCGGCAGCAAGCGAAGATATCGAAATGACAGAGAGAGCCGCGACTATTGCAAAAGTGAGTTTCATCATGAGCGTTCAGTGCTGCGTCAGTGTTCTGAGTAGCGTCTTCAATCGAGGAGTTATCCAATATGCCGGACGTGGAGTGAGTTACGAATCTTCGTCAGTCTAATTACAGCTTTCCAAAATTGCGAACCCTCGTTCCCGACCCTGAAGAGCCATACAGGTTTTTCGCCTCACTGACAGCAATGCAGTAAGAACGGACGGTCGTGCACGGTAACGACGAAAAACAATCAACTCCGTAGTTACCGCAGTTTTTTGCACAAACTACGTATGTACAATCGTTGCCATTTCTGCAAGCATCCCATACGTTCTCCAGTTCATACAACGTTGAAGGGAGTTTTGCCCCCATACGTTCTCCAGTTCATACAACGTTGAAGGGAGTTTTGCCTGTACCGGCTCGCATTTTCTGGACACGGTTTTGCAACTCAGGCCGCCTTTCTCATGGCATAAGCCTGTCGGGCTTCAAGGGGTGACATGAAGCCCAGTTTTTCCAAACGCCAATGATGATTGTAACGTTCCTTGAACTCGGTGACGGCAACGCGAACCTCTTCGACATTGCGGAAGACATGGCCATGAATGGCCTGTTCCTTCAAGGTCCGGTTGAAGCGTTCTGCGACGCCATTGGTCTGGGGTTCGGCGACGTAAGCGAAACTCGGTGTGACGCCCCAGAACTTGACCTGATTGAGAAAGTCATCGGCCGTATATTGCGTACCGTGATCCATGCGCAGCGTCAGCCCGCGCCCGGCCTCGGCGCCCGTGGCGCCAAATTCGGACTGGAGCCCCTGGGCGATCGGCTGCAAGGCGGCGAAACGGTTGCCGGTCTTGACCGCATGGATGCCGACACAAAATGCATCAAAGTGATCCACCGCCGCGAACACCCAGACCCAACCCTGATCGACGGTCTCGATACGAATACCGTCAGTACCCCACATGTCGTTTGGGCGATCCGTGGTAATCGTTCCGTCGTGCAGGTTCGCTGCGCCCTGAGGGCGACGATGCGGCGAGAGCAGAGCATTCTCACGCATCAGACGCAATACTCGAGTGCGGGAGACACGGAGGCTGCGGAGGATACGCAGCCGCGCCCAGACCTTGCGGTGTCCCTCACCGATGAAGGGCGATGCGTCCAGGTCGGCCCGGATGGCAAGCAAGAGGTCGGCATCCGGAATCTTCGGTTTCGGGCCGCGCCGCACCGGATGCAGGGAAATAACTCTGGCCGATTCACGTTCCTGCTGCGCATAGATCGTCGAGCGGGGAAAGTCGAGGACTCGACAGACCCGCTCCAGGCCATAGGGCTTGTCAGAACCTGCGGAGGTCTCGCGGCTCATCGCGATGACCTCCGACCGACCAAAGGGCGTTTGGCCCGCCGCTCCTTTTGCAGGATGTCGACTTCCATGACCAACTCGCCGATGCGCCGGTTGGCCTCGCCGAGCTGCTTCTCGAGCGGATCGTTCTCGCGTTCCTTGAGGCCGGAATCGATGCCGGCTAATGCCCGGTCGCGCCATTGTTCGAGCTTGTATATCGGCACAGATACTTCACGCGAGACCGCATCCACCGATTCGCCACGCAACAGGCGCAGGACAACTTCGCGCTTTCGATTAGTCGACCAGCGCCCCACGATGGCGGCCGCGCCGGGGTCGCCTCCAGTCGCGCTACACGCTCCTTTCAGCAACACCGGCGCAACCCCAGTTCCATCCTTCTCTCTCAGCATTTCCAACTCCTTTTCCCAGACACGGTTTTACCCCAAATTCGTGTCCAGAAAAATAGGGGCCGGTTCAAAGGGAGTTTTGCCATGAAGACATTTGTTATCACTCTTGCCTTGTCCGCAATGATGGGAGCTGTATTCGCCGGTGAGAAAGAAGAAGCAATCGCCGGTGAGAAAGAAGAAGCAATTCAGATAGTTAACGAGGCCGCTTCTGCTGTCAGCAAAGATAAGAGCACTGCAATTTCAGAAATAGGTAACCCCAAGGGCCGTTTCATTAAGGGTGCAATCTATGTTTTTGCCTATGACTTGAGCGGCACGATGGTAGCCCACCCGATCAATGCAAAGCTCGTCGGCAAAAACCTGATTGACGTTCCTGATGCCGGAGGAAAAATGTTCCGTAAGGAGATCGTCGAAGGGATCAAGGCCAGCGGCACGGCTACGGTCGATTACAAGTACAAGAACCCGCAAAGCGGTGCAATTGAAGACAAGGTCACTTACTGCAAAAAGGCGGCTGACCTCGCTGTTTGTGCCGGTTATTACAAGTAATTCCTATCGCTGGTCTTTGAGGGTAACCGGTGAGAGCCGGTTATAGTTGTTGTCATGCCATCACTTGGTTTTCGCAAGAGTCTTCATCTCCTGGCCATCATTGCCGGGGTTTGCCTCCTGCTCTCGACACTCGGCGGGGTCTGGCAAGCAACTGTTGCTTCCGGAGCTGCCTCACGGATCTACGAAGAACGGACAGCGCCGACGATCGAACTGATGAAGGCGGTGGATGCCCTCCATAGAGCACGACAAATCATTCTGATCGCTCTTTCCGAAGAGCGTGAAGAGGTTGCAGAAGCGCATCTCGGCAAGTTAAAAATACTGGACGATGCCATGAAGGACGCTCTCAAGGCGTCTGCGGCTGCCGTTCCGGATCAAAGGGAAGCCCTGGCTCAACTGGAACTTTTGATTTCCGAGTACAACAAGGTACGTGACCAGTCGGTCAAAATGATTCAAGTTGGTGACTTGCCGAGTGCTTTGGGCAATATCAAGCAGAATGCTGGACCCAAATTTGACAAGGTTCTACTGGCACTGACTGATGTGATCCAGAGTCAGGCCAATCTGGCCCTCAAGGATTCTCAGGACACGTCGTCCAACCTGAGAATGCGTACCAATACCCAGATCGTGCTGTCCTTGATGCTATTGCTTGGCATGGGCCTTATTTTTACCTTGATCGTACGTGGTGTCTTCCGGCAACTCGACGAAATGGGTAAAACCATAGCCGATGTTGTTCAGCGCGGCGATTTCACCGTCAGTGTACCGGTTAGAGGCAAAGATGAAATTGCCGCTGTGGCCACCAGTTTCAATGAATTGGTGGCTTCCTTCCGTGGCATATTAAAGACGCTCAATCGAGATGTGCTCAGTGTTGATTCAACGGCGCATGAACTTAGTCAGAACGCTGCCGCTTCATCATCCAGTGCTTCAACAACCAGCGCCTCAGCGTCGAGCATGGCAGCCGCGGTTGAAGAAATGTCAGTTGGCCTGGATCAGATGCGGGATAACACGACTGTGGCAATCCAGGTAGTTGAAAGCGCCGCGGGGTATTCGAGCAAAGGCGGCGAGGTTATCCACGAGGCCATGAAGGATCTGGAGCATATTTCCAATGAAGTGCGTCTGGTGGCCGATCGAATTGTCGAACTGGGCGATCAGACGCAACAGATTTCAAGCGTGGTCGCCCTGATTCGTGAGGTGGCTGACCAGACGAATCTGCTCGCATTGAATGCCGCCATCGAGGCGGCCCGAGCCGGTGAGCAGGGCCGTGGTTTTGCCGTGGTTGCCGATGAGGTACGCAAATTGGCCGAGAGGACTGCCGGGGCAACGCAAGAAATTTCCACCATGATCCAGAATATTCAGAACAGTGCGGCGGCGGCTTCCGACATGATGAAAAAAGCCCTGAGCGACGCGGATGCAGGGACTTCGCTCGGTCACCAGGCGAGTGCAGCCATCGAACGCATTGAAAAATCCGCCAGTGAAGCCGCGGGGGTCGTCAGGGATATTGCCAATGGGATCGCCGAACAGTCAGCCGCGGGCCAGTCTATTGCCGCCAGTGTCGAGCAGGTTGCCCAGGCGGCTGACAACAGCAGGGTGATTGTCGCCAAAACGGCAGACGCAGCGCGCGTCCTGGAGTCCTTGTCCAATTCCATTCGCGGTCAGATCAGCCATTTCAGGGTCTAGAGCAGAGCCTCCGGGCGGTGAAGTGGATCGCGAGACACAGCGTTTCAGACGTTCGCTTTGACCAACATCGACAAAGTGATGTTCCACTCCGAACAAATCTCGGGGACGGTCATCGACAACCAGCCTACCTACAATCATGATTTGGTTATGGACAAACTCAGCATCGTCGCTGTCCCGGATCCCGACACCTACGCCATGCCGGTAGTTGGCCTGTGCCGAAATGGGGGGCATTGCACGTAGTCGCAAGAGCAAGCCTGATCGTGAACGCGTTTTGCATTTCTTGATGGCGATAGGGAATGACTACAATCTGAAGCGGTACAACAGACTTTGCCATCAAATGACTCTTTTTAGCCGACAGCACCGCTTGCTGGATGTCGGCTCTGGAGCATCAGAAATCAGGATACACACTTTGGCAGTTTTGTGCATCCGTCATGCCTGGACGATTACTCTGTTCAGGCAGGCAAAGGCAAACTTGGAAAAAGCCATAACGAGATTGCAGATCTCTGATCAGTCGAGGTCGACTTGGGTATCCAACCTGGAAGAGTCCGGCCCTCCTGAAATTTGTCGCAACTGCGACAATGCCACCACCGCGTCACCCTCGGAAAATCGAGCACCCCGAGCATTGGCAAGACATCACACCGCGGCGCGGTTCTTGCGGGCACAAGGACATCTACCACGCAAGGACAGCCATGACTCCCCAACTGCGCACCCGCCTCGTAACCGGCCTCAAGGACGGCAGCATCGTTCCCTATCTGGGTCCAGGTGTCCTCGCCGATGTGCTGTCCACGACGAGCGGCGAGCCGATGCCGGCCAGCAGCGAGCAGTTGATCATCGGCCTCAATGGCGGTAAGCCGATGGCTCCGAAGCTGATGTACGAATTTCCGCGCGCGGCGATGAACATCGAACTGAAGCGCGGACGTACCGCCGTGACGCGTTTTCTCAATACCACTTACGGCAACACACTATGGAGCCGCTCGGCAGTGCACGACTGGCTGCAAACACTCTGCCCGCACTACGTCATCGACATCAACCGTGACACACAATTGATCGACAGCTATGCCGGTCTGCCGCACACCCTGATTCTCGGCTGCGCGCGCATCGGCGGCAGCGATTACCGCTTCAAACTCTATGCCTGCAACGGCGCTGAGTATAAGGAAATCGCCCCGGAGCAGGCCGATACGAGTGTGCCGATCCTGTTCAAGCCGATGGGCGCGCCAATGCCCAAGCCTTGTTACATTGCCTCCGATGCCGACTATGTCGATTACATAACCGAACTGATGGGCGGCTTCGCGGTGCCGGCATTCGTCAAGACACTGCGTCGCGACAAGCGCTATCTGCTGCTCGGCATGCGTCTGAACCGCGATACAGAACGCATGGTGCTGGCCGACCTGGTCTATAGTGCCGCATCGCCTGCAGGCTGGGCACTGATCGAGAATCCCACGGACAAGGAGCGACGCTTCCTGAAGAAACTCGGAATCGAGTTGATCGAGGCGAGTTTTCAGGAACTGATTGAGATGACGCCAGTCACCGTGAATTGCCCATAATGGTGTGCGCAGGGGAGTATCGCGCACCAGATTTGGGTGTTCCATCGAACCTGTCGATTTCCGTGGTGTCCATGTTTTCCATGAAATCAGCCAGTTGGATCGGGAAACACATTTCAGCATGTTTATTGCTTGATGAAAAAAATTCCATAAACGGCGCCGCGCAATGACCAACGTACACTCCTTCTTATACAAACAGCAAGACGATGATTTCCCCCCGGAAGGCACGCGCCGCAAGTTTGCCGATCAGGAAAGGGTGTTTTACGACGGCTACTGGATCAAGACCTACCCGGTTCCGGCCGATTCGCTGGACGCCAAGAAACGCTTGATCGAGGCGCTGACCCGGCGCCTGTTCAACCATACCGAACACGGTCTGAACATTCCGGGACCCCGGATGGCCGAAGCACGGAAAAGCTATGAGGCCGAAAGCGATCCTGCGCGACGCCGGGTCAAGGGCGCCATGCTGGCTGGTGCGATGTTCAACCGGGCTACCGACATTTTCAGAAAACTGGTCGAACTGCAGGCCGAAGGAGTGGAAATCAACAGCAGCGATGCGCTGATGCGCGAGTGCGGCAAATGTCTGCTCGAAGCCATGGAACTGGGCCGTTTCGTTCTCCACCGCAGTGGCGAGGAAGGGATTGACGAACTCTGGGGCGAACCGTTCCGCGTTTTCTCGATTCCGGTCGAGGATTTCTACGAAAGCCGCTATATCAAGATCGGCCAGAGCATGCGCGATATCGACCGGATCGCCGATGCGATGGTCGCCAATTTCACCCGGATTCCTGCTTTTTCAAACGTCGAAGCGCCGATTCGTGACTTTGCCCAGGCCGCCAGGATCAAGACGGAAACCCTGCGTACCGATCCGGAGATTTTCGACATCTGGCCGCAACTGGTTACCGCGGCTGAGCGTCTCGCCAACTTTGCCCCGCAAGCGCCTGCGCTGCTGCCCGTCGTCAATGAGACTCCGTTGTACAGCATCTCGGACGGCCTGCAACTGATCCGCAGCGGCCGCGATCTGATTTTCTACATCACTCGTGCCCGGACGCCGATGCCCAAGAGCACGCGTGAATATATCGAGCGTTGCGAGATTTATCTGCAGACCGGTCTGGCACCGCTGACCCCGGCACCGCTTCCCGCCTGAATTGGGCAAAAAAAATCCCACACCGGTTGGGTGCGGGATTAAAGATTCCATCTTTGCGATGGATCAGGGAGGGTCAAACATTGCCAGCGGGGGACGCTGAAGCAACAAGGCCATTCTAGGTATAGCCGGGCGGCGTGTCTGTTGCGCGTGTTCAGTGTTTGCGTAACCGTTTGTAAGAAGACAGCTTCAGCGTGCCGTATCAACAGTCGATGAACAGGCCACCAGCGACCGCGCCTGCGCCAGACAGGCTTTGCGCACCGCAGGATCGAGCGCCTTGAGCCAGCGCGGAGGAATGGCCGCCAGACCATAATACGCGCCGGCCAGCATGCTGGCGATAGACATGGCGCAAGGCTTCGCCACGCACGAAGTTCTGTACCGCGAGCACAATGAATTCGCAGGTGGCATCCGAAGCCGGGTTGTGGTGCGTCACGTGGGCCTGAACGCACGGCGGCCTCGTCGCTGGTCAGCGTGCACAGCGCGACAGGCAGCACGCGCATGGCTGCGCCATTGCTGGCATCGTATTCCGATGGCGCTGCGCAGGGATCGCCGTTGCGCCTACAGGCGATCAGATTGCGCCGCACGGTATTGCCTATATCGATCGGCTTGCTGCGCATCCAGCATCAGCACCAGCACCATGCTCGTGTCGTCGGTGACCTGACCGGGCTTGATTCCCAGTCAGACCCCTCCACGGATTTCGCGATGAATGTCGTACTGGTGCCGGAATGCCGATCTCCAGCTCCGGCACGCCGATGGCGTCGAGATGGCTGGCGATATCGATTTTTTCCTCGAGGCTGAACGCGACCCCGGCTGACTGTTCGCCGTCGCGCAGCGTCGTGTCGTTAATGACTAGAAAATTGTATTCTGGCTGTGACATAAAGGCTCCTGGATTTTCTAAAGCAATTCCGGTGCCTATAAAATATTCCTTTTGTATTCATGCACTAAGTCGCACATGACGCCAGTAATGTCGCAAAGAAGACAATGCCGGAGGGCGTTCGTGGCGTACTTGTGGAACCATACAACAGCTTTCGACTCTACTCAGGGCCAGGGATTGTTGATCGAAGGAAACGCTGACTTGTTTGTTTCCGTCGTTCCCGTGTAGGCGACCGTAGGAAATGTGCCCGGCAGGCAAAGGGGTCTTGGGCTCAACTACCCTGGGGGTACAGAACCGGGAATCCGGTCGTGATGTATATCAAGCAGCCGGAAGTATTCTGAAAGCCAAATTTTTTAAAAGAGAGATGCAATGAAAAAGATCGTACTGCTTCAGACCAGCATGGTGTCATTCAAGACGTTCAACGACTTGTTCCATGAAATCATTCCTGAGGCTCAAGTTTCAAATCTGGTTGATGAGGATTTGCTGAACACGCTGAATCTCAACAAAGGCATCACGTCCTCGATTATTCAGCGAATCACCCAATACTGCATTTTTGCCGAGGCAGCGGGTGCCGATCTGATTTTCAGTCAGTGTTCATCGACGCGCGAAGGCATTGAGTGCGCAAGAAGAATGGTTAACATCCCGCTAGTCATGGTGGACGATGGCATGGCCGAACAGGCGATTAACATGGGTGCCAGAATCGGTGTCGCGGCTACCGCTGCCGCTACTCTGAAGCCAACCGCTTCGGCGCTTTCGCAGGCGGCGAACAGTGCGGGGAAGAGCATTGAAGTCAAGTCCTATCTGGCCGACGGTGCCTTGGATGTGCTGATGAAGGAAGGAAACCGGGAGAAGCATGACAAGCTGGTTTTGGACCTTCTGAAGCGGGCAGAAAAGGAAAATGATGTGATCGTTCTGGCGCAAGGCAGCATGATTACACTGGAACCCTACCTGTCGCAAATCGCGGTTCCGGTATTGACCAGCCCTCGTCTTGGTGTGCAAAGGGCGCGCAAGATTCTTTTTGGATAAAACTCAGGCTGAACGATAATGCCGTTCAGTTAAGCGTAAAAACTCATTTACGAACGTCATCCCGGCGAAGGCCGGGATCCAGAATGCTTGAAAACCCTGGCTCTGCATTCCCTGCGGTCAGATTCCGGCATCCCAAGGGTACTTCCTTCGGGGCGCTTTCGCCGGAATGACGGCAGGGCTCTTAACTGGAGAAGGAGCAACATGTCCTGGGAAGCACTGACCCTCGTTCTGGCTATTCATGCCGTAGCGCTCATCTCGCCGGGGCCTGATTTCGCCATCGTCACCCGCTTGTCCATCGTTTCCGGTCGGCGGGCCGGCTTGTGGGCTGCTGCCGGCGTTGCCGCAGCGATTGGCGTCTATGTGCTGATTTGCGCTTTTGGTCTATCCCTCATCATCGCTGCACTGCCCGGGCTCTCCACTGTATTGACCGTAGGCGGTGCCTTGTATCTTGCCTGGCTCGGGATTTCGTGTTTGCGCTCCAGGGGGCAATTGCCTGAAGCCAGTTCCAGCGGGACGGGTGGCAGGGCGTTCGTGACCGGCTTTTTCACCAATCTCCTCAATCCCAAGGCCATGCTTTATTTTGGTTCCGTCCTCTCTCAGGCGTTGAACCCCGGCCTCGGCCTGGCCGATACGGCACTTCTTTGGGGTTTGCTGATAGCAGAGTCTTTCCTGTGGTTTGGCTTCGTAGCCGCTGTGTTTTCTTCCCGTCAGGTACTCGAATGGCTTCGCGGGCGCCTGATGTGGTTTGATCGGGCCATCGGCGTGGTACTGATGGGGCTGGCTGCCAGGATAGCGTTGTCGGCGTCTCGATGAACGCCAGCCCAGCGGCAGCTATCAAGAAACGCCACTACGTACTGGCGACCCAATCCGGCCGGTCACCTGTCCGAATACTCAATGACAAGTAACTGAGTACAGCCGCCGTTCCAGCCGACTGCTCACTGGAAAGTCATAGGCCAAAGTCGACATTCGACCCTATAGCATCTATTGGCCGGTGTGGAATCTAAACCAGCCGCAGGCAAACGCTACACGCATTTACAGGCTGATAAGCTGGGTTAGCTTGACAAGCGTACCAATATTGATACACTGCAGACCATGAATCCTGTCCTTGATGTCCGATTCTTCTGCACCGATGCAGGTAAAGAGCCGGTTCGGGAGTGGCTGAAGGAACTAACCCCGATTGACCGCAAGGCCATCGGGGAGGACATCAAGACGGTGCAGTTTGGCTGGCCGCTGGGAATGCCCTTGGTGGATCATATGGGCGGCGACATATGGGAAGTTCGGGTCAGGCTGAATAACCGTATAGCGCGCGTCCTGTTTGCCCTGGAAGGAAAAACGATGATTCTGCTACATGGTTTAATCAAAAAGCAGCAAGCCACACCAAAACCGGATCTCGACCTTGCAAGAGATCGTCTCAAGCAGTTACGAAAGAAATGACCATGGGCAAAAAGAATATCGGCAGCAGTTTCGACGACCTTCTGGCCGAAGATGCGATGCTCGAAGAAGTTACAGCAGTCGCGCTGAAACGGGTGATTGCTTGGCAAATCGCTGAGGAAATGAAAGCCCAGCACCTCACAAAAACCGTGCTCGCAAAACGCATGCATACAAGCCGTGCTGCCTTAAATCGCCTCCTCGATGAGGAAGATTCAAGCTTGACGCTTACAACGCTGGCAAGCGCTGCGGCCGCGCTTGGAAAAACCATCAATATCGGTTTTTCTGCCGCGTAAATCGCCAGCGAGGTTGCGAACAGCCACTCCGGAAAGCTGCCGGCTGTAATGAAATTGAGTCGCTCTCCAGGGAAACTCTTTGAATTGGCCTGCATCGCCAGAATGCTATTCACCTTTGCCGTCAATCGCCTTCGTGAGCAGCAGCTTTTCGATCTTGCGGTTCGCCCCCTGCAATTTCTTGAAGAGCGCCAGCAACAAGGCTTTATCGAGACATGTCATGGCATCGGCATCGGCTTGCAAACTATCGATGGCGGCTTTATTGAATTCCGCAGCAATGATTTTGTAATCGGCGATCACTGTCGCTGAACTCGAGATGTTCCCATCGGCAAAAAACACGCCCTCGCCGATGCATTCGCCAGTATCTATCGTTCCAACCAACTTGCCGTTACGGTACGCTTCGGCGGTGCCGTGCAGGATGACATAGAAGGCTTTGGTTTCGTCGTCCTGCGAAGTCAGGCAGACATCCGAATAAAATGTCCGGATTTGTGCCATATCCGAGATGCGCCTCAGCCATTCATCGGGCACCGGTGCGAAGAATGAACAACTGCGCAGTGTCTTGAATCGAACCGCAGAGTCTTCAACGAGTAGCTTGGCTAAACTTGAAAAATTGTCTTCGATGGCGGCGAATTCGTCCATACACTCTCCTTTCAATCTGCTTATGCCTTCGGTGGCGCTGGATGATCAGACAGTTCCAGCGTGAGCGGAGCCGCTTTTGCCGCCGCCGCGTCTTCAGCCGCCTTGTTCATGGCCGCTTTTCTCAGAGCCAGCTCCTTCAGGGCCGCGTCTTCTTCTTCCTTTTTCTTGGCGGCTTCCTTCTCCTTGTCCACCTGGCCGTCAAAAGTCAAACCGGAGGCTTGGCTGCCCGCATCGCCTCCCAACACTTCCCTGGTAAAGCGTGCACTTTGCAGCTTCAGGCGCAGCATCAGGTCACCCTTGGCGTCTGAATTGAGCTGCAATTCCTGCAGGGAAATTTCGCCGGCGTCGTACAGTTCATAGAGGCACTGATCGAAGGTCTTCATTCCCTGTTCGACCGATTTCTTCATGATCTCTTTCAAGCCCCCGACCTCTCCCTTGGCAATCGCATCCCTTGATGATGCCGTACTCAACAGAATCTCGATGGCGGCAGCACGCCCTCCGGCGATCTTGCGCACCAGGCGCTGCGAAATGATGGCGCGCATGTTCAGCGAGATGTCGTTCAGCACCTGCTCACGCTTTTCAATGGGGAAAAAGTTAACGATGCGGTCGATGGCCTGGTTGGCGCTGTTGGCATGCAGCGTGGCCATGCACAGATGCCCGGTCTCGGCAAAATTCAGCGCATATTCCATCGTTTCCTGATCGCGGATCTCGCCGATGAGGATGACGTCGGGTGCCTGGCGAAGTGAATCCTTAAGCGCGTCAAACCACCCTGCCGTGTCTACGCCAACCTCGCGATGGGTAACGATGCAATTGATGTGGGTATGCACGTATTCGACCGGGTCTTCGATGGTGATAATGTGGCCGTACGTTTCCCGGTTGCGCACTCCAAGCATCGCCGCCAGCGTGGTCGACTTGCCCGACCCGGTGCCGCCAACGAGCAGGACCAGCCCGCGTTTTTCGAGTACAACGGACTTCAGCACCTGCGGCAGATTCATCTTGTCGAAATCGGGGATTTCGGTGGTGATGACGCGGATGACCATTCCGGTGTGCTGCTGCTGCGTGAATACGTTGATCCGGAAACGGCCGATACCTTCCAGCGAGATGGCGAAGTTCGAGCCTTTGCTGTCAATATAGTTTTGCCACTGTTTCTCGGTCGAAATGGAATGCGCCATTTTTTGCGTCTGTTCTGCAGTGAGCGGCGTGTCGTTGAGCTTGGTGAGTTTGCCGTTCAGCTTAATCGCTGGCGGGAAACCCGCTGTGATGAACAGGTCCGACCCCTTCATCCCCACCATCGTGGTCAGCATCCTGTGCACTACGCCCCGGTACTGCGACTTTTCTTGTTGTTCCATGACCAACCTCATCTAGTTAGTAATTTGCCTGGACCGACAGGGTCAGGCTATTTCAGTAGATAGTCCGGTTGCTTGCCAAGCCGAATTCACCAGTTGACGGATGCTATTCTAGCGCTTCCGGTGTCGGATCACGATGATGAAACTCGCTTGCCATGTTCTGGCCAATGGCTGAGTTCGGTTAGGGAAATGCGGATAAATTCGTTTCTGTCGTTCCCGCGCAGGCGGGAATCCAGTTAAATCGACATTCTGGATCCCCGCCTACGCGGGGATGACGTCCCGAAGGCAACGGGGCCTTTGGCTCAAGTCCTCCTGGGTGACGAATAGTTCAGCATTTCCTTAGCCGAAATATCGCATCAGGCAGAGGTTTGGCCTGCGCCTCGCCGGATCGAGGTGGTGCGCCCGTCAATCAAGCGCGGCACCCGGCAAAGGCAAGGCGCTGGCGTTACGCTGCAGTTGCCATGGTGGCCTTGCCGAGATTGTCTGATGTGAAGATCAGAAACCTTCCAGCACGATCTTGCCCCGCGATTTTCCAGATTCCAGCAAGGCGTGAGCGCGTTTCAGATTGGCCGCGTTGATCAGTCCGAAGTTTTCGTTGACCGTGGTACGCACCACACCCGCGTCGACCAGCCGCGTCATCTCGGATAGCAAGTGATGTTGGGCGATCATGTCGTCCGTATTGAAAATGGAGCGCGTGAACATCAACTCCCAGTGTAATGAAACGCTCTTGCGCTTCAGCAGTGTTACGTCGATTGGCTTGGGGTCGTCGATCAAGCCGAACTTGCCTTGCGGGGCGATGGCTTCAACAATTTGCGCGAAGTGCTGGTCGGTGTGCGTCAGGCTGACGATGTAATCCGCATGCTGAATGCCAATCCGCTTGAGCTCATCGGTCAGCGAGGCGCTATGGTCGATGACATGGTGAGCGCCCAACTGACTGGCCCAGGTCTGGGTCTCCGGTCGCGATGCGGTGCCGATGACGGTCAGCCCGGTAAGCCGACGCGCAAGCTGGGTCATGATGGAGCCGACACCACCCGCCGCGCCGATGATGAGCAGGGACTTGTTGTTGGGCATCTTGCCCGGATCGATAGCCAGCCGGTCAAACAGCATTTCCCACGCCGTGATACTCGTCAGCGGCAGCGCGGCGGCAGAGGCAAAATCGAGTGAGCCCGGCATTTTGGCGACGATGCGTTCATCGACAAGATGCAGCTCGCTATTGCAACCGGCGCGGGTAATCGAACCGGCATACCAGACCCGGTCGCCCGGCTTGAACAGGGTCACCTCCGGGCCGACGTCACGAACTATGCCAGACGCATCCCAGCCCAGGATGTTCCATTCGCCGGCAGGCGGTGTGGTTCTCATGCGTACTTTCACATCCACCGGATTGACGGAAATGGCCTTAACCTCAACCAGCAGATCGCGACCTTGGGCGACTGGATCCGGCAGCGTAACGTCTACAAGCGAGTCAGCCAGGTCGATGGCAAGAGGTCTCTGGTGGGCAACGGCTTTTATGGGAATCTCCGGGTTGAGCAGGGTTCGTCACCAGTTGGGTTCGCGTTCCGGTGTTGCAGTAATCCTGTGGATGGACAGGTCGGCACCGTCGAACTCTTCTTCCCGATCAAGACGCAGCCCCATTGTCGATTTTATCAGGCTGTAGACGATGAAGCTGCCGCTCAGGGCAACAGCAATCGCCATGCCGGTCATGATCAATTGCGGCATGAAGGCAATGCCTCCCGCCCCGCCCAGCCCCTTTTGCCCGAAGATGCCGGCGGCGATGCCGCCCCAGACGCCGCACAGTCCGTGCAGAGGCCAGACGCCAAGCACGTCATCGATCTTCCAGCGGTTCTGGGTCAGGGTGAACATGACGACGAACAGGCCCCCGGCTATGCCGCCAACGACCAGCGAACCCATTGGATGCATGATGTCGGAACCGGCACACACGGCCACCAAACCGGCGAGCGGGCCATTATGCACGAAGCCCGGGTCGTTCTTGCCGGCGACCAGGGCCACCAGCGTGCCGCCGACCATGGCCATCAGCGAGTTCATCGCCACCAGCCCGGAGATCTTGTCGAGCGTCTGCGCGCTCATGACGTTGAAGCCGAACCAGCCGACGGTGAGAATCCACGCACCCAGTGCGAGGAAGGGGATGGATGACGGCGGGTGCGCGGAGATCCGGCCTTCCTTGGTGTAGCGTCCGTGCCGCGCCCCGAGCAGCAGCACGGCAGGCAGGGCGATCCAGCCGCCCATGGCATGCACCACCACAGAACCGGCAAAATCGTGGAACTCCTCGCCGAAGCTGGCCTTCAGCCAGGCCTGGATACCATAGGCCTGATTCCACGCAATGCCTTCGAAGAAGGGGTAGATGAAGGCGACGATCAGTAAGGTGGCGACCAGTTGCGGATTGAATTTGGCACGTTCGGCCACGCCACCGGAAATGATCGCCGGGATGGCTGCGGCAAAAGTGAGCAGGAAGAAGAAACGGGTCAGTTCGTAGCCGCTCTTCTGCATCAGCGTTTCTGCGCCCGAGAAAAAGTTGATGCCGTAAGCCACCGAAAAGCCGACAAAGAAATAGGCGATCGTCGATACCGAGAAGTCGACAAGAATCTTGACCAGGGCATTGACCTGGTTCTTCTTGCGCACCGTGCCCAGTTCAAGGAAGGCAAAACCCGAATGCATGGCCAGCACCATGATGCCGCCAAGCAGAATGAACAGAACGTCACTACCCGATTTGAGCGCTTCCATGCGGCCTCCTGAAAATTTATCGGAGGCACGCATGCAATCTTCGTTCCACAGTAGCGTATGTTGCTAATTCAACGAGTTACGTGCCTGCCCTGCAGCACAGCGCACCGGCATGGTGCTTTCTGCAAAAAACGGTCACCACTATGGAGCAAAAACCACAAGGCACATCAGTCGCGGTCTATTTTGGTGCGACACCGGGCGGGAGGAGTACCCACATCTGGCCCTGCTGCTTCATTCGTCCGGCCTGGGCGCCGGCCTCGGCGCCAAAGCCCCAGAAGAAATCGGCGCGCACCACGCCACGGATGGCCCCGCCGGTGTCCTGCGCCAGCATCAGGCGCTGCAAGGGCGTGGCAGAATTGGGTTGCGTCGTCGACAGGAAGACCGGAGCGCCAAGCGGCACATGGCGCGGGTCGACGGCAATGCTGCGTTCAGCCGTCAGCGGCACACCCAGGGCCCCTTGCGGCCCTTCGTTTTCGTTACCCTTGACGGACACTTCACGGAAGAAGACATAGCTTGGATTGGCGTTGAGCACTTCGTCGAGCTTGGCCGGATTGGCCCGTGCCCAGGCCTGTATGCCCTGCATGGAGGCCTGCTCGGCGCGAAGTTCGCCACGTTCGATCAGCACCCGGCCAACGGAATGATAGGGGTGTCCGTTCTGGTCGGCGTAACCAATGCGCACCGTGCTGCCATCGGGCAGCTTGACGCGACCGGAACCCTGGATCTGCAGAAAGAAGAGTTCGACGGCGTCATCCACCCAGAGCAGGACGCGGTCGGCGTAATTCTTCTCGCGGCCAACAATATCCGCACGCGAATAATAGGGAATGACCCGGTTCCCTTGCAGGCGACCACGCAGGCGCATGTTCTTCAGATCCGGCAGCACGTCGGAAAGATCGATGGTCAGGAGATCCGAAGGCACTCCCAGAACGGGTTGCGAGAAGGTTGCGCTGCGCGTGCGCGAACCGCGCAGAAGGGGTTCGTAATAACCCGTCACCGTCCCGCTGGTTGTACCGTCCGGGTTGGTCAGCAGGTAAGGTTCGAAGCGCGCTTCGAAGAAGCGGTGCAAGGTGGCGCTGTCGGTTGCGACGAGACCTTTGGCTTCTTCGCAGGCCGCCCGCCAGAGCAGCCATTGCGCTTTACTGGTCAAGCCCCGGCAGGATTGCAGGAAGGCCGGCCAAGCGACGGCAAGATCGTCCTCTGCCCAGCCGGGCAGGTCGCTCCAGCGCGCCGCCTGCATCGGTTTGGCCGGCGGCTGTATTTCCGGAACGACGGGTTGAACCGGACAGGGCTGGACAGCCGGACACACCGGGCAGGACGGGCAGGACGGGCAGACGGCTACGGCGGATGGCGGTGCTTCCCTGACTGTGGCGCAGGCGGCGAGCAGCACACCGATCAGGCTGGCAAGGAACAGCGGGAGTCGTCTTGTTTGGCTTTTGCTCATGGTTTGGCTAAAGTGCAGGGGTTTTCAAACCTAGCGAGTATACCGCCCGATGAGCGACCCAGCCCAGCAGCTTGCCAGTTTCCTTGCCCGCGCCGAAAAATTGCTCGAACGCATCGAGCCCTTGTTGCCGCCCGCCTCGCCCTCGCCGGACTGGAATTCAGCGATTGCCTTTCGCTGGCGCAAGCGCGGCAATACGGGTTATCTGCTGCCGATCACACGGCCGTCCGCGATGCGCCTTCAGGACCTGCACGACATTGATGAGCAGAAAGCCCGGATCGACGCCAACACCCGCCAGTTTGTCAGCGCACAGCCGGCCAACAATGTCCTGCTTACCGGCACACGCGGCTCGGGCAAGTCCTCCCTGATCAAGGCCTTGCTCAACGAATATGCCGCCAGGGGTTTGCGCGTCATTGAAGTCGAGAAAGGCGACCTGATCGACCTGCCCGACATCGTCGAACTGGTCGAAGGGCGTAACGAACGCTTCATCATTTTTTGCGACGACCTTTCCTTCGATGCCGGAGATGCCACATTCAAGGCGCTGAAGGTCGTCCTTGACGGTTCGCTGTCCTCGCCCCCCGACAATGTTCTGATCTACGCCACGTCGAACCGTCGTCACCTGATGCCGGAATATTTCGAGGAAAACCTCGAAGGCAAACGCGTCGGTGACGAAATTCACCCGGGCGAGGCCGTCGAGGAAAAGATATCGCTCTCCGAACGTTTCGGCCTCTGGCTGTCGTTCTATCCTTTCGATCAGGAAGCCTATCTCAACATCGTTGCGCACTGGCTCGGGTCATTCGGTTGCAAAAAATCCGAGATCGCGCGCGCCGAGCGCGATGCGCTCAACTGGGCCCTGCTGCGCGGCTCGCGCAGCGGTCGCGTGGCCTGGCAATTTGCCAAGGATTGGGCAGGGACGCACAAGCCGGCCAAAGCAAAACGCGGCCGATGAAAAAAATCGTCGACGTCGCTGCCGCCATCCTGCTGCGCGATGGCCAGGAGGGCGCCGAGTTTCTGCTGGCCCTGCGCCCGCAGGGGAAAGCCTATGCCGGCTACTGGGAATTTCCCGGCGGCAAGGTCGAACCGGGCGAAACCCTGCGTCAGGCTCTGGTACGTGAGATCGAGGAAGAACTGGGCGTTGTCATCGATCGCGCCTGGCCGTGGCTGTCCTGCGAGTTCACCTACCCGCACGCCAGCGTCCGCCTGAAATTCTTCCGCGTGACGTCGTGGCACGGCGAAATCGTAGCGCTTGAGCACAGCGGCATTGTCTGGATGAAAATCGGGGACAGTGCGCCCGTTGCCCCATTACTGCCAGCCAATGGCCCCATCCTGCGCGCGCTCGAACTGCCGTCGATCTACGCGCTGACCCATGCCGCCGGGAACAGCATCGAGAGCGAACTGGCGAAACTTGAAACAGCACTGGCCGGCGGACTGCGACTGATCCAGGTCCGCGACAAGACCTTATCTGCGGCCCAGCGCTTGCGCCTGGCACTAGGGGTAATGGCCCTCGCCAGAGACTATGGCGATGCTGTCGTGCTGGTCAACGACGACGAGGAGCTGGCGCGTGCAACGGGCGCCCACGGCCTGCACCTCTCGTCCGGACGACTCATGCAACTCAGGCAGCGTCCACCCTTCGCGCGGGTTGCGGCCTCCTGCCATCGTGCCGAAGAACTCGCGCACGCCGCTACGCTGGGTCTGGATTTCGCCGTACTCGGTCCGGTGCTGCCGACACCGACCCATCCGGAAGCCAGCGGCATGGGCTGGGATGACTTTGCGCACCTGATCGAGCGATCACCTTTGCCGGTATTCGCCCTCGGGGGCATGCAGCTGGAGAGTCTTGAAACAGCCAGGGAGAAAGGCGCTCACGGCATCGCCCTGATGCGTGGCTGGGGCGGTCAGAAGACAGAGGACGGAGGACAGAGAACGGAGTGAACTACTACTACTCGGCCTTGGGTGGGTCGGACAGGGGGTCCTTTGTTTCCTGCACCGATACCCGGTACGCTTCGGAAGCCCAGGCCCCCAGATCGATCAGCTTGCAGCGCTCGCAACAGAACGGGCGAAACGCATTGTCGGCACTCCACACCGACTCGCCACCGCATTGCGGACAGCGCACTATGGTTACCTTCAGGGTCATCGCTACAGGTTGCAGAAAATCAGGTCAAAGGGCACATCAACGCCCTCTTCGCTATGCCGCGGACGATGCTCGTTATCGGGGCGGGTAAAGCGGATGTTCAGGGCGTATTTGTTGGCACTGATTTCGGGAACGAACGGGGCATGCAGTTTGAGCGAGATGCGCACCATCTGGGACGCGCTGCCCCCCAGCATCAGTTGAAACGCTCCACCCCTGGCCACCTGATGCTCGGCATTTCCGCTGGCGCGCAACAGGCGTAGAACGATAAACAGTCCGTCACGCAGCGGCAGCAGCGGCTTCAACCAGCCATGCAGGGCATTGCCACGCCCTTCGGTCGTCTGATGCAGCCAGTGATGATAGGACGGCAGGTCGAATTCACATACGCCGCCGGGAATGGCTGCGCGGCTCTTGATGCCCATCAGCCAGTCGTTCTCGCGCAAATACTGGCCAATCTTGCCAGTCATGCCGAGCAGGGCCGCCGAGGCCTGCTCGATTTCGTAAAGCGCGCCGGAAAGCGCTTCTTCGGAGATTTCGGGATTATCGCGAAAGGCCAGCAAGGCCTGCCGCTGCCGCTCAAGTTCCTGGATCAGATCCATCTTGAGGTCGGCACGACTCGCCACTTCGAGAATCTCGAATAGCGTCAGCAAGGCCACGTGGTGTTCGCGCGAGCCGTTCTGCTGGATAAAATAAGACGCTTTTTCGAACAGATCCTCAAGGCGCAACAGCGTACGTATGCGCTCATTGAAAGGATATTCGTAAGTAATCACGCCGCCGCCAGTTTAGATAACGGGAAAGTGGCTGGATTCTGAGGCATTTACAACAAAACCTCAAGAGTTCGCATTAGGTTTATCTGCTAACTGTGCGTTATGCGCCAGTTCAAGATAACGCTGATGCAGGAGGACAATCTGCGTGCCAAGTTTTTCCCGCCCCCCGGTATTCGTCACCACGTCATCGGCCAGCGCCAGCCGCTCGGCTCGTGAAGCCTGTGTGGCCATGATCGCCAGCACTTCTTGCGTGGAGAGGCCACTGCGCGCCATGACGCGTGCAATCTGCACGTCCTCGGCGCAATCAACGACCAGAATCCGGTCAATCCGCTGGCGATATTCACCCGACTCGACCAGCAGCGGCACGACCAGTAGCACATAAGGCACGCCCGTCGCAGCGCGGCAACGCAGTTCGCTCTCGCGGCGGATCAGCGGATGCAGAATGGCCTCCAACCTGATTTTTGCCGAGGCGTCGGAGAAAACAAGCTGGCGCATGGCGGCCCGGTCCAGAGCACCATCGGCGAGCAGCACACTCTGGCCGAATGCGGTGGCGATCTTCGGCATGGCGGCACCCTGCGCCGCGGTCAATTCATGCGCAATGGCATCGGTATCGACGATGGCCGCGCCAAGATCGGCAAAAAGACCGGCGACCGTACTTTTGCCGCTGCCGATACCACCGGTCAGCCCGATGACAAGATTCATTGCGCCGGGGCCGTCTGAATCCTGCAGGTCGCCGGCTTATTCTGCGGCAGCGCTTCGGCAACGGCCTGGCGCAGCGAATCCGCCTGTGCCTCAGGCCCGTGAATCTCGAGCGTAGCCGACGCCGGCTTGACATCGCGCTCGCCTATCCTGGCCGATTTGACGCCCTTGGCACGAAGTTCTTCAAGGCGATCGGCGGCGGCTTCCCTGTTCGAGAAAATTCCGAGAGAAATGGCGAAACGGTTGGCCCCTTCCTGCACTACGAAGAACTCCGGAACGCGAAGTTTCTTCAACTCACCCGCCTTCTTGTCAGCATCTTGTTTGCCGGGTAATGGCGGAATGTAGACCCAATAGCTGCCGCTTCCCGCGTTCATGCTGCGTTCCGCCCTGAAGGCCGGCAATTTGTCCGCCAGCAACGTCTCGAACCTGAGCACGTCGGCAATCGGCAAGTCGCTCAGCAGAAGGCAAATTTCTACCGCTTTCTTCTCGACCGGCTTGCCGGCTTTTTCAGGCATTAGCGTTTCCGCCGGCGGCTCGTCGCGCGCGACGATCTTTACCTGGTCAGCCAGCAACTGCTGTTGCACGCGCAGGGCATCGGGATCCGACGACGCAGGGAAATAGCCGCCCACCCAGGCAAAGAACAGCAGGTTGGCCAGTATCAGCAGAAAGACAAAGGCACGCATCGGGCAGTCGTTCTCCCGCGGTTCAGCCAAACTTCGGAAGATGTTTCAGGGATTCCTTGATCGCTTCTTCAGGATACTCGAAGTCTCCGAGTTCGCCCGCCAGATAACGGTCATAGGAGGCCATGTCAAAGTGACCGTGGCCGGTCAGGTTGAAGAGAATGGTCTTGGCTTCGCCGGTTTCCTTGCAACACAGCGCCTCGTCGATCGCGCCGCGGATGGCATGGTTCGATTCCGGCGCGGGGATGATGCCTTCGGCATGGGCGAACATCACGCCCGCTTCGAAGGTCGCCAGTTGCGGCACGGCCATCGCCTCGATCATGCCTTCCTTGTAAAGCTGCGAAACGAGCGGAGAGGCACCGTGATAGCGCAGACCGCCGGCGTGAATGCCCGGCGGCATGAAGTCGTGTCCCAGCGTAAACATCTTCATCAGCGGGGTGAAGCCGGAGGAATCGCCGAAGTCATAGGCATAGACACCCTTGGTCAGTGACGGGCAGGACGACGGCTCGACAGCCACCAGGCGCACCGGCTTGCCATTGCGCCCACCAGAGGCATTTTCGGCCACGAAGGGGAAGGCGATGCCGGCAAACGACGAGCCGCCACCGCACGGCGCGAAAATGACATCCGGCCAGTCACCGGCCATCTCGAACTGCTTTTTGACTTCCTGACCGATGATGGTCTGGTGCAGCGCCACGTGATTGAGTACCGAGCCGAGCGCATAATTGGTATCGGCGCGCGAGGCGGCTTCTTCGACCGCTTCGGAAATCGCCAGTCCAAGCGAGCCCTGATTATCCGGATCCTTTTCCAGCGCATCGCGGCCGGTCTGCGTCATGGTCGACGGGCTGGCAAAGACTTCGGCTCCCCAGGTCTGCATCATCGAGCGCCGGTAAGGTTTCTGGCCGTAGCTGACTTTGACCATATAGACGCGGACTTCAAGCCCGAACATCTGTCCGGCCAGCGCCATCGAACAGCCCCATTGACCGGCACCGGTTTCGGTGGTGATGCGCCTGATCCCGGCCTGCTTGTTGTAGAAGGCTTGCGCGACAGCGGTATTGGGTTTGTGCGAACCGGCCGGCGAAACGCCTTCGTTCTTGTAGTAGATCTTGGCCGGAGTGCCGAGCATTTCTTCGAGACGAATCGCGCGTACCAGCGGTGACGGACGCCACAGGCGATAGATTTCGCGTACTTCCTGCGGGATCGGAATCCAGCGCTCGGCCGACATCTCCTGTTCGAGAATGGCCATCGGGAAGATGGCGCTCATCTGCTCCGGCGTCGCCGGATTACCGTCCGGCCCGAGCGGCGGCAACGGCGCATTGGGCATGTC
>JAIFKU010000008.1 GCA_020049495.1 Accumulibacter sp.
TTTCCCATGCCAACAATAGAACGAAGCGCCGCTTCCTCCCGAATCTGCAGTACCGCCGTTTCTGGGTTGAAAGCGAAAACCACTGGGTGCGTCTGCGCGTATCCAACGCGGGTCTGCGCACTATCGACAAGAATGGCATCGACGTTGTGCTCGCTGACTTGCGCGCCCGCGGCGAGATCTGACAAGGAGCTGCAGCCATGCGTGAAAAGATCAAACTGGAATCAAGTGCGGGTACGGGACATTTCTATACCACCACCAAGAACAAGAAAACCAAGCCCGAGAAGCTGGAGATGATGAAATACGATCCCAAAGTGCGCAAGCACGTGGCTTACAAGGAAACCAAGCTGAAGTGATTCGCTGGAGTTTCTGCGCGTAAAGAAAACCTTGCTGATTGAGCGAGGTTTTTTTTCGCCCTGATTTTCTGCCCGGTTCAGGCGTCCGGTAGCGCCAAACCCGGCGCATGCAGGCATACCGACCTGGGATATTCGCGTGAGGTGTCAATGCATCCTCCCGCCACATAGACCCCACTGGGTTCTCGCAGTCGCATCATCTGGGCAAGAATGGCCTGTACTTCCTCAGGATTGCTCATCGAGGCATGAACACGCTCTTCGACAACGGATTCGTCCATTTTCAGATTTCCCTCTGCGTCGCGGTAGGTGCCATTTCTCCAGTGGTAGATCTCCAGAGATTTGCTGCTCAGCGTGAAGGGCTGGTGGCTTTTCCAGAAGTTGGCGAACAGGCCGCCTCCGAGATAGAACACCCACGACCCCTCAAAGCCTTCGATATCGGATGATTGATCATCCGGGTTGCGGAACCAGAGTCGATCGCCGGGCACGTAGTATTTAGGGGGCAGGGGAGCATCCATGGAACCATATTCGATGAGGAAGACCTCATGGAAAGCGCCTGACTTGATGGCCCGGGTTTCCCACTGTCGCTGCAGGCGCTCAAGCAGAACCGGGTTGCAGTTTTCCAGTTCTTCGGCGATGCCCAGCAGAATGACGTATTCGGTGGCCCGGTAACAGGAGAAGGCATAAATCTTCCCCGAAACCTCCGGCTGCGTTGCCTTGCGCAAGGCTTCAATCAGTGGCTTCCCCGGTTGCAGGGTAAAGCCGCATTCCTCGGAGAATGTCCAGCAGTCGCTGGGACGTTCTGCCGCCCGTGTCGTGTCGAACGCCAGTTCAGTCTTGTGTGCGGCGTTAACGATGTTCCTGCGCACATTCACTGCCGAGGCCAGGGCAGCGTAACCCGGGTACTCGAAGCCGGTCGGGCTGAGCATCAGGGCCAGCAGGATTTCACGTTCCAGATCCTCGGCATTGCCGGCCGGATCGAGTCGGAGTTTGTCGCTCAACTGCGTGGTATCTTGTTCCGGAGCCAGTTCCCGGGCGGATGCGTCGCCCAGGCGGAACAGAGTCCCGGATGACTTGGGCAATGGGGCAGAGGCAGTATAAGATGCCAGACCAAGCGCCTCAAGTCGCTCCATCAGGCATAGCGCATCGTTGCCGGATCCTCGCAGGAGGATTCCCGGTGGTGGTGTCGGCAGGCGGCGCTGTCTAGTCACAGATGTCATCTTCATTTCACCCGAAGAAAGTGTAGCATCTCCGGGTTGTCGTGAGAGAGCTAGCATTAAAGTCCATTGTGGCAGAGGAATCGCATGAAGGTCAAAGATGTTTCGGTTGAGCATTCAGGAAATCAACGAGGAAAATCGCTGTGGATAATGCCGAATCAGTAAGGGGGCCGGATCTTTCAGGATTTCTGGCGTCGAAACCCAATGCCTCGTCTGTCGATTTCGTGGTCAACAGCATCAAGGAGTTGCTCCTGAACAGGACGGTCATGCCGGGTGACCGTCTGCCGGCAGAAACGGAACTGGCCAAATTGCTGTCGGTGAGCCGGGGCTCGGTTCGGGAAGCGATGAAAATCCTGTCGGCGCTGGGTATTGTCGAAGTCAAGCGCGGTGACGGAACCTATGTTTCGAATCGCGGTGGCAATCTTGTTTTTGACCCTCTTCTATTCAACATGATCGTTTCCCAGCCGAAATTTGCCGAACTGAAGGAGTTGCGGCTGATTCTTGAAAAAAATGTTGTTCGCCTGGCCATTCGCCATGCGGCAGATGAGGATATCCAGATTCTGCGCAAGTGCTTTGAGAAAATGCTGGCTTTGCACACCGGGGAAGAGAAGAAAGAGGAAGACTTGCTGGCCTATGACCTGGAATTCCATACCCTTCTCGGGCAGGCCTGCAAAAACGGACCGCTGGAAACCATTTACAGATTTGTCATGCAGTATTTCAAATCCTATATTGCAGAAAGCCTGCGCAAGAACGCCAATTCCGGCAAGGAATCCACCGAGGCGCACCGGAAAATCCTGCTGGCTGTTGAGCAGCGCGATACCCCGGCTGCGGAAAAGGCGGTGGAGGACTCGATGGAAGTTTGGGAGTATCTTGTTTTCAAGCCGTAGGCACCTAGGGATGTGCTGAATTATTCGGTTTTCGTCGTTCCCGCGAAGGCGGGAACCCAGTTACATCAACATTCTGGATCCCCGCCTGCGCGGGGATGACGCACGAAGGAAGTCCTCCTAGGGGACGAATACTTCAGCGTTTCCCTAGCACTTGCCGGTCGCGGCTAAGCTCTTGCCTCGTTGTGGCGGCATCCCCGCAAAACCGTTGACATTCCGAATCGCCCCATGTTATTTTTGCCTAAACATCAAACGTCCGACGTTTAAATCGGCATTCTCGACCAATCAACAGGAGTTTTCGCATGAATGATAAATTTGTAGTCAGCGTTATCGGGGCCGGCGGGAAGATGGGTACCCGGACAACTGCAAACCTGGCCAAGCATCTGGATGCCATCGAACTGCACTGCTGCGAAACGTCGCCGGCCGGTATTGCCAGCATCGAGCAGCGTGGCCTGAGCGTGACGCCGGCCGAGACGGCGGTCCCGAAGAGCGAAATCATCGTCCTCGCCGTACCCGACGTTGTCATCAAGCAGGTTTCTGTCGACGTCGTCAAGATGATGACACCCGGCTCGACGCTGATCATTCTCGATCCGGCAGCGGCCGTTGCCAAGGAACTGGCGCTCAGGGACGACTGCACCTTTGTCGTTGCCCATCCTTGCCATCCTTCATGGCTCCTCGACCAGGAAACCGCTGAAGCGCGCCAGGATCATTTTGGCGGCATTGCCGGCAAGCAAGACATCGTCATGGCCAAGATTCAGGGCGACGACAAGAATTTCGCCCATGCCCGGTCGGTCAGCGAGTGGATGTTCGCGCCGGTCGCCAACAGCTACGTGATGGGGATACGCGATATCGCCTTCCTTGAACCTACCCTGGTCGAAATCCTCGGTGCATCGACGCTCTACGCCATGGCCGAGACGGTCGACGAAGCCGAACGGCGCGGCATTTCGCGCGATGCGGCGATCTCGTTCCTGACTGGGCACATCAACATCCTGTCGGCGGTTTTCCTCGGCAGGATGGGCAAGGTCCAGGTCTCCGACGCCTGCAAGGTAGCCATCCAGTTGGGTAATCGTCTGGTACTGCGCGATGACTGGAAGCGGATTTGGGACGATGAGGTTCTCGACAAGGCTATTGCCACCATGCTCCATCCGAATGATCCGAAAATCTAGGGAAAGGCTGATTTATTCGTCACCCAGGAGGACTTGAGCCCAAGGCACCGTTGCCTTCGGGGCGTCATCCCCGCGTAGGCGGGGATCCAGAATGTTCATCCAACTGGGTTCCCGCCTGCGCGGGAACGACGGAAAAGAATAATTCAGGGCGTCACTAGGTAGGTGTCGTTTGACCGAGAAACGTGGGCGAGTAGTGAAGATTGATCTGATATCCGGGGTGACACGATGATTGGACTGGGGACTTACGCATTTTTCTGGCAGCACTCCGATCGTGCGCCGCAGCCTCTCGACCTGCCCGCCATGCTGCGGCGGACCCGTGAGCTGGACGCTGATGTCTTCCAGATCTGCGATTTCCTGCCTGTCATCGGATACACGGATGCTCAATTGCGCGATCTCAAGGCGCTCGCCGGTGAACTCGGCATCACTCTGGAGCTTGGTACCAAGGGAATTTCAGCCGACCATCTGGCGAATTTTCTCCGGCTCGCCAAACTGCTCGGTGCAAAGCTGATCAGGGGCATGGTGAACACGCCCGATCACCGTCCGAGCATGGCCGAAGCGCAACGCTTGCTCGAACAGGCGCTTCCAGCCTACGAGGCCGCCGGTGTGAGCATCGCCCTGGAAACCTACGAACAACTGAGTTCGTGCGATCTGGTCACTTTGGTCGAAGCGGTGGCCAGCCCAAGTCTCGGTATCTGCCTCGATCCGGCGAATTGTGTCGCGGCGCTCGAGAACCCGATTCATGTGATTGACCGCTGCGCCCCGTACGTCAAAAACCTGCACATCAAGGACTTCGCGTTCACCCGGCGCGGCGGCTGGGTCGGCTTTACGCTCGAAGGGGCTGAGCTCGGTAGCGGTTTGCTCGACTACGACTATCTGATGAGCACGGTCAAGCCCGAAGCGCGCGGCATCAACTGCATCATCGAGCACTGGCTGCCGTGGCAGGGCAACTTCGAGGAGAGCGCCCGCCTCGAGAATCTCTGGAATGCCAACAACCTTGACTATCTCAGGAGCCACAGTTCCTGAGCTGAACGGCAAGCCTGGCTACGCCCATCGTCCGTTTTCCACCGTCAAACCGTAGAAGGGGTCAAGTTGGCAGCAGTGCTGGCGCTTTGCAACAATTTGATGTCTGCCGTGCCCAGTCGCCGCGAGGCCCTGTCCATATGCAGTCGGGCGGCGGCGCGTGCGGCCGTGGAATCCTGATGCGAAATGGCCTCGACGATGGCCCGGTGTTCGTCCTTGACCTGCTGGGTCAGCGTGGCCCGCGTGGCTTCGATGCCGCGTGTGGTTTGCGTGGCGTTTCTGAGAAAGTTGAAGAGGAACTGGATCAGAGCGAGGAAATGCGGATTCCCGGTCGCTTCGGCGATGCAGCGGTGGAAAGCGATATCCGCATCGACGCCGTCACTTCCGGCGGCGACGTCGGTGTCGATCTGTTTCAGCGCCTGCCTGATGGCAGCCATCTGCTCACGGCTGCGGCGTTTTGCGGCCAGGCCCGCGATTTCGCCTTCCAGTACCTTGCGCAATTCAACCACTTGCAGGACAGACTGAATCGAGTCCATGATATTGGGGTCGATACGAAACGGGGCGTCCATGTTCTCTTCGCGGACAAACACCCCGCTGCCTTGGCGCGATTCGACCAGGCCTTCCGATTTCAGACGCGAGATCGCTTCGCGGATGACGGTTCGGCTGACACCGAAGCGGCTGGCCATTTTCATTTCCGAGGGCAGGCGCGATCCCGGCGGGAAGTCCTCGCCGCTGATCAACTGAACAAGCGCCTCGCAGACACGGTCGGTCAGCGAACCGGCAACGGTCAGCCGTTCAACCTTGAATTCGGGAGAGGAGGTCATTTTATGGGTTCCTGAACTTTCGTTTTTGGACATATTGTAAAGATGGACGATATGTGTTTTACTTTCGCTTATGTTGTCAGATGTAATCTTGTACGACAACTATAGCCGTAATGGGTTGTGAAAAGCAAACTGCCCGATGTCGCTCAGGGGCAAAAAACAAGGCCGGGCAGTTGAAGCTGGCCAATCATCAGTAAGTCAGGAGCAGTATCGATTAAAGTTCCGATTGCCAAACACGCTGATTCGGGCATTTGTCCGGCTTGCCGTGCAGGCGTCTTTTTCCGAGTGAGGAGATACAAATGAAATTGTCACGACTTGCAGTACAGCTGATCGCAGTTCTGGGTCTCAGCATTTCTTCTTTCGCAGCACAGGCGCAGACGGTTCTGAAAGTGGGCTGGACCAATACCATGGACTCCCACTACGGGGTTGGAATTACCACCTTTGGCGACGAAGTAGCCAAGCGCACCAACGGACGTTACAAGTTGCAGTACTTCCCGGCGGGGGCTTTGGGCGGCGAGCGCGAAATGCTTGAAGCCGTGCAACTGGGGACGCAGGATCTGATCATCACCTCGACCGGGCCGGTGGGCAATTTCGTGGCCGAGACGCGCATTGTTGACATTCCCTTCCTGTTCCGTGACTACGCCCACGCCCGCAAGGTGCTCGACGGCCCGATCGGCAAGGACATCCTCAGCAAGTTCCCGGCCAAGGGCCTGGTGGCGATCAGCTGGATGGAAAACGGCTTCCGCCATGTCACCAACAGCAAGCGCGCAATCAAGACACCGGACGACCTGAAGGCCTTGAAGATCCGCACCATGGAAAACAAGGTGCACATGGAAGCCTTCAAGGCCTTGGGTTCGCTGCCGACGCCGATGAACATGAATGAAGTGTTCACCGCGCTGCAGACGGGTACCGTTGACGGTCAGGAGAACCCGATCCCGGTCATTCTCGCCAACAAGTTGTACACGGTGCAGAAATACGTTTCCCTGACCAGCCACGTGTACTCGCCGGCGATGCTGATCATCAACAAGGGTCTCTGGGACAAAATCAGCGCTGCAGACAAGACCGCGTTTTATGAAGCCGCCAAGATCGCTCTCGTCGCCAACCGCAAGAAGGTCAATGATGACGAAGCCAACGGCATCGCCGTGATCGAGAAAGCCGGCACCCTGGTGAACAAGGTCGACACGACCCTGTTCCAGAAAGCCGTAGCTTCAGCCTACGTCCAGTACAACAAGGATTACGGCGAAGCCAACATCAAGAAGATCATCGACGTCAAGTAAGCGTGCAAATGTAACTTTCTGAAAGGTCCGGGTCGGTGCTTGTCGTGCCGATCCGGAATAAACCCATGAAAACTTTATTTCTTGCCTTTGAGCAGCGCCTGACGTCAGGGATCATCCACAGCGCCTGCGTGTTGCTGGCCATCGCCTCCACGCTCGGGATGTTTCAGGTACTGACCCGTTTCATCTTCAACGAGCCGTCAACCTGGAGCGAAATCCTGATCCGCATCGTCATCGTCTGGATGGTGATGTTCGGCGTGGTCGTTGGCTTCAGAGAAGGCTCCCAGGTTTCGGTTGATCTTCTGTTCCGCAAGTGTGGCCGCTTCCAGCGCCCGTTGCACTTCATGATTACCCTGGTTACCGTGATCTTTCTGTCGGTTCTGGTGTGGTATGGCGCTGACATCGCCTGGCGTACGCGCTTTCAGGAAATCGGCGGCATGGAATTTCTCCCCATGAGTGTGGGTTATGCGGCTTTGCCGGTGGGCGCCTTCTTTGCCATCATCGCGGTGATCGCCAACTTCCTCGATCCCAGGCATCACGAACTTGAAACACAGCAGTAATCCAAAATACAGATCAGTGTCAGGGGACTAAAAATGTCGAGTGCAATGTTTGCTTCAATGATCATCTTTTTTGCCTGCAGTGTTCCGATTGCCATTTCGATCGGCCTCGCCAGCATTACCGGCATTCATTTTTTTTCCAGCATTCCGATGCTGGTGGCGCCGAAGGAAATGTTCTCCGCCATCGACAAGTTTGCGCTCGGTGCCATTCCGTTCTTTATCCTCGCCGGCAATCTGATGGAAGTCGGCGGCATCTCGAATCGGCTGGTCAATTTCGCCAAATCCATCGTCGGCGGCCTGCAGGGCGGGTTGGGGATTACCTGCGTGATGACCTGCATGATCTTCGCGGCCGTCTCCGGGTCGAGCGTGGCAACCACCTTCGCCATCGGCGCCATCCTCATCCCGGCGCTGATCCGTCACGGCTACCCGACCAACTTCGCGGCAGCCCTGCAGGCCTGTAGCGCCGAACTCGGGGTGATCATCCCGCCGTCGATCCCGATGATTCTCTACGGTGTTTCTGCGGAAGTGTCGATCGGCGAATTGTTTGTCGCCGGCTTCGGCCCCGGAATCCTGATTGGCTGCTCCCTGATGTTCTTCGTCTGGTGCTGGTCAAAATTCAAGGGTTACGGCAAGGGCGATCACGTCGGCCGCATGAAATTCGGCCATGCCAGCAAGGAAGCGGCACTGGCGCTGATGATGCCGGTGATCATCCTTGGCGGCATCTATGGCGGTGTGTTCACGCCGACTGAAGCGGCCGTCGTCGCCGTGTTCTACGCGCTGATCGTCGGCATGCTGATCTACAAGGAAATCAAGGTCAAGGATCTCTACCCGATTTTCCGCAAGTCGGTGATTTCTTCGGCCGTGATCATGTTCATCATCTCCAACGCCGGGCTGTTCAGTTTCCTGATCACGCGTGCCGGCGTGCCCGAAGCGATCGGCGATTTCCTCAAGGCAACACTGACTTCACCGGCGATGTTCCTGCTCGGGGTCAATGCGGCGCTGTTCATCATCGGCATGTTCATCGAGACTTCGGCGTCGATCATCGTGCTGGCGCCGATCCTGGCGCCGGTAGCCATGAAGTTCGGCATCGACCCGGTGCATTTCGGCACGATCATGGTCGTCAACCTGGCGCTCGGCATGATTACCCCGCCGTTCGGCGTGAATCTGTTCGCCGCCTGCACGGTGGCCAGGATTTCAGTCGACCGGATCATCCGTGAACTGCTTCCCTTCGTTCTGGTGATTCTTTGCTGCCTGATGGTCATCACCTACGTGCCGCAGGTCTCGCTGTTCCTGCGCGACCTGGTCTATGCACGGTAATGATTTCTTATTGTTCTGGAGAGCGTGTTCATGAATTCAGTTAAACCCCCGGTTGGCGTGATTGGCCTCGGCGCGATGGGCATGGGTGTGGCCATGTCCCTGGTACGCGAAGGCTTTGAAGTACATGTCTGCGATGTACGTCCTGAAGTCGTGCAGAAGGTCGTTGATGCCGGCGGTCGCCGTGCTGAATCGCCGGCGGCGCTGGCTCGGGTCGTCGATGTGCTGGTCATCGTCGTGGTGACGGCCGATCAGACCGAGACGGTGCTCTTTGGCGACAATGGTGCGGCTGCGTGCATGAAGCCGGGTTCAGTCGTCATTGCCTGTTCGACGGTGTCGCCCGATTTCGCCAAGTCACTGGGCAAGCGTCTGGAAAGTGCCGGTCTGCTGATGATCGACGGGCCGATTTCCGGTGGCGCAGCCAAGGCGATGGCCGGAGAAATGACCATCATGACGTCCGGTTCGCCCGCCGCCTATGCCAAATGCGAGCCTGTTCTTGAAGCCATTGCCGGCAAGATTTATCGCCTCGGCGACGAAGTCGGACCCGGTTCGGTGGTCAAGATGGTGAACCAGTTGCTGGCCGGTGTGCATATCGCGGCGGCCGGCGAGGCCATGGCGCTGGCGATTCGCGCCGGCGCCGATCCTGACCAGGTTTATGAAGTGATCACCAACAGCGCGGGTAACTCGTGGATGTTCCAGAACCGGGTACCGCATATCCTTGCCGGGGATTACACGCCCTTGTCTGCGGTGAATATTTTCATCAAGGATCTGGGCATTGTCCTCGATTACGCGAGGAAAAGCGTTTTCCCGCTGCCACTTTCGGCCACGGCGCATCAGATGTACATGCAGGCCTCCGCCGCCGGCCATGGCCTGGAAGACGATTCTGCCGTGATCAAGAATTTCCCGGGCATCAAGTTGCCTGAACAGAAATAAGTTAAACCGCATTCAGCACAGAGCACACAGAGAAACAGAGAAGAAAAGAGAGTCAGGAAAAGTTGATGAATAGCTCTGTGTCCTCTGTGTCTCTGTGGTCTCTGTGAATAAAGCGGTTTGCTTGCTTTTAAAAGATAAACAAGGAGCTTGTAATGACTGTTCTGCTTGGATGCATCGCCGACGACTTCACCGGCGGCACCGACCTGGCCGGCATGCTGGTCAAGGCTGGCATGCGCACGGTACAAATGATCGGCGTGCCGCAGGAGCCGATCGGCGACGACATCGACGCGGTCGTGATCGCCCTGAAGTCGCGTACGACGCCGGCTGAAGACGCCATCGCCGAGTCGCTGGCCGCACTGCGCTGGCTGCAGAAGGCCGGTTGCCGGCAGTTCTACTTCAAATACTGTTCGACCTTCGATTCGACGGCCAAGGGCAACATCGGCCCGGTGGGTGAAGCGCTGATGCAGGCCTTGGGCAGCAAGTTCACCATCGCCTGTCCGGCCTTCCCGGTCAATGGGCGAACTATTTACAAGGGTCATCTGTTCGTCGGCGACATCCTGCTCTCCGACTCGGGCATGCGTCACCATCCGCTGACCCCGATGACCGACGCCAGTCTGGTCCGTGTACTGCAGGCGCAGATCAAGGGCAAGGTCGGTCTGGCCGAGCATTCCACCGTGCTCAAGGGTGCCGAGGCCATCCGCGCCCGCTTCAAGGCGCTGGAAGCCGAAGGCTGCAATTTTGCCGTGGTCGATGCCCTGTCCAATGACGACCTGATGAGCATCGGTGCAGCGTGTGCCGACATGCCGCTGGTCACGGCGGGTTCCGGCATCGCCCTCGGGCTGCCGCAGAATTTCCGCCGCGCCGGATTGCTGGCTGAAAGTCAGGTGGCCGATGCCCTGCCGACCACCGGCGGATTGCGTGCCGTCATTTCGGGCAGTTGTTCGGTCGCCACGCAAGGGCAGGTCGCTGCCATGCGCGTGGTGCATCCGGCCTTCAATATCGATCCCTTCGAACTGGCGCGCGGCAGCGATGTGGTCGCTGCGGCGCTCGCCTGGGCCGCCAGCCGCATCAAGGACGGCCCGGTACTGATCTACGCCACGGCGGCGCCGGAAGCGGTCAAGGCCGTACAGGCCCAACTGGGCACGGAGAAAGCCGGCAGCTTGGTCGAGGAAGCCTTGGCGGCCATCACCAAGGGACTGGTCGCACTCGGCGTCGGGCAACTGATCGTCGCCGGCGGCGAAACTGCCGGTGCCGTGGTCAAGGCGCTCGGCGTCACGGGCCTGCGCATCGGTCCGGAAATCGATCCCGGCGTGCCCTGGACAGTCGGTATTACGGAAGACACCAGTCAGCGGCCGCTGGCGCTGGCGCTCAAGTCGGGCAATTTCGGTACGCCGGACTTCTTCCTTAAAGCCTGGAGCAAGCTGGCATCATGAGCGCAGTAAATCATCCGGAAGAAAACCGGCAGCGCGAGAAGATCGCGCTCCTGTCGCGTTCTCTCTACGAGCGCGGCCTGACCGCCGGCAGCAGTGGCAATATCAGTGTTCGCCTGGAAGATGGCTGGCTGCTGACGCCGACCAATGCCTGCCTGGGCGAACTCGATCCGGCACGCATCGCCAAACTTGACTGGGAAGGCCGGCACCTGGCCGGCGATCCACCGTCCAAGGAAGCCTTCCTGCACCGCTCGATGTACGAGGAACGCAGTGTTGCCGGGGCCATCGTGCATCTGCACTCGACGCACTCGGCGGCGGTGTCGTGCATGAGCGGCCTTGATCATGCGAACTGCATCCCGCCGCTGACGCCTTACTTCGTGATGAAGATCGGGCGTCTGCCGCTCATTCCCTATTTCCGTCCGGGCGATCAGGCGCTGGCCGGCGCGATCCGCGGACTGGCATCCAAGCACAGCGCCGTGCTACTGTCCAACCACGGCCCGGTGGTCTCCGGCAGCAATCTGGAAGCTGCCATTTATGCCAGCGAAGAACTGGAAGAAACCGCCAAGCTGTTCCTGCTCTTGCGCAACACGCCGACCCAGTGCCTGAATGCGGAGCAGATTGCCGAACTCAAATCCGTTTTCAAACTTGATTTTTAAGGAAAAGACCATGCCAAAATTTGCTGCCAACCTCTCGTTCATGTTCCAGGAAATTCCGTTTCCGGAACGCTTTTCCACTGCCGCCAAGGCCGGCTTCAAGGCGGTCGAGTTCCTCTTCCCCTTTGATTATCCGGCGGCTGAAGTGGCCGGCTGGCTGAAGAGCAACGGGCTGGTGAACAATCTTTTCAACATGCCTCCCGGTGACTTTGCCGGCGGTGAGCGCGGGATCGCCTCGCTGCCCGGGCGCGAAGAGGAATTCCGTGCCGGCGTGGCGAAGGCCATCGAATATGCACTAGTCATGGGTACGCCGACGCTGCACGCCATGGCCGGACTGTTTCCGGCGGGCGCCGACCGGGCAAAGCATAGAGCGGTGTATGTCGAGAATCTGCGCTATGCGGCCAGAGCCCTGGCCAAGCATGGTCTGGCTTTTGTCATCGAACCTATCAACACGCGTGACATACCGGGGTATTTCATCAATCACCAGGCCGAAGGGCATGCCATCTGCAAAGAGATCGGCGAGCCCAACCTCAAGGTGCAGATGGACCTTTATCACGCCCAGATTATGGATGGCGATCTGTCCGTGACCCTGAAGAACAACATCGCCGGCATCGGTCATATCCAGATCGCCAGCGTTCCGGCACGGCACGAACCCGACGAAGGCGAAGTCAATTACCCGCATCTGTTCAAGCTTCTCGATGAACTCGGTTATACAGGCTGGGTCGGCTGCGAGTACAAGCCGCGCGGCAAGACCGAAGACGGGCTGGGCTGGTTCAAGGCGCTGACGAAGTAAGGTATTTTAGGCAACTTGCCAGTTGCTGTGACAAAAAGCGGCTTCTGCCTCTTCTACGCTTCAGTTAAGCCGTCATCCCCGCGCAGGCGGGGATCCAGAGCCAGGTCTGAAACTGGATTCCCGCCTGCGCGGGAATGACCAATTGAGTTCGGGACTTCGAGAGTGTTGCCGCGCTTGGTCGCCGATGATCCGGCGCGACTGATCTGTGGGTCGGCCTTTGTTTGTAGGGCTGAAGCCCGACAAACAGTACGGATGTGTAATCCGGGTCTGGCCATGTAAAAAAACCTGCTCTTGCCAAAACGGCAATATTTCCATATTATTGGAAATATGGAAAATACAACTGCAGTCGCCGCTCTCGCCGCCCTGGCCCAGGAAAGCCGTCTGGCCGTCTTCAGATTGCTGGTACGTAACGCGCCGGAAGGCCTGACCCCCGGGCTCATCGGCGAGGAACTGGACCTGCCGGCGCCTACCCTTTCATTCCATCTCAGGACCCTGGCCCAGGCCGGTCTGGTCACGGCCGTGCAGGAAGGGCGCTACGTGCGTTACCGTGCCGAACTGCCCGGCATCGACGCGCTGATCGCTTTTCTGACCGAAGACTGCTGCGCTGGTAATTCAAAACTCTGTTCCCCGAAAGGATAAAAAGCATGAGTACGGCTGATCCGATCAACGTGCTGATTTTATGCACCGGCAATTCGGCGCGCTCGATTCTTGGCGAAGCCCTCTTCAACCATCTCGGCCAAGGCCGTGTGCGCGCCTTTTCAGCCGGCAGCAGGCCTTCCGGAATAGTCAATCCGGTGGCCCTGGAAACCCTGGCCAGGCATAGTGTGCCCTTACCCTCTGAAGTACGCAGCAAGTCATGGGACGAGTTTGCCGCGCCGGGTGCGCCCAAGCTCGACTACATCTTCACCGTCTGTGCCAGCGCCGCCGGCGAGACCTGCCCGATCTGGCCGGGGCATCCGACGACCGCGCACTGGGGAATCGATGACCCTGCGCATGTCGAACCGATGGAAGCACGACAAGCGGCTTTTCAAGTCGCCTACGCGGCGCTTGAGAAACGGATCAAGGCTTTTCTCGCGCTCGACCTGGAATCAATGTCGCGCCAGGACATCGTTGCTGCCGCACGACTGATACACGAGGCCTGCCAATGAGCGCTCAATGTGAAGTGGCGATAAAACATTCAGCCGGTGCGCCGATGAGTATCTTCGAGCGTTATCTGACCGTTTGGGTCTTCCTCTGCATCGTCGCCGGCATTAGCCTGGGCCAAATCTTGCCGGGTGTCTTTCAGGCCATCGGTCGCATGGAATACGCGCAGGTCAATCTGCCGGTCGGCCTGCTGATCTGGGTGATGATCATACCGATGCTGGTCAAGGTCGATTTCGGTGCGCTGCATGAGGTGCGCCAGCACATCCGCGGCATTGGCGTCACGCTGTTCATCAACTGGCTGGTCAAGCCCTTCTCGATGGCTTTCCTCGGCTGGCTGTTCATCAGGCAGATCTTTGCCCCGTACCTGCCGACCGATCAACTCGACAGCTACATCGCCGGCCTGATCCTGCTCGCCGCCGCGCCGTGTACGGCGATGGTCTTTGTCTGGAGCCGGCTGACCAACGGCGATCCCCTGTTTACGCTTTCGCAGGTCGCGCTCAACGACACCATCATGATCTTCGCCTTTGCCCCGCTGGTGGCTTTCCTGCTCGGCATTTCGGCGATCAGCGTACCCTGGGATACCCTGTTTGCCTCGGTTGTGCTCTACATCGTGATACCGGTGATTCTCGCCCAGTTCCTGCGCAGAGCCTTGCTCAAGGGCGGGCAGGGGGCATTCGATGCGGCGATGGAGAAAATCGGCCCGTGGTCGATCTCGGCGCTGCTTGCCACGCTGGTGCTGCTCTTCGCCTTTCAGGGCCGGGCCATCATCGAGCAACCGCTGGTCATTGCGCTGATCGCCGTGCCGATCCTGATTCAGGTGTTCTTCAACTCGGCGTTGGCCTACTGGCTCAACAGGAAAGTCGGCGAAAAACACTCGGTGGCCTGCCCGTCAGCGCTGATCGGCGCGTCCAACTTCTTCGAACTGGCCGTGGCGGCGGCGATCAGCCTGTTCGGCTTTGAGTCCGGCGCCGCCCTGGCAACCGTCGTCGGTGTGCTGATTGAAGTGCCGGTGATGCTGCTCGTCGTCAAGGTGGTCAATTCCAGCAAGGCATGGTATGAACAACCCTAAGGAGGTGCTGAAGTATTCGTCATCCCCGCGCAGGCGGGGATCCAGAATGATTGTTCAATTGGGTTCCTGCCTACGCGGAAACGACGGAAACGAATATTCCAGCCTTTCCCTAAGCGTTTCCCCCGGTTTAAATAACGGACCATGCAAGAAATGAACTCAACGTTGACCTATGGCTGTCACAACAAGGCGTGGCGGCAACACAAAGCCGAGATTCGCAGCTTTCTCGCGCAGCGTGCCGGGAGTGCTGCCGAGGCGGATGATCTGTTGCAGGATGTCTTTCTCAAAGCCCTGCTCCAGGGAAAAGCGTTTTGCAGTCTTGACAACCCGCGCGCCTGGCTTTTCCATGTCGCCCGCAATCTGCTGGTGGATCGCCTGCGTCTGACCAGGGAGCAGGTTCCATTGCCTGATGATTTGAGCGCTGAACCCATCACGGAGTTTGTGCCGGTTGACCTTCTCAGCCATTGTTTGCCGCGTGTGCTGACTGAACTTTCGCCAGAGGATCGTGAAGCCATCCTGCTCTGCGATATGCAGGGCATGGCACAAAAGGATTACGCACGGCATCTGGGACTTTCGCTGCCCGCCGCCAAATCACGCGTGCAGCGCGCTCGCCTTCGCTTGCGCACACAACTGGCCGAAGCCTGCCAGGTGACCTTCGATGAAGAGGGAAAAGTCTGCTGTTTCGTCCCTCGCCCGCCACTTGACTCAGCCTCTGTGGAATAATCAGTTGCAACCTTTCAGTACCTGAACTGTCTCCATGTGCCTTGGCTCAATACGTCGATGCGCTTGAATGAGCACGTCGATTTGTAACGCACTGTAACGCAATAGCGATCTGCAACGCAGCGATACAAATCGGCCTGATCATGCAACACGCCACTTACATGCCTGAGTTTAAATGGAACTCAAGGACGGAGGGACAGAAAGCCGACGCCCTGATCGAGTTCAACAACCAAGGAGATTTGCCATGAAAACTTCAATGACTTTCAAGAGTATCACCCTGATCACGCTACTGGGCGGCGCGTTGGCTTTGCCGGTTCTGGCTCAACCCGGCCCCGGCATGGGTGGTGGTATGGGCGGTGGTATGGGCATGCAAAATGCCGGACCGGGTGCCGGCATGGGACCAGGAGCGGGTATGGGGCCGGGTATGGGTCAGGGCGGGCGCGGTGGTCGTGGAATGCGTTTCAACCAGAACAATACGCGGGGCTGGACGCTGATGACTCCTGAAGAGCGTACGGCTTTCCAGATCAAGATGCGTGAAGTCAAAACCTATGACGAATGCAAACTAACGCAGACCGAGCATCGCTCTGCAATGGAGGCGCGTGCCAAGGAGAAGGGCGTCACCCTGCAGGCGCCGCGCCGGAATGCCTGTGACAACATGAAGGCGCGTGGAATCATCAAGTGATTCTATCCGTCCCGGGGGCTGGTACGATACCTGATCGGAATTCTTATTAGTGCTGACAGTCATCCGGTCCACGCAATGCGGGGGCCGATTCCCTTATCAAGCAATGCATCTCTGGAGTTCCACGATGTTCAAACCCGTCCTTGTGCTCAGCCTTTTCCTTGCAGCCGCCAGTGCCACGGCTACCGATGCCGTGACCGATGCCATGCAGAAGACCTACGTCCCCTACCGCGTCGCGCTATTCAAGACCAACAACAATGCCCAAGACGAGTCAAGGCAGGCCGTCGCACAGGCGTATCAGGGCTGGAGACAGATCGCTGCCCAGTTTGGCGACAGGCCTCCGGTCCCCTATGACCGGGATCCCCTGTTCGCCAACTCGCTCGCCGAAGTGAGCCAGGTTTATGCCAAGGCCGCTGAGGAAATCGAAAAAAACCAGCTCATCACAGCGCATGAGACACTGGAGCATGTGCGCGAGGTAATGGCTCAAATGCGTCGCCGCAACCAGGTTATCATCTACAGCGATCATACCAATGCGTACCATGCCCAAATGGAGCATGTGCTGATCAATGGAGAAAAAATTCTGGCGGCGTCCGATGGTCTGTTGCAACTGACCCTGCAGGTCGGCGCGCTCGATTACCTGGCCGGCCGTCTGCACAGCGAAGCACCAGCCGACTACCTGAAGAATGAGGAATTCATTGCCTTGTACAAGGCCGTCGACAGATCGGTCAGCAATCTCAAGTCGGCGCTGTTGTCGCAGGACGCCGCACGGGTCAAGGAGGCGCTAGGCAAGATCAAGGGGGCGTATTCGAAGCTGTTCATCAAGTTTGGTTGAGGCATCCATGCTGGCCTGTCACCAGGTGCTCGCCAGCGCTCAACACGGCAAATAAGGGGCAATAATGGCATTGATACAGGCAACAAACATCACGAAAAACTACCGCGTGGGCGACGAGGACGTGCCCGCTCTCAGGGGGCTCAGCTTTGAAATCGGCGAGGGGGCTTTTGCCGCCTTCGTCGGCCCCTCGGGCAGCGGCAAATCGACGCTGCTCAACCTGATCGGATGCCTCGACCATCCAACAAGTGGAACTCTGCTGGTCAATGGCACCGACATCAGTACGCTGTCGCGTAGTTCAGCGGCCACCTTTCGCGGCGAGCATCTGGGCTTCGTTTTCCAGGATTTCAATCTGGTGCCGGTACTCAGCGCCTATGAAAATATTGAGTACCCCTTGCTGATGGTGCGCGGCTGGTCGCCCGAAAAGCGGCGCGAACGCGTCATGAAAATGATTGCCGCCGTGGATATGACCGAACAGGCGCACAAGCGGCCTGATCAGATGTCCGGCGGGCAAAAGCAGCGCGTTGCCGTGGCCCGTGCGCTGGTCGGCGAACCGCGTCTGGTGCTGGCCGACGAACCGACGGCAAATCTCGACCACGACACCGCCTACCGCATCCTGAATCTGATGAAGACGATGCGCGATGACTATGGCACCTCGTTCATTTTCTCCACCCACGATCCAAAAATCATGCACGAAGCGGAACTGACCTTCACGCTCGAAGACGGTCGTCTGCAATCGGAAGGAGTTGCCGCATGACCTCTACACTCAAACTCGCGGCACGCAATCTGCTGCGTTATCGCCGCCGTACCCTGCTCACTGCCCTGCTGATTACTCTCGGCGTGACGGCGCTGCTGCTCTTTGTCGCCGCTGCCGGGTCGTTCAAGCAGACGATGGTCGGCTCGATCACCGACAGCATGCTCGGCCACCTGCAGGTTCACCGCAAAGGTTATACCCAATCGATTGACAACCTGCCGCTTAACATGAGCCTGCAGCCCAACGCCGTCAGCAAGATCGAAAGCGCATTGAAAGCCGACCCGGAGGTCGCCGCCTATTCGCTGCGCGTCAAGCTTGGCGCGATGTTCAGCAACTTCACCGAAAATACCAGCATCCGCCTCAACGGGGTTGACCCCGTTGCCGAAGATGCCGCCTTGCCCGGCCTGCGCCAGCGCATCAACGAAGGTGATAAGAGCGGGCCACTGGTGGAACCCGGCAAGGTGCTCATTCCCACCCTGCTGGCGCGCGGCATGAAGGTCAAGGTCGGTGACTCCGTGGTGCTGGTCGTAACGAATGCGTCCGGCTCGGTGAATGGCAAGAACTTCATCGTCGGCGGTGTGCTCGATGCCATTACCGGACCCGGCGGGCGCGATGGCTATATTCACATCAACGATGCCCGCGAACTGCTGCGCATGGACAAGCCCGAAGTCATGGAAATTGCCGTGCGTCTCAAGACGATTGGCAAGCTTTCGGAGGTGCAGCAGCGCCTTAACAGCAAGCTTGACGAGATCCGCAACAAGGAAGACAAGCCAGCCACCGAGTTGCACACCTGGTCGGATCTGTCGCCCTTCGCCAACATCGTGCGCATGATCGACCTGATGACGCTGTTCATCCGCATCATGCTGATTGCCATTGTCCTGGTGAGCGTGATGAACGTGATGCTGATGGCAGTGTATGAGCGTATCCGCGAGATTGGCACGCTGGCTGCGATTGGCACGCAACCAGGCAAACTGATGGCTATCTTCCTCAGCGAAGGTCTGCTGCTGGGTCTGGTCGGCGCGGCGGCCGGTATCGCCATCAGCTACGCGCTGGTCGCCTTCCTCAATGTGTCTCCCCTTGTATTCAATTTTGGTCGCGAGCAGATTACCTTGTATCCCCATCTTGATCTGATCGAAGTACTCGGTGTGCTCGGGTTGGCCGTTCTCGTTTCTGCGCTGGCCAGTCTGCAGCCGGCCTGGCGTGCAGCGCGCATGGATCCGATCCAGGCCCTGCGTCACGTTTGATCATCAGGAGAGTAAAAAATGAAAAGTTCAAAACTGCTGGCCTTCATGGTCCTTTGTCTGCCCCTGCTGGCCTCGGCTCTCGACGGTGTTGAAATCCTCAAGAAGGTCGATCGTAACCTCGAACCCGAGTCGTACGAGTCCTATCGCAAGTTGATCAATATCGAACCCAATGGCGCCAAAAAAGAGTTCGTCATTTATTCGGTGAAGAAGGGCAAGGATCAGACGGCCAGCCTGTTTCTCTCACCCAGCAGTGACAAGGGCCGCAGCACCCTGCGCCAGGGTGACAACATGTGGCTGTACATCCCCAACGTCGGCAAGCCGATGCGCATCACCAGCCTCCAGTCAGTGACTGGTGGCGTTTTCAACAACGCCGACATCATGCGTCTGGATTATGCGGTGGAATACGACGTGAAATCGATTGAGGAGAAGGGCGATCACTACCTCCTCGATCTGAAAGCCAAGACCGGTGACGTGGCCTACGACAAGCTGATGATGAAAGTGGACAAGAAACTCATCCTGCCGACGGAAATTCAATGCTATGCAGCTAGTAGCATGCTTCTGAAAACCCTGTACTTCAAGGATGTGAAGGATTTTGGCAATGGCATCAAGCGCCCGGCCACCATCGAGACGGACAGCCCGCTGTACAAGGACTACAAGTCGGTGATGCTCTATTCGGGCCTGAAGAAACGAAACTACCCCGATGAAGTGTTCACGCAAGGCTTCATGTCGCGCATGGAAGAACTGCGTAAATGAAACGCACGACCGCAACGCTTGCCGCTGCGTTGTCGGTCTTCGCCGGACTGGCGAGCGCAGAAGAGTTCAAATTTGACGCCAGCGAGTTCGAAAAGAAGACCTTCGAATTCTCCGGTTACCTGGAGCAGAAGGAAGAAGGACTCAGACTGCGCGGCGCCAGCCCGGCCTACAAACTCGCCTACCCCGGCGAGTCCGCGCGAAACGGGCTGCTGCGCAGCACAACCACGCTGGAAGCCAGCGGCAAGCTGAACCTCGATCCCTTCGTCGCCGATCTGCGCGTGCAGGCCAGCACCGCGCGAGACGCCCTGGTGAATACGACAAACACCGGCAACATCATGGAAGGCGGATTGCGCTGGAGTGCCGGCCCCGACCTGAC
>JAIFKU010000020.1 GCA_020049495.1 Accumulibacter sp.
ACAGCTTACGCACTGATCCTGATGGACATGCAGATGCCGAATCTCAACGGCCCGGAGGCGGCACGGCAGATCCGCAAACTCCCCGGTTATCGGGAAACACCGATCCTGGCCATGACCGCCAACGCTTTTGCCGAGGATAAGGCACTCTGCTTTGAGGCCGGGATGAATGACTTTATTGTCAAACCCATCACTCCGGACAAGATCTTTGCAACCTTGCTGGCGTGGCTGGAGAAGGGGACTGTATAGCAATACCAAGCATCTCGTCGCCAGGCCAATAAACACGCGGGCCTTCACCCTGTTGCCGTGTACACCGCCATGGCATGCGCCCCGCAGGAAGTACCCTTGGGGTGCGCCCCGCAGGCAACGGGGCCTTGGGCTCAAGTACCCTTGGGGTGCGCCCCGCAGGAAGTACCCTTGCAGCGGCAGCGATTGTGCGGTCTTGGCTCAGCGATTTTTTTTCAGCGGCGGAACAAACTTGTAGTCAATGTCCCAGGGAAAGTAGACCCACTTGTCCTGTCTGAATTCCTTGACGCAGAGGTCGACGACATCGCGGCCCATGGGCTTGGCGTAGAGCGTGGCGAAGTAGGCCTTCGGCAGGAGCTTGCGGATCACGCGCGCGGTATTGCCGGTGTCGACGAGGTCGTCGATCAGCAGATAGCCTTCGCCATCGTGATCGACGCCCTTGAGCACCTTCACTTCGGAACGCATGATCTGTGCGCCTTCGCTGTCTGCAACCGATTCGTCGTAACTCGACGCGCAGATGGTGTCGAGCAGGCGGATTTCCAGCTCGCGCGCCACCAGCGCGGCCGGGATCATGCCGCCGCGGGCGATGGCGATGATGCCCTTGAACGGCCCCTTTTCCATCAGCGTGTGGCACAGCACGCGCGTGTCGCGATGCAGCTCGGGCCAGGAAATCACGATGTCGTCGCGATAGGGATTGGCGAACTGTATGTCGGAAGATGATGTGGATTCCATCGAAGGGCCTCGCGTAAGCATCAAAGGGGCGAATTATAGTGTGTTGCGGCCTTCCTGGTTCAGACTGTTCCAGGCGAGAAACCGATGTCGATTGAGTCGATGCCGCAAAAAAAGCGGCCCGGAGGCCGCAATACGGTTTAGTTAAGCCGTCATCCCCGCGAAGGCGGGGATCGAGAGCCAAGTCTGTAACTGGATTCCCGCCTTCGCGGGAATGACAAATTTTGAAGTCTATGCGTTAACTGAACGGTATTGGCCCGGAGGCCGCGTTTTTGTTGATTGCCAGCGAGTGGATCAGGCTTACTTCGGTACCGTGCCTTCAACACCCTCGACGTAGAAATTCATCTTCTTCAGTTCGCCGTCGGTATAGGTCTTGCCGGCCGCCAGAAACACTTTGCCGGTTTGATCCTTGATCGGGCCGGTGAAGGGGTGCAGCTTGGCGGCTTTGATCGCGTCGCGGCGGTCTTCGGCCAGCTTCTTGACGTCCGCCGGAACGGCCGGACCGAAGTTTTCAATATTGACGGCGTTGTCCTTGACTCCCCACCACAGGTCGCCGGTCTTCCAGGTGCCGGCCTGAACTTCAGCCGCAACCTTCTTGTAGATGACGCCCCAGTTGAGGATGGATGCGGCCAGGTGGGCCTTGCCACCGAACTTGCTCATGTCCGAATCCCAGCCGAAAGCCAGAACTCCTTTTTCCTGTGCGGCCTGGACAACGGCCGGGGAGTCGGTATTCTGCATCAGCACATCGCAACCCTGAGAGATCAGGGCGAGTGCGGCTTCGCGTTCCTTGCCCGGATCAAACCAGGTGTTTACCCAGATGGCACGGGAGGTGATGGCAGGATTCACACTGCGCGCACCCAGTGTGAAGGCGTTGATGTTACGGATGACTTCCGGGATCGGAATCGAAGCGACGATGCCCAGCTTGTTGCTCTTGCTCATCTTGCCGGCAACGACACCCAGCATGTAGGCACCTTCATAGGTTCGCACATCGTAAACGCCCAGGTTGGGGGCTGTCTTGTAGCCGGTGGCGTGCATGAAAACGGTGTTGGGGAAGGCCTTGGCAACCTTGACCATCTGGTTCATGTAGCCAAAGGAGGTGGCAAAGACCAACTTGTTGCCCTTTTGCGCCAGGTCACGGAATACGCGCTCGGCATCTGCTGTTTCAGGAACATTCTCGACGAACGTCGTTTTTACTGTTCCGCCGGACTGCTCTTCGAGCATCTTGCGGCCCTGGTCGTGAGCATAGGTCCAACCATGGTCACCCGTTGGGCCGATGTAGACGAAACCGGCTTTCAGCGGCTCGGCGGCGTGTGCCATGGTCAGGCCGGCAACAGCCAGGACCGCTACGGCAGCAAAGGTTTTGAGGCGTGACAACAACATGGTTGATTCTCCTTGGCAGGGTTGAGAGAGGAAAAGTGCACTTTATCAGTTTCAGGCGCGACTCGACAGATGAAAATGTCTGGCGAATTCATGGGCCTTCACGTCACGCCCGGTTAGCCGTCACCTTACCGCTTATGCTGAGCACCACGCCTGCATTCTCCTGCGCAAAAAAACGACCAGCATCAGCCGGCCGTTTTCATCCAGAGGATGGAAATTGGCTTACATGAACACTTCGGCGCGTTTGAGCAGTTCGTCGAGACCCGCTTCGTTCAGATTGCGCGGCTTTCCCGGATGGATGATCGCGACCGGGCAATTCTCGGCGGCTTCCACGAGCTGGGCGTAGGTGCCGGCGCTGGCATCGACGATGACCGCCTGCTTGTTGCCATCGTAGGCAAACATCTTGCTGTTGAGCTGGATACACTCGTTGCACGACGAGCAACGCGGCGTTTCGATGTAGGCCTCGTCCGGTGACCTTTCCGCTTCGCTTTCTGCCCCCGTTGCAGGTGCGGGTGTGGGGCTTGCCGTAACAGCGGCGCTGGCCGGTGCTGCATCGGTTTTGGCGGGCACGGCTTCAGCCTGGCTGGCGCTTTCTTGCCAGAGTTTCTTTTCACTGGCCAGCAGCCTTTCGGCGTGCGAATTATGGATGCCGCCGAGTTCCTGCAGGCTGTTCCACATGGTCCGGCAACGGCGTGCTTCGCGGATGAGTTTTTCGTCGACGATGACTTTCTGCAGCCTGTTTTCGCCGTCGACCATCATCAGGTAGGGCACCGTTTCAACCTGCCCGCGACCTTCGGCGGCAAGGGTTGTTGCCACCGGCGTCAGGCAGGCGCTCCAGTTTGTTCGCGGAACTCGCGCAAAATGCTTGCTGTAACGCGCATCGCAGGCAACGAAATCGATCAGGGTGAAGGGGACGGGATCGGTAACGGTCTGAATGCGTTCGTCCTGATATATGACCTCGTGCACCGGCCAGTCATTGCTGACCTGCGGGTTGGTCAGCAGAGTGAAGCGCGCAGCCCAGTCACGACCGGCCGACGGATTGAAGCTGAACGCCGGAAACAGGCGCGATTCGCAGGCTGCGGCGCCGACCAGATAGGGCGCGATACCGGCGGTATTGGGCGAGTCACCCGAGTAGATACTGAACAGGGCAGAGCCGGCGTAATCCAGCCCGCGCTGGATTGGCTGACGCATCCGGTAGAGACTGGATGCCGGAGCCTGCAATACGAAGATGCCCATGCCCATGGACATGCGCGCCAGTTGCTTGCTGCGCAGGGTGAAGGTCAGGTGGCCGTGTTCGATGAGCGATTTTTCGAGAATGTCGTCGGTCTGCACGACAATCTTGATCGGCAGATCGGCGGAGAGAATTTCTGTCAGCGTGCTTTGCTCCGGGCCTGACAGCGAGGTGGCGTTGATGCGCACAAGGTAGTCCGGGAAAATCGCCAGCTCCTCGGTGTCCAGCCCGTTTTCGCCAAAGGATTCAAACAGGGCGTCGTGCTTGGCTTCGCTGTATTCGCCCTTGATTTCGAGCTCGGCCATGGCAATTGCCCTGGCCAGTTCGATGGCTTTGGGGATACGCTCACGATAGGCCTTGAGCGCGTCGCTGCAGGTGTCAAAAGCAAAGGAATAGGGCGGCGAACCGGGCACCCCGGCCTTGCTGCCCGTGGTCGGGAAGAATTGCTGCGACTGCAGCGTCGAGATCAGATCCAGTACGCGCTGGCGGCGACGCTTGGGCAGGTTTTCCCGAGCCGACACTTTCTTGAGGATGCGCGACATGGCATCGAAGTTGAAGTTGTCCAGAGGGCCTGAACCGAAGGCGTGCCTGAGATTTTCAGCGGTCTTGCCGGCATCCGAATTGATGAAATCGGCCTGGATGATGTCGGAAAGTTTCAGGATCAGACGGTTGATGTCGGCGTTGAAGCGTCTGGCGCGCTGCATCTGGGTCATGCCCCAGGCATGCCCAAGCAAGCGGAAGGCGAGATTCCCCGTACAGTCGATGACTTCACCGTCGGTCTTGAGGTTGGCGCGCGCACGCGCGAGGCTGTCGGCCATCAGCTTGTCGGCCTTGATCAGCGGCGCTGCCGCCTGGTCCCACAATTCAGAAAACAAACCGCTGCGGCCTGTGCTGAGCAGGGTGCGAATGCCCTGTTCGAGACGCAGAACATTTTTCCTGATCCGCTCGCCGTCCGCACCCTGGGCAAGCTTGTCCAGAATGGCGTCAATCAGTCCGGAGAGGGATTCGACATAACGCTCATCGACCGGATCGTCGATCAGTACCAGCGGATAGTCATAACGCAGACGGGTCAGGTCGCGAAAACCGGAGAACAGGGCAGGGCGCAGTTTGAGCCCGTCGATCCCGTCGACTTGGGTGGGCTGTTTCTTCCCGGTCAGGTAGAAGGCAACATAGGCTTGCAGATCAGCTTCCATAAATTCTAGCCATCTCTATTGATTCCGTTTCCCAGCGAAGCGGAATGCTGTTTATAGGAACAGGCCCCGTTCGAGGCCGCCACTGCGTTCAATTCAAAATTTCGTGAATCAGACCGAGTACTTGTCGAGCTCGGCTTCAAAGCCTTTTCTTACGGTATCGCTGGTACGCAGTACCGTGCTTCTCCGCGTGTCCTCGTAACAGGGAATTTCTCGGTTCTGGTAAAGAATGCCGACCGGAACCACATCGGTACTGGAGGCAATTTCACGGGCGCGGTTCATGTCCAGCGGGTCGTGCCGCAACTGGTTCTTGTAAACCTTGCTCAGGCCGGGACTCAATTGCAGCGCATTCTCGTGGTGTAGCAACTGAACGCTGTCGGGTTCCTGCATATCCGCTTCATGCAGCTTCGGCAGCCATTCCGGGCAGCGCTGCAGGATGCGCACGAAAGAAAATCCCTTGTGGTGGTACGCCGCCTTGACGATCTCGAACAGGCTTTCGGGAATCCAGTCGACGGCCTGCGCGACAAATGACGCGTTGGCTACACCGAGGGTCACGGTCAGGGGGTTGAGCGCATCCAGATAACTGCCGCGCGGCGTGGTGTTGCTCCTGGTGCCGATCGGCGAGGTCGGCGAGGCCTGTTTCTTGGTCAGGCCGTATATCTGGTTGTCGTGCAGGAACACGGTCAGGTTCATGTTGTAGCGGATGGCGTGAATCCAGTGCGCCGCGCCGATGCTGCAACAGTCGCCGTCGCCGGTGTTGACGAATACGGTGAGGTCGGGCCGGGCCATCTTGACGCCTTCGGCGACGGGGAAAGCGCGTCCGTGGATGCCATGGAAACCGTAGGTCTTCATGTAGTGCGGGAAGCGGCTGGAACAGCCGATGCCCGAGACGAACACGGTCTTTTCCGGGCGCAGACCCTCGTCACGGCACAGCCGCTGAATGGCGGTGAGAATGGCGTTGTCGCCGCAGCCGTTGCACCAGCGTGGCACGCCGCTCTGATAGTCTTCGAGTTCGAGTTTCTCTTCATACAACTCGAGCAGGCATTCGGTAGCAGAAAATTTCATGGCTTTCTTTCCTTACTTTTTTAGCTTGGCCAGGAGGACGCGACAGATGGTGCTTGGCTTGATCGGCTGACCCTTGACCTCGCTCCAGCAGTCGACATCGACGAGATAACGCGAGCGCAACAGGATGGCCAGCGAAGAATAGCGCCGGTTCGATGCGTCGATTATTTCGTCCTCCGGGTCGTCGCTCCAGTTGGTTTCAATGGTCATGACCTGCTTGAAGCGCTGCATGATCTCCTTGATCCCCGGTTGCATGGGCTGCAGGAAGCGCAGGTGGATCGAGGAGACTTTCCTGCCATCGGCGCGCAACAGCTCAACGGCTTCCTCGATGGCGCCCTTGCTGCTGCCCCAGCCGACAACCAGGAGATCGCCTTCGGCGTCGCCGAATACGTCGGGTGGCATTAGCGTTTTCTGCAATGCGGCAATTTTCAGGCTGCGCGCGCGCAGACCTTCCTGGTTGATTTCCGGATCGTAGGCGACATGGCTTTGCCGGTCGTGGGCGAGGCCGGTCACCGTGTGCATGCCGCCCGGCTGGCCGGGAATGAAGCGGCGGGCAACGCCGGTCGTGGCATCCCAGTCGTAGGGCTTGGCTCCCTCGGGTATGGCGCTCTGGTCGATTGGTGGCGCCAGCCAGGCTTCATTGAACTGCGGTCGCGCGAAGGGTTGCTGCGAGGTGGCCAGTGCGGCGTCGGTCAGCACCACGACGACGGTGTTGAAGGATTCGGCGATCTTGCGCGCGGTGATGATCGAATAGAAGCAGTCCTCGATGGTCGCCGGCGCCATGACCACCTTGGGCGCGTCGCCGTGGCTGCCGAAGATGGCCGTCATCAGGTCGCCCTGTTCGGCCTTGGTCGGCTGGCCGGTACTCGGGCCGCCGCGCTGGACGTTGACCACGACCAGCGGGATTTCGGCCATCACGGCCAGGCCGATGGCTTCCTGCTTGAGCGAATAACCCGGCCCGGAGGTGATGGTCACCGTGCATTTGCTGGCATAGGAGGCGCCGATGGCGAAGGCGCAGGCGGCAATTTCGTCCTCGGCCTGATGCACCATGCCACCGACTTTCTCGAAAACATCGGAAAGGTAATGCGATGCCGAGGTGGCCGGGGTGATTGGGTACATCGCGCACAGTTCCATGCCCGACGCCATGACGCCGAGTGCCAGCGCGGTATTGCCGTTGGTGGCAATCTGCACCTGCTGAACCGGGGTGGCCGGAATGCTGTAGCTGAAGTCAAGATTGGCCGCGGCCCATTGGTGGCCGGCTTCGAGCAGGGTGACATTGGCAGCAATGATACTCTGTGCCTTCTTGCCGAAGGTCAGCGCAATCTGGTCGCGCGCCATCTGCAAATCGAAACTGTAGATGTAACAGAGCATGCCCAGGGCGAACATGTTCTTGCCCTGACGCGCATTGGCGACAAGCCGCAGGCATTCCTGTTCCATCGGGATCTCGTAGACCCGGTAGCCGGCGCTGACCAGGCGGTCATGCGTCTGCACGTAGGCCATCGAGACATTGATGTCGGTGTGTTTGCGCCACATGCTTTCGAGCAGGATGATGCAACCCGGCTTGAGTTCGCCGGCACGCACGCGACCGAGCAGAACCTGTTCGTTGAAAGCGACGACCAGATCGGTCTCGTCGCCGCCGTTGGTGATGTAGGTCGAGCCGATGCGGATACGGTTGCCGCTGGCTCCGGCGACGCTACGTGCCGGTGGTCGAATCTCGGCCGGGATGATCTCGGTGGTCCAGATGCCGTTGCCCATCCGGGCGGCAATCGAGCCGAGCGACTGGCCGCAGCGCTGGGCCCCTTCGCCGGAATCACTGATGATTTCGACGATGTGTTCCTTCAGCGGGGTGGCTGCTGTTTTTGCAGCGTTCTTATCAACAATTTTTTCAATACGCTTGCCTGCATTTTTCATGGGTTTCTGTGAGCTCATATCGGGTTGTTCCATAGTCGCTTTGTGCGGGTGAACGGATGACTCGGCCGGTCAGGCAATTTTTACCCGCGCATAATTGCGCTCGCCAAGATTGATGCCGAACAGCTTCTCACCGTCATGGTCATAGGGCAGCTTGCTGTCGCGAATACCGAGGTAGGCTTTCATGCTGGCGGCGGCCTTGCGCCCGGCACCCATGGCCTCGATCACCGTCGCCGCGCCGGTGACGATGTCGCCGCCGGCAAAGACGCCGGCGAGCGAAGTGGCCAGCGTTCCATCGGTGTCGATGTAGCCCCACTTGTTGAGCCGCATCCCGGAAGTCTGTCCCATGATCGGGTTGGCGTTGGTGCCGATGGCATAGACGATCAGGTCGACTTCAAAATCGAATTCGCTACCCGCAACCGGAATCGGGCGGCGACGGCCGGATTCATCGGGTTCGCCGAGTTCCATGCGCACGCAGCGCATGCCGCGCACATTACCCTCACCATCGTTAAGCACAGAAACAGGGTTGGTCAGCCAGTGGAATTCGATCCCTTCCTGTTCGGCGTGATGCAGTTCCTCGGCACGCGCCGGTGCTTCCTTGCGCGAGCGGCGGTAGATGCAATACACCTTTTCGGCACCCAGACGGATGGAGACGCGCATGGCATCCATCGCTGTGTTACCGGCCCCGACCACGGCGACGCGCTTGCCCATCGGCTGCGGCGTGTCAAAGTTGGGGAAGTCGCGGGCGCGCATCAGGTTGCAGCGGGTGAGCAGTTCGTTGGCCGAAAGCACACCGTTGAGTGAATCTCCCGGAATTCCGAGCATCGTCGGGTAACCGGCACCGACCCCAACGAAAACGGTGTCAAAGCCCATTTCGGAAACCATCTGCTCGATGGTGAACAAGCGGCCGACCAGCGTATTGCATTCGAATTTGACGCCGAGCTTGATCAGGTTGTTGATCTCCGCGTCGATGACGGCGTTGGGCAGACGGAAGTCGGGGATGCCGTATTTCAGAACGCCACCCGCCTGATGGAAGGCTTCGAACACGGTCACATCGCAGCCGGCCTTGGCCATGTCGGCCGCGCAAGCCATTCCGGCAGGGCCGGAGCCGACAATGCCGACCTTGAAGTTGTTCTTCTCGATATAAGGAATATTGACCCAGCCCTCGCGAATCGCCGTGTCGCCGACAAAGCGTTCAAGCCGGCCGATGGCCACGGCTTCCAGCGATTCGCCGACGGTGCACACGCCTTCGCACTGGTTTTCCTGCGGACAGACGCGGCCGCAGATGGCCGGCAGGAGACTGGTCTGCGTCAGGATGTCGTAGGCGCCGCGGATGTCCTTCTCACCGATCTTCTGGATGAAGCCGGGGATATTGATGTTCACCGGGCAACCCGCGACACAGGGCTGATCCGGGCACATCAGGCAGCGCTCGGATTCGCGCAGCGCGTCATCCGGGTGGTAGCCGCAGGCGACTTCCTCAAAGTTTTTGGAACGTATCGCCGGGTCCTGTTCGAGCATCGGAGTGCGATCCTGCGGGATTGTCCGGATTGTCTTTTTCTTCGCCATGTATACCTGCCGTTTAACGAGTACGTCGAGAATGCGTGCTTGCGCTTATTTGTGCGCAGTTGTTTTTTTGATTGCCGAAGCGGTTTTCTTGTCGATGGCCTTCTGCAAGCGGCAACCCTTTTCCCAGTGTTCGAGAGCCATTCGTTCTTCCTTGGTGTAGCGGCGCAAACGCGTCATGAGATCAAAGAAGTCAACTTTATGGCCGTCAAAATCGGGCCCGTCGACGCAGGCGAACTTGACCTGATCGCCAATCTTGACCCGGCAACCGCCGCACATTCCGGTCCCGTCGACCATCAGCGGATTCAAGCTGACCATGGTCTTGATCTTGTACGGACGCGTCGTATCGGCACAGCCCTTCATCATGATCATCGGGCCGATGGCCACCACTTCATCGATGTCAGGGTGCTTTTCAATGGCTTGCGTAATGCCGGCTGTGACCAGACCCTTGATGCCGACCGAGCCGTCGTCGGTACAGATGATGAATTCATCGCAACAGGCCCTGAACTTGTCTTCCCAGAAGACCAGGCCCTTGTTGCGGAAGCCGACGACACCGATGACGTAGGCGCCGCTTTCCTTGAAGGCGCGGGCCTGCGGGTAGACCGGAGCGACACCGAGGCCGCCGCCGACGCAGACTACTTTCTTGGCGTGGCTGATGGTGCTCGGGACACCCATCGGCCCCACCAGGGCATAAAGCGAGGTTCCGACCTTGCACGCCTCCTGCATCTGCCGCGTGGTCTTGCCGACGGCCTGAATGACCAGCGTGATCGTTCCCTTCTCACGGTCAAAATCGGCAATGGTCAGCGGAATCCGTTCGCCTTGTTCGTCCAGCATGACAATGACAAACTGACCCGGTTTTGCGGCTTTGGCCATCAGCGGGTGGAATATTTCAATCAGGTAGGTGACGTCGGAGAAATCTTCTCGCGTCACGATTTCAAAATTGGACATAGTGTTCGCTTTCATACCCAGGACAATCAATACTGCGGCCAAAACTCAGCGGAACTGCGGGGCAGTTCCGCTGCCTGTTAAAATCAAAGTTGATGCAGTGAAGTCAGTTCCCAACGTCTGTGCATTTCGTGATATTGCCGTAACCCTCCCATTCTTGCTCTGTTTTGGTGAGACGACAAATGTTGTATAGTCATAATATTGTGCAATTCCGGAATAAACCTCATGAGAAGAAAGATACCGGGTACGGAGCTTCTGATTGCTTTCGAGACGGCGGCGCGTCACCAGAGCTTCACCCGTTCGGCGGAAGAGCTATCCCTGACGCAAAGCGCGGTATGCCGGCAAATCTCGGCGCTTGAAACCCAACTGGGCGTCCAGCTCTTCAACCGCATCAAGAAGCGTGTAACGCTCTCCGAAGCCGGGCAGATTTACGCCCGGCAAGTCAGGGAAAACCTCAAGCGGATCGAACACGACACCCTGTCGCTGATGGCCCATCGGGGTGCCGGCGGCGTATTGGAACTGGCGGTCATCCCCACCTTTGCCACGCGTTGGCTGATCCCGCGGTTGGGATACTTCCATACGGCACACCCGGGTATCACGCTGGATCTGACCTCCCGCGCCGAACCTTTCATGTTCAACGACACCCCCTTTGATGCCGCCATCCATTATGGCGATCCGGTGTGGCCGGGCGCCTTGACCGAATACCTGTTCGGCGAAGAAATGATTCCGGTCTGCAGCCCGGCACTGATGAATGGAAAATCGCAGATCGAACCGGACGAACTGGAATTGATGCCCCTGCTGCACCAGTCGGCGCGTCCCGATGCCTGGCGTGAATGGTTTGCCGTGGCCGGGCTGAGCAACGTCAATGCCATGGGCGGAGCGCGCTACGAGTTGTTCGCCATGCTCGTCGAAGCGGCCAGGGCCGGACTCGGCGTGGCGCTGATGCCGCGCTTTTTCGTCTTGAGCGAGATTGCCACGGGCGAACTGGTCGTTCCATGCACGGCGGTTCTGCACAGCCAGCGCAGTTATTACCTGGTTTACCCGGAGAGCAAGGTTGAATCCGCACCGCTGCAGGTTTTCTGCCAATGGCTGCGCGAACAGGCGAGCAATTACCGGGAAACCGTCAAGACGATTTCGCCTGATGCCAAGGAATTTAAATCGCTCAGGGATGCGAAGCGAGCAACGATTATTTGACTGGGCTGTAGTGCTCAAGGATACTGCGCCGGGCAATAGCAAAACCTTTCCTTGATCACGACCAATAATTCATTAAAAACTTATGTATTGGGAAAAAGAGTTAGAGATTCTTGAACGCAAGAATCTGCAGAAGCTTCAGGTCGAGCGCCTGATGAAAACCATGCGTCAGGCGGCCAATGCCCCCTACTACGGAAGAGTTCCGGAAATCAGGGCCTTCCTTGATTCCGGGATGACGTCGATCGAGCAGATTCGTGAACTTCCCTTCACCAGCAAAGAGGATTTGCGCCAGGATTTTCCCTGGGGATTCCTTTCGACAGACAAGAGGGACGTCGTCCGGCTGCACAGCTCAAGCGGCACAACCGGCAATCCCACCGTCGTCTATCACAATCGGCACGATCTCGACAGTTGGGCGAATCTGATGGCGCGTTCCCTGTTTGCCGCAGGCGTGCGCGATACCGATGTATTCCAGAATATCTGCGGTTACGGATTATTCACCGGCGGCCTCGGTTTCCAGTATGGCGTCGAAAAACTGGGTTGTCTGAGCATTCCGGCCGGGGCAGGAAACAGCCCGCGCCAGATCAAACTGATGCGTGATTTCGGAACCACCGTGGCGCACGCCATCCCCAGTTATCTTGGGCGATTGCTCGATGTGTTCAGGGAAGAGGGGTTCGATCCGCGCCGGGATACCAAGCTGCATACCCTGGTGATTGGCGCCGAGCCGCACACCGAAGAGCACCGGCGGCGCATCGAGGAAATGTTTGGCGTCAAGGCCTACAACTCGTTCGGTCTGTCCGAGATGAATGGTCCGGGCGTGGCTTTCGAATGCACGGAACAAAACGGTTTGCACGTCTGGGAAGATGCCTATGTGGTCGAAATCATCGATCCGCAAACATTGCAGCCGGTGGCCGACGGGGAAATCGGAGAACTGGTGATGACCACGCTCGACCGGCAGGCCATGCCGGTCATCCGCTATCGCACCCGCGATCTGACGCGTTTCTTGCCCGGCGAATGCCGGTGCGGGCGCACCCACCGCCGGCTGGATCGCATCTCCGGGCGTTCGGATGATATGTTCATCGTCAAGGGGTGCAATGTCTTCCCGATGCAGATCGAAGGCGTGCTGATGAAGTTGCCTGAAGTTGGCGATGACTACCGGATCCTTCTGGACACGATCGATGACCAGGACGAAATGATAGTTGAAGTTGAAGTGAAGAAAGAGTGGTTCAGGGGTGACCTGGCATTTCTCGACCGGCTGCAGCGGCATATCACCCGCCTGATCCGCGACGAGGTGCTGGTTCGTCCATTGATCAAGCTGGTTGAACCGGGATCGATACCCAAGGCGGAAGGCAAGGCCGTGCGGGTCATCGATCAGCGCAAGAATTGACGCTGGACGGCAAACGGGCTGGATCATTTGACACCCGTCCCGGTTTAACAATGTCAAACCATCATTGAGCGTGGCTGAATATGACCTATCAGGTTTCGATTTTTCTTGAGAACAAGCTGGGGCACCTCGAACGGGTGACCGCCGTATTGCGGGACGCACAGATCAATATCCGTTCGATCCACCTCAACCATACGGCAAACGGCTGGGGGATATTGAATCTTGTCGTCTCCAACCCCGAACTGGCGCATCAGCGGCTGAACGAAAGCGGAATGTCGGCGGCGCTGCGCGAGATCGCCGTCGTCAAAATGGCCGACCGGCCCGGTGGTCTGGACGAACTGCTCAGGGATATCGTCCGGGCCGGTGTGAACTTCACGAATGCCTACGGGCGAACGGTAAATGATGGCGAAAGCGCTTTCTTTGTCGTTGATGTCCAGGATATTCCGGAGGCCAGAAAAAAACTCATGGACGTTGGTCTTGAACTCCTGGCCGATCAACTGGTTTACGGCATTTAGTTTTTTAACGACCTCTTCTGTAACAGTTTACCAGCCTGATTTCCGAGCAGACAAATGACGCACCGACGCGCAGTTGCACTAATGATCCTGATTACACTCCTGTGGAGCATCGCCGGCGTAGTCACGCGCCATCTCGACAGCGCGCGGAGTTTCGAGGTGACCTTCTGGCGCAGCCTGTTCAATGCGCTGGCCCTGATGGCGGCCTTAAGCGTGATGCGCGGCTCGGCGTTCTGGCGTGGCCTGTTGCATGCCGGCTGGCCGGTGTGGGTTTCGGGTGTGTGCTGGGCGGTGATGTACACCTCGTTCATGGTGGCGATGACCAAAACAACGGTAGCCAATGTGCTGGTGACCCTGTCCATCGGGCCCTTGATTACTGCCCTGTTTGGCCGGCTGTTTCTTGCTCACCGGCTTCCCGCGCGAACCTGGCTGGCGATCGCGCTGGCGGGTGTTGGCATTGCCTGGATGTTCGGTAAGGAGGCGATGGCCGGGGCGTCACTGACCGGTACGCTGGTGGCGCTCTTTGTGCCGCTGGCCGCGGCGACCAACTGGACGCTGCTGCAGCATGTCGCGCACGGCGATGCCGGGCTTGCCGCGGAGGATCGTCTGGACATGCTGCCGGCAGTGCTGATTGGCGCCACGCTTTCAGCGCTGGCGACTCTGCCGCTGGCCTATCCCCTGCAGGCCTCCGGCCACGATATGGGGCTGCTGGCCTTGCTCGGTGTTGCACAACTGGCGATTCCCTGCCTGCTGGTAGTGCGGCTGACCCGCGAGTTGCCCGCCGCCGAGATTGCCTTGCTTGGTTTGCTTGAAGTGCTGTTCGGCGTCACCTGGACGTGGCTGTGGGGCGGAGAAAGCCCGTCTTCGGGCACCGTGATCGGTGGCGCACTGGTGATCGGGGCGCTGGTGCTGAACGAATTGCTTGAACTCAAGCAAAAACGGATTCCGGCGGCGCAGACCTGACGTCCTGGTTTGCCCTCGATTGCCGATCAGTTCTATCGGTTGCACCACATGAAATGATCGGCTTATCGGGATACATGCCCTGAAAGGCAATGTTTACGCCATTCTCAAGGCGTATATGTCAGTGGTCGTTTATTGACGGGCGGTGCGGGCCTGTTGGTCAGCACAATATGTAACCCAGATATTCGCGAATTTAAATTCGAAGCTGGGTGCCCCTTTTTATTACAGAAACAGATCGATACAAAGCATCGTCATTCCGGGCTTGACCCGGAATCCAGTAGTGCATCACTGGATTCCGGCCTTCGCCGGAATGACCGTTTATCCATGCGTTTCAGCATGAATACCTACTAGGCATTATGCAGAACTGAAGGATTGGTGTGACCATCTTCCTTCATCCGGGCCAGTTCTTCAAGCATGGTGGCAATGCCATCCAGATGCAGTGCCGGGGCGATGCGGTTGGCGATGGCCTTCAGTTCGGGGTGGCCGTTATCCATGGCGATGCCCAGTCCGACACCCTGCAGCATTTCGATGTCATTCAGGCCGTCGCCGAAAGCAATCGCCTGATGCGCCTGGAAACCGGTTTGCGCCATGACCCACTGGCAGCCGGTCCATTTGTTGATCGCCTTGGGCATCACGTCAACGGCCGTCCGGTGCCAGCGGACCAGATCAAAATCGGCGTAACGCTGAAGAATGGTTGGCATCAGGCAGGCATCCAGGCTTTCATCATAGAAGAGCCAGCCCTGATAGGTATCACGCCGCAGATAAAACTGGTCAGTGCTCTGGAACGGCATGTGTACCGAGTTCAGGGCCTCGACGGCGCAGCGGGCGGGATGGCTGAGATAGCCTGTTTCTCCGTCGTTGGCGCCAAAGGGGTGGCCCTGGGCGTGCATCCAGTCGAACAGATCAACCAGCGGCTGGCGCGCCAGCGGGATGGTCAGGACTTCCTGACCGCCTTTGAGGATGCGGGCGCCGTTCTGGGTGATCACATAATCCGGCTGAACCTGATCGGCGAAGGGTTTGGCGTGGTCGTAACTGCGCCCGGTGGCGACGACTACCGTATTCCCGGCGCGCCTGAGTCCGGCGATGGCGTTCAGGGCCGAGGCCGGGATGCTGAGGGTCTGGTGATCGAGCAGCGTGTCGTCGATATCGAAAAAATAAATGTTTGTCATGGTTCGATGCCGTGGTCGGCAGGTCTTCAGTCCATCTTCTGCCCGTGCTCGCGGGAATCATGGAAGCCGACCTTGCTCCATTTTTCGCGCGTCACGTCGAGGTTGTAGCGCGTGCTGGCGAGATAGACCAGGTTGCCGTCGACGTCCCTGGCCATGCGATGCTGCTGCTCGCGCTCGAAGTTCTTGCGCGTGAGATCGTCGGGGAAGGTAATCCAGCGCGCCGTGTGGATGTCTGCCGGTTCGAAGATGGCGTCAACCTTGTATTCGGTCTGCAAACGCTGGGCGACGACCTCGAATTGTAGCGTTCCGACGGCGCCGAGCAGCATGGCGCCGCTGGCGAGGTTTTCAAAGACCTGGATTGCGCCTTCCTCGCCGAGTTCCTGCAATCCCTTCTGCAACTGCTTGCTCTTCAGCGGATCGCGCAGGCGCGCGACGCGGAAGAGTTCGGGCGAAAAGTAGGGGATGCCCTTGAAGGCCAGCGTTTCGCCTTCGGACAGTGTATCGCCGATGTGCAACTGGCCGTGGTTGTGGATGCCGATGATGTCGCCGGCGACGGCGTCCTCCATCAGTACGCGCTCGTTGGCCATGAAGGTCAGTGCATTGGCCAGTTTCATTTCGCGCTCCATGCGGATGTGCCTGACCTTCATGCCCGACGTGTAGCGGCCCGAGCAGACGCGGAAGAAGGCGATGCGGTCGCGGTGCTTGGGGTCCATGTTGGCCTGGATCTTGAACACGAAACCGGTAAAGGCCGCTTCGGCCGGTTGCACCACGCGCGTGCCGCCATCGCGCTCCTGCGGTGGCGGTGCCCAGTCGAGCAGGGCCTGCAGGATTTCCTGGACGCCGAAGTTGTTGATGCCGGAGCCGAAGAAGACCGGAGTCTGCTGTCCGGCGAGAAAATCGACGAGATTGAATGGGCTGCTGGCGCTCTGGATCAGGTCGACATCCTCGCGCAGTTTGCCGACTTCGAGCGGAAACTGCTGGTCAAGTATCGGGTTGCCGATGCCGTCGATCTGTTCGGCCTCGGTACGCCGTTCTTCGCCGGGGGAAAAGCGCAGCAGGCTGTCGTTGGCGAGGTGATAGACGCCGCGAAAGGTCTTGCCCATGCCGATCGGCCAGGTGATCGGCGCGCATTCGATGTTCAGCACCGATTCGATCTCTTCGAGCAGCTCGAAGGGTTCGCGTACTTCGCGATCGAGCTTGTTGACGAAAGTGATGATCGGCGTGTTGCGCATGCGGCAGACGTTGAGCAGCTTGATCGTCTGCGCCTCGACGCCCTTGGCCGCGTCGATCACCATCACGGCGGCGTCGACGGCGGTCAGTACGCGGTAGGTGTCTTCCGAAAAATCCTCGTGACCGGGCGTGTCGAGCAGGTTGACCGTGTGCCCCTGATACTCGAACTGCATGACCGAGCTGGTGACCGAAATGCCGCGCTGCTTCTCGACTTCCATCCAGTCGGAGGTGGCATGGCGCGCGCTCTTGCGGCTCTTGACGGTACCCGCAAGCTGGATCGCGCCACCAAAGAGCAGCAGCTTTTCGGTCAGCGTCGTCTTGCCCGCGTCCGGGTGCGAGATGATGGCGAAAGTCCGCCGTTTGGCGATATCACGCAGGATTTCGGGCGGGAAAGCAGTGGAGTCTGGCGTGGAACTCATCAGAAATCTTTCAGCGGCAAAAAACTCAAGGGGCGAAGTATACCCAAGATTGCCTGGCTCAGGATTTGCGTGGGAAAGGCAGGCAGCCTCCTTCTGCTGTTACAAGCCGATACAGCCTGTCACAGCCTGCTGTAACAGTAGCATCACGCAAACAGGTTAGACTCGGAACAACGCATAGGAGAAAGCCATGTCACATATCGCTCTGCCAGTTCCGCCGCGCAAACGGATCGCGCTTGTGGCTCACGATCACAAGAAAAAAGATCTCATGGAGTGGGCGAAATTCAATCGTAATCTGCTGATCCAGCACGAACTGTGCGCCACCGGAACCACCGGAACGCTGCTTGAAAAAGTGCTGGGCATCGAAGTCCTCAAGCTGCAGAGCGGTCCGCTGGGCGGCGATCAGCAGATCGGGGCGAAGATTGCCGAAGGGGTTATCGATTTTATCCTGTTCTTCTGGGATCCTCTGGAGCCCCAGCCACACGATCCCGACGTCAAGGCGCTGCTCCGGCTTGCGGTGGTGTGGAACGTTCCGGTGGCCTGCAACCGTGCCTCGGCAGACTTCATGATTTCCTCGCCGCTGATGTCCTCCTCCTACGAGCGTACCCTTCCGGATTTCGATGCCCACCTGAACCGGTTTGAAGAAGGAATGGACGAGAAGACAGAGACCACATCCGCTGTTGACAAACCCTGATCCAGGACACGATAGATCGTCGTGTTGTTTACAAGATCACCGGGGCGTTGGGCAACTCGTCCTGATTTTCGCATTTTGCCGGAAAGTTTTCGGCCAGTACCCGGCCCGCTGCCTCCACGCCTTCCAGGGCTCCGGCCTCGAACTGTCCGGCGCGAAAGGCCTTCTGCATGCCGGCGCAGATGCATTGCCAGGTCTGCTCCCCGACCTTTTTGTCGATTCCGCGGTCGGCAATGATGTCTACCTGCCGGTCGGCGAGCTGGACATAAATCAGTACACCGCTGTTGTCTTCCGTATCCCACACGCGCAGTTGCGAAAACGCCTCCACCGCGCGTTGTCGGGCAGACAGGCCGCGCAGCAGTTGCGGCAGGTCGAGGCCGCCCTCGACGACAAAGCGCAGTTCGCCGTCGTGCATCGTTTCCGAAGCCGCCACCAGGGCCTCGATGGCTTTCAGCGCCGCTTTCGGAAAAGCCAGTCGAACCCGCCAGTGCGGATACATCAGGTGTCTCAGGATGCGTTGTGTTTTGCTCATAACTCACCAGTTCCCCGAAGCGCCACCGCCGCCAAAACTGCCACCGCCGCCGGAAAATCCACCGCCCCTGCTGCCGCCACCGGACGAGCCGCTGACGCCCATGGCGATCCAGTTGGAGATTCCCACCAGCACGAAGACGAATCCCAGGATCCCGGCTATAACGGCAGCACCCATCATGCCGGTGACAAACCAGGCGCCGCCTCCGACCAGCCCGCCCATGGCCACGCCGCCGAACAGCGGGCCGAACAGCCAGCGCAAAGCCGTCCCGGCGATGGCCAGAACGACCAGCAGCCAGATCGGCACGGCGCTGATGGTGTCGATCAGCCGTTCGCTGATGCTCTTGTCTTTAATTACCGCATCAACACTTTTTTCAATCACCCGCCCGCCGGACTGGCCCTCGCTTGCTGACGCCTGCGGCACAGTGCTTGCCATGGCGCGCCCCTCGATCAGGGCGGTAAGGCGCTTTACGCCGGCCAAGAGGCCGCCGGCAAAGTCGCCCCGCTTGAACAGGGGGGCCATGCTTTCGTCGATGATCCGTTTGGCGATGGCATCGGGAATGACGCCCTCCAGACCATAGCCTACTTCGATGCGCATCCGGTGGTCGTTCTTGGCCAGCAGCAGCAGGAGACCGTCGTCCTTGCCCTTGCGCCCCAGCTTCCACGCCTCGACGACGCGGATCGAATACTGCTCGATGGCTTCCGGCCGGGTCGAGGGCACCAGCAGAATGGCCATCTGGCCACCGTTGCGCGCCTCGAATGCCTGCAGTTCGCTTTCCAGCGCGCTGCGCTGGCTGGTTGAAAGAGTCGCCGTCAGATCGGTTACGCGCGACTTGAGCGGCGGCACCGCAACCTCGGCCCAGGCCGTTGCGGAAAGCCACAGGACGAGGCCAAGGCACAACCTGGCGAAGCGGGAGAACATTTATTTTGCGGCAGGGGCGGGCGCGTTGAAATCGACTTTGGGCGCGACGGAAATCGCCTTCTCGTTCTCCACTTCAAAGCTCGGCTTGGTCTGGTAGCCGAAGGCCATGGCGGTCAGGTTGGAGGGGAAGGAACGCACCGTGGTGTTGTATTCCTGGACCGCCTTGATGTAGCGATTGCGCGCCACGGTGACACGGTTTTCGTTGCCCTCAAGTTGCGCCTGCAGGTCGCGGAAGGAACCGTCGGCCTTGAGATTGGGATAGTTCTCGGAGACCGCCAGCAGGCGCGACAGCGCAGAGCTCATCTGCGACTGAACCTGCTGGAATTTGGCAAAGGCCGCCGCATCGTTGATCAGTTCCGGAGTGGCCTTGAGCGCGCCGACCTGCGCGCGGGCCTCGGTGACTTGGGTCAGCACGTCTTTTTCGTGGGCCGCATAGCCCTTGACCACATTGACCAGGTTCGGCACCAGATCGGCACGGCGCTGGTACTGGTTGAGTACCTCGGCCCA
>JAIFKU010000114.1 GCA_020049495.1 Accumulibacter sp.
GCGGCATCCACGGCGAAGATGCGCCGCGTGTTGATTTTGCCAGTCTGGTCAAGGCTCTGGGGGTGCACGAAGAGCGTGTGCATGTGCTTGATCCCTACGAGTTGCCGACGCTGTTCAAGACGCTGCGCCAGGAAACGAAAGTGGCTGAACCCTCTGTGATCATCACCAATCAGCCCTGCGTACTGGTCAAGGACTATCACGCGCGCAAGCCCTTCATGGTGATCGAGGACAAATGCACAGGCTGCGGAAACTGCGTCGATGTCGGTTGCCCGGCGATCCATGTGACGCGGCGTGACAAGGTCATCAAGGCCAGCGGCAAGGAAGTGGAGCGCTCCTTCGTGCGCATCGAAAGCGCGGCATGTACCGGTTGCGGGCTATGTCTGCAACCCTGCGCGCCGGACGCCATCGTTCACGTTGACACGCTGTCGATGCCGATTAAGGTGGTGAAGAAAGATTAACCGCTCTCAACACGGAGCACACAGAGACACAGAGAAAACAGAGAGAAAATCTGCTTTGCCTTTACTCCGTGTTCTCTGTGTCAAAAGCGTTTTGGAGTTTGTTATATGTCTGAAATAACCAATATTCTCGTAGTGGGCACCGGCGGTCAGGGGGTCATGACGGCGACCGAAATCCTGGCCGAAGCGGCGATTGCCTTTGGCCACGATGTCAAGAAGACCGAAGTGGCCGGCATGGCGCAGCGCGGCGGAGTCGTTTCTTCGCACCTGCGTTTTGGCGCCAAAGTGCTGTCGCCGCAGATCACGCCGGGTACGGCGGACGTGCTGCTCGGCTTTGAAGCCGCCGAAGGCATGCGCTGGCGCCACATGCTGCGCCCCGATGGGCTGGCGCTGATGAATACCGGGCGTCTGGTGCCGCCGGTGGTCGATCTAGGCTTGTACGACTATCCCGCGGATCCGGTTGGCGAAGTGCGCGCTGCAGGAACCCGTGTATATTCCTTCGATGCTTCGGCGATCGCCCGCGAACTTGGCGAGATCAGGCTTGGTAATACCGTCATGCTCGGCGCCATTTCGGATCATCTGCCGTTCTCGGCCGAGGTTCTTGAACAGTGCATCCTCAAGCGTTTCGCCAACAAGAAGCCGGAGATCATCGAGCTCAACCGGCGTGCTTTTGCCGCCGGCCGGGCAGCGGCAAAAGCGGCAGAAGCTGGAACCGCCTGAATGGTTGTAAAGATAATTACCGGAAATCAACATGACGGCACACATACTCGACGGTAACGCACTTGGTCAGAAGCTGCGTGCCGGCTTCAAGCAGAAGGCCGAGGAACTCGCCGCACAAGGCGTGCGTCCCGGACTGGCCGTGATCCTGGTCGGTGAAGACGCGGCCTCTCAGGTCTATGTGCGCAACAAGGTCAATGCCTGCGCGCAGGCTGGTTTTTATTCCGAGAAATACACCTATGCGCCCGACGTGGATCCACAGGTAGTGTTCGACAAGATCGCCGAACTCAATGCCGATGCCAAGATCCACGGCATCCTCGTGCAGTTGCCCTTGCCCAGGCATTTCAATGCCGATGCGGTGCTTGATGCGATTGCTGCCGAGAAGGACGTCGATGGTTTCCGCGCCGAGAACGTTGGTGCCCTGATGCAGGGCCAGCCCTGCTTCATACCGTGCACCCCTTATGGGGCCATGAAGTTTTTTGAAGAGGCGGGTATCAGCCCGCGCGGCAAGGAGGCAGTGATTGTCGGCCGCTCAAATATTGTCGGCAAGCCGATGGCCATGCTGCTGATGCACGCCGGGGCCACTGTCACCGTCTGCCATTCGCAGACCAAAGACCTCAAGGCGCACTGTCTGCGCGCCGATATTCTTGTCGCCGCGATCGGCAAGCCGAAAATGATTACCGGCGACATGGTCAAGCCGGGCGCCGTGGTCATCGACGTTGGCATCAACCGGATGCCCGATGGAAAACTGTGCGGCGACGTCGATTTCGAGTCGGTGAAAGAGGTGGCTTCGTTCATCACGCCGGTTCCCGGTGGTGTAGGCCCGATGACGATCACCATGCTGCTGGCGAATACTCTGGAAAGTGCAGAACGTACGTTGAATGCTTAAGGAGAGGAATATGGTCAAGCACCCGCTGGTAGGTATCGTCATGGGGTCGGACAGCGACTGGCCCGTGATGCGCTTCTGTGCCGAAACACTCAAGAAGTTCGGCATTCCGTACGAGGCCAAGGTTCTGTCAGCCCATCGCACGCCCGATGCCGCACTTGACTACGCGGCCAGCGCTCAGGAGCGTGGCATCAAGATACTGATCGGCGCTGCCGGTGGCGCCGCGCATCTGGCCGGGGTGCTGGCGGCCAAGAGCGAACTGCCGGTGCTGGCCGTGCCCATGCCATCCAAGCATCTGCAGGGGCTCGATTCCCTGCTTGCCATGGTGCAGATGCCAGGCGGCATTCCGGTGGCAACCTTCGCCATAGGCGAGGCCGGCGCAGTCAATGCCGCGCTGTTCTCGGTGGCCATGCTGGCCCTGAACGATGCGGTTCTGGCCAGGAAGCTGACCGAGTTCCGCGTCGAGCAGACCGAGAAGGTCCTGTCGAAGAAACTTCCCGATCTGCCGTGAATCCATGACGCAGGATTATGCGCGGGCAGTCAGTTTGCTGAAGGCTGGCGAGTTGGTTGCCTTTCCGACCGAGACGGTTTATGGCCTGGGTGCCGATGCCGCCAACCCCGAGGCCGTAGCCAGAATCTTCGCCGCCAAGGGGCGGCCTGCCGATCATCCGCTGATCGTGCATCTGCCCGGGGTGGCACATCTTGATCAGTGGGCGCTGAATATTCCCGCCGCCGCATGGCAACTGGCCGAGGCCTTCTGGCCGGGGCCGCTGACCCTGATCCTGAAGCGCGCTCCCGCAGTACCCTACGCCGTGACCGGTGGGCAGGAAACCGTTGGCTTGCGCGTACCGGCGCACCCGGTAGCCCTTGAGCTGTTGCGCGCCTATGCCCAGGCCGGCGGTGGTCGGGGTGGCCTGTGTGGTATTGCCGGGCCGTCAGCCAATCGTTTCGGGCGCATCAGCCCAACCGACGCGGCACATGTCCATGAAGAACTCGGCGAGGCGGTCGCCCTGGTGCTCGATGGCGGGCCGTGTCAGGTCGGTATCGAATCGACGATCATCGACCTCTCGCGTGGCAATGACCTGCCGCCGCGCCTGCTGCGCCCCGGACACATTACCCCGGAGCAGATTGCCGCTGTCATCGGTGTACTGCCCGAACTGCCCGCAGCCGGGCAGGATGGGAGTACGCCGCGTGTGGCCGGTTCGCTCGATGCGCACTACGCCCCGCTGACGCCAATGCGCTTGGTCGCGACGGCTCGATTGGCGGAAGTATTGGCGGGCCTGAAGGCCGACGGGAAGTGTTGCGGCCTGCTCGCGCATACCCTGCAGAAGGGGCTTGTACCGACGCATTCACTGCGCCAGTTGCCGGATCAGCCGGAAGGCTATGCGCGCGGCCTGTATGCGGCCTTGCGCGAACTCGACCTGGCGGGTAACGATGTCATCGTGGTCGAAGCGATTCCTTCCGCCGACGGCTGGGCCGCCGTTGCCGACCGGCTGTGCCGTGCCGCCTGCGGTTCCGGTACGGCCTGACTGTTCTGGCTACAGGGGTATTGACGATAAAGGCGGCAGCAAAAGCCCTCAGCAAGGATTCCGGAGTTGTTAGTGCGGTGCGCCGGCTTCCTTGCGCAGGAAGAAGCGATCCCGGTTGCGCGTGATGTAGACGCCGGCAAAGACGCACATCGCCCCGGCCGCCTGCAAAGGGCCAAAGGTTTCGCCTAGCAGGAAGTAGCCGGTGATGACGGCAAAGACGGGGGAAACATTGTTGAAGATGGCTACCCGCGAAGTGCCGATGACGCCGGCGCCCCAGATCCAGAGAAAATTGCACACGCAGAGCGCCAGAATGCCGGAGAACAGGACGCTGGACCAGGCCACACCGGGTACTTCGTTCCAGCGCACGCGCATCACGTCGGGCACTGATATGGCGAGAATCAAGGCCGTGGTGATGAGCATCAGGTAGGCCGAGACCTGATAGCTGGAATAGCGTTCGAGCAACTCTTTCGAGAACACCGTGTAATACGCATAACCGGCCTGGGAAGCGAGAATGAACACGGTGCCCAGCAAATGGTTGCCGGCCAGACTGACTTCCCGGCCGGCGCCGATGACGATCAGCGCAATGCCCGAAATCGAACAGGCGATCCCGACCACCACGGCCCGGGTGATCGTTTCCAGACCGAAAAACTTGTTGATCAGCAGCACGCTTACCGGCATCAGGCAAAGCATGAATGAGGCATTGCCCGACGTGGTGCGCTGGATGCCCTCGGTGAAAAAAAGCTGGAAAATGAAGAAACCGAAGGCGCTGATGCGAAAGAACTTCCAGAGGTCGGCCCGCTCGACGCGGCGGTAACTGCCCGACAGCCAGAGAACGATCAGGGCGACGATGCTGGCCACGATCAGGCGGGCGACGTTATAGGGCTGGGGAGGGATGAATTGCAGCCCGAGCTTGATGATAGGCGCATTGATGCCCCACACGATGGCAACCATGAGGAGCATGAATTCGGCGAGGTGGGTTTTCTTGTGCATGTAAGCTGGACTTGATCGGGAGGCCTTTGGGCAGGGCGACATTCTACGGCCTTCCCGGAACGGCCAAGCGAATACTTTAGCGGCCACCCCAGGGCATGACGGGAACGGTCGAGATGCTGTTGGCCGGAGCGCCGTCGATCAGTTTGCGGCTGATGGCCAGATAAACCAGCGTGCGATTGGCCTCATCCCACAGGCGCATGACGCGGGTTTCCTTGAAAAAGATCGAGGTGTCTTCGCTGAACACCGTGGCTTCCTTCGGCAATTTGTCAGGCAGGGTGATCGGGCCGGTCTGCCGGCAGGCCAGCGAGAATTGCGAGGGATCCTGCGCCAGTCCGAGCGACCCGCTGACACCGCCGGTCCTGGCCTGGCTGACGTGGCAGGTGACGCCCGGCACCTTGGGGTCGGCGAAGGATTCGACGCACACCTTGTGATTGGCGCCGATCAGTTTCCATTCAGTGGTGACACAACCGATTCTTTCCGCAAAGGCGGAGGAGGCCATCAGGACGAGGGCAAAGGACAGGGAAAGTTTAGGATTCATGGCAAAAAGCCTCGGGTTGATCTCAGGGACGCTCGATTTTTCGTCAATAATAGCGTTGTCCGGGGGAGAACCCGGAACCTTTTGCAGTAAATGTGTTCTTTATCGGAGACCCGGACCAGCAAGCCGACGCTATTGGCGAGTCAGGCGGGAGTAAGCCACTATTAAAATCAGGCATTGTCGAATGGAGCTTGGAGATGAACCGTCATAACGAACTGGGCACCCCGATCGCCCCCAGTGAAATCACCCCGCGCGAAATCTTCGAACAGCGTCGCCTGTGGATACGTGCCGCCGCAGCCGGTACCTTCGGCACTGCTCTTGCCTCTTTCTTTGCGCGCAGTGCCTTTGCCGAAACTGGCTCCACCAATCCCGGCAGCGTCAAACTGGCAGCCCGGTCCAATCCACAGTTTGCCTTGAAAGAAAAGCTGACGCGTTACAAGGACGCCACCACCTACAACAATTTCTACGAATTCGGCACCGACAAGGCCGATCCGGTGAAATACGCCGGCACGCTGATCACCCGGCCGTGGACGGTGGCGGTCGAGGGTCACGTCAAAAAACCCAGGGTTTACGACATCGACGAACTGCTCAAGCTGGCCCCGCTCGAAGAACGGATCTACCGCATGCGCTGTGTCGAAGGCTGGTCGATGGCGATCCCCTGGATCGGCATGCCGCTAGCCGAACTGATCCGTCGCGTCGAACCGACCGGCAGCGCCAAATATATCGAGTTCATCACTCTGGCCGACAAAAAGCAAATGCGGGGATTGTCCATTCCGGTACTCGACTGGCCGTATGTCGAAGGCCTGCGCATGGACGAAGCCATGCATCCGCTGACACTTCTTGTCTTCGGCCTTTACGGCGAAGTGCTGCCGAAGCAGAACGGCGCGCCGGTCCGCCTCGTCGTGCCCTGGAAATACGGTTTCAAGAGCGCCAAGTCGATTGTCCGCATCCGCTTCACCGAAAGCGAGCCGAAGAATAGCTGGCAGGTATCTGCGCCGGAGGAATACGGCTTCTACGCGAATGTCAATCCGGCCGTCGATCACCCGCGCTGGAGCCAGTCGGTCGAATACCGTATCGGCGAGAGTGGCAGCCTCTTCGAGCCCAAGCGCAAGACGCTGCCGTTCAACGGCTATGCGCAACAGGTCGCGGCGCTTTATGCCGGCATGGACTTGAAAAAGTTTTTCTGAAGGATAGCTGCATCGCCCCATGCCGGCCTTCCAGTTTTTTCGTCTGACGGTCTTTCTGGCCAGCCTGCTGCCCTTGCTGCGGCTGGTCTGGCTGGGCATGAACGACGGGCTCAGCGCCAATCCGCTCGAATTCGTTACCCGTTCGACCGGTACCTGGGCGCTGGTTTTTCTGTGTCTCTCGCTGTTGATGACGCCACTGCGGCGACTGAGCGGCCAGTCACAGTGGCTGAAGCTGCGGCGCATGCTCGGCCTGTACAGCTTTTTCTATGCACTGCTGCATTTTTCCATCTGGTTCTGGCTTGACCATAACCTCGATCCGGCCGACATGTGGAAGGATGTCCTCAAGCGCCCGTTCATTACCGCCGGCTTTACGGCCTTTGTTTTTCTCATACCGCTGGCTGCAACATCAACAAGGGGCATGATGCGCCGCCTGGGTGTGTACTGGGTGCGGCTGCACCGCCTCGTCTACCTCATCGCCATCGCGGCGATCCTGCATTACTGGTGGCACAAAGCCGGCAAGAACGATTTTGGCACGGTCAGCATCTATGCCGCCGTGGTCGCCGGACTATTGGGGATCAGGCTGTGGTGGGCATGGCAAAACCTGCTTGGCCGGTTCATGAAAAAGAGGCTGAAAAACCAGTCAGTCTGATTGTTTCTGGCCGACTAGCCGTGGCGCATCTTGAGGATCAGTACCGTCCCCGCCAGTACCAGTGTGACGGCATTGGCAATGATGATCGGCCAGGCCGCGAGCAGTAATCCATAGATCAGCCACAGACCGACGCCGCAGGTAAATAGTATGTACATGCGCAGGGATATGTCCTTGGTGTGGCGAGTCTTGCAGATCTGCCAAACCTGGGGAATGAATGAAATCGTGGTCAGGATGGCGGCCAGGCTGCCGATCCACTCGTTGGTCGTCATCGATGGTTCCGTGTCGGAAAGGTTATGACAAGTGCACGCCTCCGTGCAGGCGGCCAAAAGCCTGGTCAGAGTATAAGCGCATTGACCCGGAAGACACTATCCCGCAGACTATGATTTTGCCTGCAAGCGTTCGTGACGCGCCATCGCAAGAGCTTGTATCGGCTTGAATCCCATTCTGATCAATGAGAACAAGATGAAAACGAGACTATCCCGTCTGCTGGTGTGTGTGTTTGCGCTTTTCGTGGCCTATCTGCCTCTGGAGGGACAGGCTGAACAAATTCCCTTGCGCGCCAGGAACGTCATCCTGCTCATCGGCGATGGCATGGGCCCCAGTCACTTTGCCGCCGCCTGGCATTACAGCAACCGGGTTCTCAACCGGGATCTGCGCATGTCCGGACTGATGAAAAGTGGCCGGACAGCCCTGCTCATGAACGATTCGGCGGACGCCATCGTCACTGAATCGGCAGCGGCGGCCGGGCAGATCGCCACCGGACAGCTGATGACGGCGGGGGTCGTCAGCATGACTGCTGACGGCAGCGTTCCGGTGAAGACGATCATGGAGATGACCAGGGAAAGGAAAATGGCCTCCGGACTGGTGACCACCTCAGGTATCACGGACGCCACTCCAGCCGCATTTGCCGCGCATGTGCCCAATCGTTCGGATGAGAACTCGGTGGCCGAGCAGCAATTGAAATTCGGCGTAGACGTGCTGATGGGCGGACGCAAGCAATTTTTTCTGCCGGCCAGCGAAGGCGGACAGCGCAAGGACAACCGCAATCTGGTCGAGGAAGCGAAAAACGCCGGTTACACCGTGGTCGGAAATTCCGCCGAATTGAAGGCTGCGCCGGCCGGAAAAATTCTCGGCCTGTTCAACATGGGTAACATGGTCTATGAGATCGATCGTGCGCAAACGGCAGAACCCAGCCTGGCCGAGATGGCTGATAAAGCCTTGCAGATTCTGTCCGGAAACAGGAACGGGTTCTTTGTCATGATCGAAGGCGGTCGCATTGATCATGCCGCACATCGCAATGATGCGGCAGCCACCATTCGCGATACCCTGGCTTTCGACGAGGCCGTCGGGGTGGCCATGGACTTTGCCATGAAGCATCCCGATACCCTGGTCCTGGTGACCGCCGATCATGAAACCGGCGGCATGTCGTTGATTGGCAACAGCAAGGACAGCAAGAGCTATGTCGGCATGGATCTGCAGGCCATCGCCAAAGTACAGGCTTCCTTCCAGACCATGGAGGCGAAATGGGGCAAGCAGCCGACGCCGGAAAGAATCCAGGAAGTCGTCAAGCAAGGCATGGACATCGACCTGACCGAGGATGAAGCACGGACCGTGGCCAGCGACAGTATCAAGAAACTTGATCCCTACAACTACAGTTGCGACAATTTGCATTCACTGGCTTTCGTCTTGCGCCCGTATCTGCGTGTGGGCTGGGGAAGCCAGACGCATACGGCCTCGCCGCTGTTTCTGGCCGGGCAAGGGCCGGGGGCGAAGAGAATCGGCGGCTTGATGCACAACACGGATGTATTCAGGATCATGAAGATGGCACTCAGGCTGGATTAGGCGACAGGAATAGCGCCAGGAAACTACACCGGAACAGTCAGCTTGAAACAATGATTCAGCCCGTAGACGCCATATGACCCGGACCAGGCTTGTTCCTTTTGTGGTCGCATGTTCAGGCCAGATCGTCAAGGGCGATTACTGCGCCGGTCGTACGACCCGGCAGACTTTGCTCATACACGGTGCCGGCAGCAGTGAGCGCGGCAGGTTCGCCGCATTGCGCAGCGCCTTGCATGGGCGTGGTATCGGTTCGACGGCGTTTGACTGCATCGGGCACGGCGAAACCGGTGGATCAGTGCACGAGTCTTCGCTCGTCAGCCGGACGCGCCAGGCCGAAGCCGTCATCGACGCACGGCAAGGCCCTTCAATCCAGGCCGTTGTCGGCACCAGCATGGGCGCTTACAACGCGATCAAGCTGCTCGAAAGGCGAAAGCTTGAGGCGCTGGTTCTTGTCGTGCCCGGCGTGTATATTCCGGCCGCGTATGAACTTCCCTTCGGTGCCGGATTCACTGCGGCCATTCGTCAGGAGCGGAGCTGGGACAAGACCGATGCCTGGGATATACTTGCCGAATTCAGCGGACGGCTGCTGGTCATCGCGGCAGAGCACGACACGGTGATCCCGCCCGAAATACCCGAGCGGCTGTTTCAGTCCGCGCGGAAATCATCCTGGCGCAAGCTGCATGTCGTCCCGGATGCGCAACATGAGCGGCTGTTTCCGCTATTGTCCGAGCGGCCACCAGAGTTCGAGCAGGCGATGTCCTTGATCATCACCTGCCTGCAAGCGGCTGGCTGATCGTGCTGGCCACAATCGAAAAGACGACCCGGGCCTGGACCCGCCGTATGTGGAGGCTCTGCGTGTCAACCCGTTCAGCAAAGAAATGAAGCCCGGCATCGGCCTGGGCGGGCCTCTGGCGCGCCTGATCGCCGTACAGGTATGCATTCATGCGTGCATGTCCGGTATCCGCATGGCTGCGCCCTTGCTGGCTCTGCGCCAGGGCTACAGCCCGCTGGCGGTGGGCGTGCTGCTGTCGCTGTTCTCGCTCGCCCAGGTCTTCCTTTCATTGCCTGCCGGTCGCTATGCCGACCGTCACAGCCTGAAGCGTCCGGTGGCCATCAGCGTCGGTGCAACCGTCGTTGGTGCGGGTCTGGCGGCACTGTGGCCCGTATTTCCAGTACTTTGCCTGGCCGCGCTGCTGAGCGGCGGCGCGACCGGCGTTGCCGTGATTGCGCTGCAGCGGCATGCTGGCCGCATGGCAGACAACCCGCTGCAGATCAGGCAGATCTTTAGCTGGCTGGCCGTAGCTCCGTCGATAGCGAATTTTGTCGGGCCCTTCTCCGCCGGATTGCTGATCGACCATGCCGGCTTTCGTAGCGCTTTTGCCTTGTTCGCGGTGCTACCGGTAGCTTCGTGGTTCTGGGTGCGCGACACCCCCGAGTTACCGCGCCAGGTCCGCACAGAGGGCGCCCCCAGGCTGCGCTCCCGGGAACTGCTGGCCGAACCGCAGATGCGTCGGCTCTTGCTTATCAACTGGATCCTGGCGGCGTGCTGGGACGTGCACACCTTTGTGCTGCCCTTGCTTGGTCACGAGCGCGGGTTCAGTGCCTCGGTCATCGGCACGATCCTCGGCGTCTTTGCCATTGCGGCCACACTGATCCGCGTGGCGATGCCCTTGATCGCGGCACGCTTGCAGGAGTGGGCGGTGATGGCGACCGCGATGGCCTCGACCGGGGTGCTGTTCGGCATTTACCCACTTTTGCAGTCGCCCCTGGCGATGGGCATCTGCTCGGTACTGCTCGGATTTTCGCTCGGTTCGGTGCAGCCGATGATTCTGAGCGCCCTGCACCAGATCACCGACGAACACCGCCATGGCGAGGCTCTCGGCCTGCGCATGCTGACAATCAACGCCTCGGGAATTGTCATGCCCATGCTGTTCGGCGCCGCCGGTGCGGCGGTCGGTGTGGCCAGTGTCTTCTGGGTGGCAGGGGCGACGGTGGCCGGCGGCACGCGGGTGGCGTGGGGGCTCAAATCCAGGACATTGGCGCATTGATTACAGGAGCGAACCACCTGTGATCCTGTGCGAATAAGCATCAGAACTTCTGGACTATTTTTGCGCAGGCGCACCCCCTGGGCTATGCCGGATCCGTCGTCCATATAATCCGTTACCCGGCAACCGGTAACACCCTGCTCAAGCCTTGTGCATTGGCGCCAATCGACGCCAACTCGCTGCTGCCGCAGTGCTGGCAACCAGTAATCGCCTTTATTATTCCCCGGAGTCAGTGGAATTATTCTTCTTCTCTCAAGTCGCGTGTGGATCCACTCAGGCGCTCAGATCGTGTAAATCCGCGAGCAGGGCATCAACATTTTCCGGTGTGGTGTCCCAGGCACACATGAAGCGGGCACCACCCGCACCAATGAAAGTGTAAAAACGCCAGCCCCGCTGGCGCAAACCATCCACGACTTCAGCCGGCAGGTTTGCGAAAACGCCATTGGCTTCGACCGGGAACATCAGTTCGACGCCTGCAACGCATGCTAGACCAGCGGCCAGGCGTTGTGCCATGGCGTTGGCGTGATGAGCGTGACGCAGCCAGGCATTATCTGCCAGCAGACCCAGCCAGGGAGCAGACAGGAAACGCATCTTGGAGGCCAACTGACCGGCTTGCTTGCAGCGCCAGGCAAAGTCCTCCGAAAGCGTACGATCAAAGAACACGATGGCTTCACCCACGGGTAGCCCCATCTTGGTGCCGCCAAAGCAAAGCACATCGACTCCCGCACGCCAGGTGATTTCTGCCGGATCAACTCCGAGAGAGGCTACTGCGTTGGCAAAACGGGCGCCGTCCATATGAACGTGCGCCCTGTTTCGATGTGCCGTCTCTGCAATGGCGGCAACTTCACCGGGGAGGTAAACCGTTCCGACTTCAGTGGATTGCGTGAGGGAGATGACGCGCGGCTTCGGGTAGTGGATGTCGTTGCGACGCGAGATGACCTCAAGAATGGATTCCGGTGTCAGTTTTCCGTTGCTGCCGCTTGCCGTAAGCAGTTTTGAGCCGTTAGAGAAGAATTCAGGCCCGCCACATTCATCGGTTTCAACGTGAGCCACCTCGTGGCAAATGACACTGTGGTAACTTTGGCAAAGCGAAGCGAGTGCCAGTGAATTGGCTGCAGTGCCATTGAAAGCAAAGTAGACATCGCAATCGGTGGCAAATACCTCGCGTAATCGATCGGAAACCTGTCGGGTCCAGTCGTCTTCCCCGTAGGCCGGAGCATGTCCGCTATTGGCAGCGATAAGCGCCTGCAAAGCCTCGGGGCAGATTCCGGCATAGTTGTCGCTGGCAAAGTGTTGCATCAAGACTCCAGAAGAACGAGAAAGGTCGTAATTCTCTCATCCGCCCGAGGTTCTGGGCAAAGGCCAGATGAATAAGGCGCCCCGAAGGAGCAGCGAAGCTGCACTGAGGAAGTACTCTTGAGGTGCGCCCCGAAGGAGCAGCGAAGCTGCGTTGAGGAAGTACTCCCGGGGCGCGGAACATCGCCTTCATGGCCCTGGGCCACGCCGTTAACGATACGGGCACCGTGAAGAAGGTCCTTGACCACCTCGGCGATTGACGGCAGCACCCGGTGTCAGCCATACTTGCCGAAAACGCATTGGATTTCCTGTCCTTTATTGAACCCGGACAGTCGGTCAGCGAGTCGGAAATGTCGACGCGGCAGGGAATAAGCAGAAAACCCGTCAGGGAAGCGTGCATCAGAATCGGAGAGGATGGCCTCAGGGAAGTGGTGAATCGACGGAAATCCGGGACTGCAAGCGAAATACGTCCAAAGCAAGGATCTAAATGTTTGCTGGCAGCCGATGGGGGCTTCCATAATAGAAGTGATTAGAAGTGATTAGAAGTGATTAGAAGTGATGCGGTGAAGGAGTTGTCGAAAAGCATTTGAAGAATACGGTCATCAGCAAAGTAATACGAGAGCATCCGGTCGATTATTTCAGGCAAAACCTGAGCGAGTATGCACAGCGCCTGATTTTGGCCGATTGAATCAGCGGCTATCCCATGCAGTCCATTTCAAGGAGGATTTTTATGAAGAAGTTCAGTACCGTTCTCACGTCGGCTGTCGTAAGCCTCGCCCTTTTCGCCCTTGCGGCGCCCGTGTTCGCCCAGGCAAGCGCGAAGAAGATGGTGGTCAACGTCGCTTCCACCTTCCCGCCCGATTCACCTCAGGACAAGGGTCTCCAGAAGTTCAAGTCGCTCGTGACCGAGCGCTCAGGCGGCAAGATCGACGTACTAATCCACGCCGCCAACGCCATGGGCGACGAGCGACAAACCTTTGAATTGCTGTCGACCGGTTCCGTGGAATACGGCGCCATCGGATCGAACGACATTTCCACCTTCTTCCCGAAGTATGCGGTCGCCGAAGTTCCGTACGTGTTCACCAACGTTGACCAGTTCTGGAAGTACTGGAACGGCGACGCAGGTAAGCAGATTGCTGACATGATCGAAAAGGAGAAGGGTGTGCGTACGGTCGGCGTCATCCTCCGTGGTGCGCGTTACATGACCGCCAATCGTCCGATCAAGACCGTCGCCGACGTCAAGGGCCTGAAGATCCGGCTGCCGCCGGTCAAGGCCTGGACCAAGGCATGGGAATCCGTCGGCGCCCTCCCCGTCACCGTCGCCTTCGGCGAAGTCTACATGGCGCTCAAGACTGGCGCAGTGGAAGCCCAGGAGAATCCGCCCGAGACGATCCTGAACTACAAGTTTTACGAAGCGCAGAAGTACCTGATCGCCACCAAGCACATCTACTCCGCCGCTCGTATCCAGGCCTCGATGAAGTGGTTCAACACGCTGTCCAAAACCGATCAGGACCTGCTGACCAAGGCTATGGCAGAAGGGGTCGCATTCGCCAACACCCTGACCAAGAACGGCGACGCGGAGTATGTGAAGCAACTGGTTGAAAAGGGCATGACCCTGATCGAGGTCGATACGGTTGCGTTCCAGAAAGCCGTCGCTCCCGCTGTCGAGGCTTTCGCGAAAGCCGAGTGGGATGCTGCTTATTTCGCCAAGGTTCGCGCCATCAAGTAGGACTTTTCAGCATCGAGGGCGACGCCGGAGTCCAGTGCTTCCGCGTCGCCTTCAAATTTTCCCCCTAAAGGAATTTTCTGTGAAAAAGATCGCAGAGGCGGTAAACGCCGGCATGTTGGTTCTCTTGTTGTTGATGACCGTGGGTCAGATTCTGTTCCGTTCGGTTTTCGAGATATCCGCGTCATGGTCGGAAGAGCTTATTCAGTATAGTTTCGCGTTCATCGTGTTCATCGGCGCCATTTACATCACGCAAGAAGAGGCGCACATCACCATCACGATGGGCCTCGACGCAGCTCCGCCGCTATTAAAACGCATCATGCGCATCGTCGGGCGCTTGATCGTATTGCCCTTCATGATTACTTTCGCCTACGGCGCTTTTGAAAATGCCGCGTCCTATTGGAACACGAGTTTGCCGACCGTCGACTGGATGACGATCGGGTATATGTACGCGGTCCTCCTGGTTTCCGGTGCTGCCATGAGTATTTTCCTGGTTCTGAACACCGTTCAGGATATCCGGGGTAAATTTACCGTCGCTGCCGCATCCGGAGGCGTGCAATGATTTACATGCTGACACTCGGGCTCATCGCTCTGCTGACGATTGGAATTCCCGTCGGCTTCGGACTTGGCGCCGCGGCCTTGTATTCGAGTATTCTTGGATCGTCGTCGCCGATCTTCGCAACCATTCTGTCGCAGAAAATGCTTTTCGGCATGCAGAATTTTCTGCTGGTGGCCATTCCCCTGTTCATCCTCGCAGCAAAACTGATGAATACGGCTGGAATCACCAACAAGCTTTTTGGTTTTGCCAATACGCTGGTCGGCTTTATGCCGGGCGGACTGGGACACGCGAACATTGTTGGGAGCCTCATCTTCGCGGGCATGTCGGGGGCGGCAGTCGCCGACGCCGCGGGTCTCGGCCAGATCGAACTCAAAGCCATGAAGCAGGCCGGCTACGACGACGATTTCTCGGTGGCGATAACCGCTGCGTCCTCGACGATAGGACCGATATTTCCGCCGAGCATCCCGATGGTCGTCTTCGCCTTCGTCTCGGGAGCGTCAGTTGGTCGCCTCTTTCTCGGCGGCGTTGTTCCGGCCTTCCTTATGTGCGCAACAATGATGCTGATGGTTCACTATTACGCCAAGAAGCGAAACTATCCGCGCGAACCTTTTCCAACGCTCAAGATCGCGGCGAAAAGCTTCGTCGAGGCATTTCTTCCGCTGCTCACCCCGATCGTCCTGTTGGGCGGCATCTGGTCCGGAGTCTTTACGCCGACCGAAGCGGCCGCCGTGGCCGCCGTGTACGCTTTGGTCCTCGGCGTGCTGATCTATCGTGAACTGAGTCTTAAGGACGTCGCGCGCGTATTCATCGAGACCGCCCGGGAATCGGCTATCATCGGCATTGTCGTTGCCACCTCGTCGTTCTACGGCTGGATCCTGATGAAGTCCGGATTCACCATTTATATCGGTGAGTGGATTGTCGCGCTGACGACCGACCCGATTTATATCCTCATGCTGATCAACGTGTTTTTGTTGATCGTCGGTTGTTTCCTCGACTCGACGGTCGCCATCCTGATCATCACCCCGATCTTGATGCCGGTCATCCTTAAAGTCGGTATCGACCCGACCCATTTCGGCGTGGTTATGGTGCTCAACCTGATGATCGGTCTGCTGACGCCGCCCTTCGGCATCGTACTGTTCGTCATGCAGCAGGTCTCCGGGATTTCATTTGACCGGATCGTAAAAGCCACTGCCCCGTTCTACATTCCTCTGGGTACCGTTCTGGTGATGATCACCTTCATTCCGGAAATCGTCACCTGGCTGCCCAACCTGTTGATGGGCGTTTCGCGATAAGGGAGAGTGAAAATGCTGAGCATCGAGGAGAAGAAGGCGCGCATCGAAAAGAATGGGCGACTTGAGGCCGTGCCGGAAGTCCCTTTCCTGATCGAGGTCGGCGGTTTCCATGGGAGTTTCAAGCGATTCTTTGAAAGCGACCAGGCCGAGATCGATTGGAATGTCGAATACCACAAGTCCCGTGAAGGGATTGACGATTACGGCATGCCCAACATCAAGCCGAACCTCGGCATCGGCATCATCGCCGCCGCCTTCGGTTGTGCCGAGACGCCCAACGATGAGGCCGATCCGTGGATCAAGCCACTCCTTAAGGAAGAGAATCTCGACGACGTCCACTCCTTGAAGCTCCCCGATCCGGCGACCAATCCGGTGTATCAACGGGCCTGGAAGCGGGTCGAGTTCATGCAGAAAACTTCACCGCTGCCTCTACGGGTGATCAACGTGCCTTCTCCTCTCGTTACGGCTTCTCTCATATGGGAATACACCTCATTCATTGAAGCATTGATGATCTTCCCGGACGAGGTGCATGTCCTGATGGACAAGATCACCAAGGCGACGATCGCCTATGTGCAAGAGCAGTTCCGGCGGATTGACAACCTGCACTCGGTGTCTCACGAAATGTGGTACGTCCCGCGCGCAGCGGGGGTGCGGGTTTCGGACGATACGGCGGCTTTGCTCTCGCCCAACCTCTACCGCGAATTCGGCGTGAAGTACAACAGCGAGATTTCCCGCGCGTTCGGCGGTATCGTCGTCCATTCGTGCGGGGATGTTCAGAACGTTGTCGCGCCGATGATGGAGATCGAAGGTCTTACCGGTCTGGATTTCACCATCCCGCAGACCCCGAACTGGGACGTTATCAGGGACGCGGCGGCCGGAAAGACCGCCTTGTACCTCAGGCATTACTGGTGGGACCACGGCGGGGATGATGCCCAGGTGGACTTGGCCGCGTATTCAGAAAAGCTCGTCGACTTTTTCGGTCGCAAGGGACTTTTCATCCAGACCTCTACGCCGACGGCCGAAGAAGCGCGAAATCTGAGTACCCAACTGCATCGGATCCTGTCGAAGTGAACGTGTCGGGAACTGGAATGACAGCCCTGGTGACCGGGGCGCCGGGCTCTTTGCTGAGCGATCCGGTCGCATGAATTCTCGACGACTAAAATAATTTAAGCACTACCGATTTCCATTATTCCATTGATAGCGAGGTTCTCAAGATGTTTGCAGAGAGGCTAACCAGGCTCGGGACAGAAACTGCGTTTGCAGTCTCCCAGGAAGCCGCCGCGTTGAAGGCCAAGGGTAAGGTCATATTCCCGTTTCACCTCGGTGACATCAATATCCGAACACCGGATAACATCATCGCTGCTGCGCACAAGGCTTTGCTGGATGGAAAAACCGGCTATTGCTCGAATGCCGGCATTGTCGAACTGCGCGATGCGCTGGCGTTTGACATCAACGCTACACATGGTACCCGTTATAGCGCCGACAATATCGCCATCCAGCCGGGCGGCAAACCGGTCATCGGCAAGTTCATCATGACCTTGATGAATCCGGGCGACGAGGTCCTGTATCCGAATCCCGGTTATCCGATTTACGAATCGATGATCGAGTTCCATGGTGGCGTCGGCCTTCCCTATTCGTACAGGGAAGTCGACGGGCAGTACCGGCTCGACGTTGAATCGCTGGAAAAATCCATCACGCCCAGGACGCGATTGCTGATTTACAACGACCTGCATAATCCGAGCGGTGCCGAATCAACACCGGAAGAAATGCAGCAGATTGCCGAAATCGTGCGCAAGTACAATCTGTATGTTTTGTGTGACGAGGCCTATTTCGATATGCGCTATGAGGGCAAGTCGCGTTCCCTCGTTTCCTTGCCGGACATGGTTGAACGCTGCGTCATTCTCTACACCTTTTCCAAGCGTTTTGCCATGACCGGCTGGCGGCTCGGTGCAGCCATCGGCCCGAAGAGCATCATCGACTGGATTGCCAAACTGAATCTGAATGACGAGTCGTGTACCGCCCACTTCATACAGCATGCCGCCATTGAAGGCTTGACCGGTGATCAGGCGGGTGTCCGGCAGATTGTACAAACGCTCAAGGCGCGACGTGACACGGCAGTGGACAGGCTCAACAGCATCCCGGGGATAAAGTGTTTGAAACCGCAGGCCACCTTCTATCTTTTTCCCAATGCGACAGAAGCCATGGCCATCAAGGGCATTTCGGATTACGAAAAATTCCGCCGGGATGTGTTGCACACGACGGGGGTTTCGTTTTGCACCCGCCTGCACTTCGGTCGCGCATTGCCGGGTGAAAACCAGCGTTACCTTCGCTTTGCCTATTCAGGCATCGACATGGCCATGATCGAAGAGGGTCTTGGCCGGTTCAAGGCCTACATGGAAAGCTGATCTGCAGCGATGGTTTATTACAATTTTGCGCAAGTCATTGGAAAATCGTCAGTCTGGGTCTTGCCATCCTTGGCAAATCCGAATGATATTAAAAGCAATCAATTAGTTGACTAGGGCAACCAATAATCCTATTCTCCGGTTCATCAATGTACCGGAGCAGGACGATGGAAACAGCCAGGATGAACGTTGAAACAGCGGAAAGCATTCGCCGTTTCAACCGTTTCTATACCCGGCAACTGGGTTTGCTGGAGGAATGCCTGCTGAACAGCGAGTTCTCGCTGACCGAAGCGCGCGTTCTCTTCGAACTGGCGCAATGCGAAACGGGCACGGCGCGCGCGCTGGGCAAGGAACTGATGCTAGACGCCGGATACCTCAGCCGTCTGCTCAAGAAGTTCGAGGCGCGCGGTCTGATCAGCCGGGCTGTTTCCAGCATCGATGGCCGCGAGACGTCGCTGAGCCTGACCGAAGCCGGGCGCGCTACCTTTGCTCCGCTGAACGAGGCCTCCAGGGAACAGGCCGCCAGCCTCGTCGCGCATCTGGATGAAGCCCGCCAGCACAGTCTGCTGCGGGCCATGCAGACCATCACGGCCTTGTTGACCCATGCCGGCGAACCCCCTGTGCCCTACATCCTGCGCCCCTTGCAGGTGGGCGACATCGGCTGGATAACGCATCGGCAAGGCCTTTACTATGCCAGCGAGCTGGGCTTTGACGAAAGCTTCGAAGCACTGGTTGCCGAGATCGCCGCCGGGTTTGTAAAGAACTTCGATCCCAGACGCGAGCGCGCCTGGATTGCTGAGCGCAACGACGAGATCGTCGGCTCCGTCTTCCTCATGCGCGAAACGGAGGATCTTGCCCGCCTGCGCCTGCTTTTCGTCGAACCGCAGGCGCGCGGTCTGGGTATTGGCGGACGGTTGGCCGGGGAATGTATCCGCTTTGCTCGTGCCAAGGGCTACCAACGCCTCACGCTATGGACCAACGCCCAGTTGCTTGCCGCCCGGCGTATTTATGAAGCCGCGGGCTTCAAGCTGGTTGACGAAGAACGCGGGCAGAAATTCGGGGCCGATTTTCAGGGGCAGACGTGGATGCTGGAGTTGTAGCCGGGGTGCTGCAGATGGAGGGTTTCGCCCCTGACGGGCGAGTTACTGTTTCTTGGGTCGGACAAGAAAAAGGAAGCAAAAAGTAGGCGACCCCCGCCACCCAAGGGTACTTCCTCCGGCGCAATGACGCTGCTCGGCGGTGCCGAAGGGGATGGGGCGCCAAATCACTCTGACCCCCATGGCACTACCTTAAGATTATGGCATCGAAAAACTATCCCGCCAGCTTTCGCAAAAGCCTGTCACACCGGCGAAAGCCGGTGTCCAGAATGGTGCTCCGATACTGGGTCCCGGCACCCCAAGGGCACTTCCTGCGGGGCGCTTTCGCCGGGACGACGCTTTCTTCCCACTGTCTTGGCAACTGCTTGTTGTGGAACTGAAATAGCCGATGTCAAAAGCTTAAGTTAGTGCCATTGCACTCTGACCCCGTTTCGCTCGGGGATGAACACCGATTGATCCTAAAAAACTGAGTTACCGCTGATCCAATTCGCCGAAATGGCGGCAGACTATGGGTTTGCGGTTACGTTGAGGAGTCACCCGATGGGT
>JAIFKU010000103.1 GCA_020049495.1 Accumulibacter sp.
GGGCTTTCATGCTGTCAAAGTTGGGGCTGCGGAAGGCTTTCCACTCGGTGACGATGAGCAGCGCATCGGCGCCTTGCAAGGCCGCCATCGGATTATCCACCAGCGTCAGATCGCTGCGCTGGCCATAGATGCGGCGTGTTTCATCCATGGCGGCAGGGTCATGGGCCGCGATCGTCGCGCCCATGCGCCATAGCGCTTCCATCATGACCCGGCTGGGTGCTTCGCGCATGTCGTCGGTATTGGGTTTGAAAGCAAGGCCCCACAAGGCAAAGTGCCTGTTTTTAAGATCGCTGCCGAAGTGTGCCCGGAGTTTGGTGATGAGCACCATTTTCTGAGCTTCATTGGCTTCTTCAACCGCGTTAAGCACGCGCAGCGGGGCGCCATTTTCTTGTGCGGTGCGTTGCAGCGCCTGAACATCCTTGGGGAAGCAGGAACCTCCGTAGCCACAACCGGCATAGAGAAAGTGGTAGCCGATGCGCGGGTCGGAACCCATGCCGTGGCGAACCTGCTCAATATCGGCACCCAGTTTCTCGGCCAGAATGGCCAGTTCATTCATGAATGAAATGCGCGTGGCCAGCATGGCGTTGGCCGCATATTTGGTCAGCTCGGCCGAACGCACATCCATGACGACAAGCCGTTCATGGTTGCGCTGGAAGGGCGCATAGAGACTGCGCAGGAGTTGCGTGGCTTTCTCGTTGTCGGTGCCGATGACGATGCGGTCGGGCTTCATGAAATCTTCAAGGGCCGCACCTTCCTTCAGGAATTCCGGATTGGAGGCTACGCAATACTCGATGCCGAGCCCCCGCGCCTGGAGTTCTTCCTGAATAGCGGCCTTGACGCGGTCTGCGGTACCCACCGGAACCGTTGATTTGTCCACGACCAGTTTGAAGCCGTTCATGTGTCGGCCAATGTTGCAGGCAGCGGCGATGACGTATCTCAGATCGGCTGAACCATCCTCATCGGGTGGTGTGCCGACGGCGATGAACTGGATCTCGCCAAAATGCACCGCAGCCTCGACATCCGTACTGAAGATCAAGCGCCCGGCGGCTACGTTGCGCCTGACCATGTCTTCGAGGCCGGGTTCGTAAATGGGAATGCCACCGGATTTGAGAATCCCGATCTTGCGTTCATCGACATCGACGCAGAGCACTTCATTGCCGACTTCAGCCAGGCAGGTGCCGGTAACCAGACCGACATAGCCGGTTCCAATAACTGTGATTTTCATGCCATCGTTCCAGAATATTTTGGTGTAGGGGTCTAATTCTATAGCAGGCGACGGTAAAGACCGATGAGCCTGCTGGCCATGGACTCCAGATCAAGGTCAAGAACCGCGGCGCGTGCGCATGCGCGCATGGTTTCGGCCTTGCCCGGGGCAGCCAGTTGATCAAGATGCGTTGCCAGTTGCTTGATGTCCAACGCATCACAGACGAAGCCATTTTCTCCTGCGGAAACGCGTGCGGCAATGCCGCAGGTCAAGGAGGTGATGATGGGCAGTCCGCTGGCCATCGCTTCAAGTGCGGCATTGGGCATGGGATCGTAGCGCGTAGGCAGGACAAACGCATCAGCCATTCCATAATAGGGACGTACATCCTGCTGCGGGCCGACAAAATGTACGCGCGACCCGAGGCCGAGTTTTTCTGCGTGCCGCTGGCAAGCAGACAGTTGCCGGTCTTGCCCCACCACGACCAGATGGGCCTGCTGCATCGTCATGCCGGCCAGTGCAGAGAGAAGTTGCGGCATGCCCTTGCGTTCAAATCCACTGCCGACAAAAAGAAAGACGGGGGTGTCCGCAGCTATCCCGAGCGCGAAGCGCTGTTTCTCACGCCACTCTCCGGACAACCGAGGGTGAAAACTTTCCAGATCAACCCCGTTTTCGATAACCACCAGTTTGCTTTCGGGAACGTCATAGTAACGTTGCATCTCGTTGCGCACCAGAACGGAGTTGCAAATCACCGCCTTGAGTGCCGGCGAAGCGAGCATCGCCGCTTCCTGCTTCAGGATATTGCGGTGAAAGGGTGAAAACCTGGTGATCATACCGGCGCGGAAAATCATGCATCCGGGGATGCGCTCGTGAGACTGGGTGATGTCGTAGCGGCCTTCACTCATCGCCAGTCTGGCGCAGGCTGCAAAAGACCGGTCACGCGCCGAACGGCCTCCGAAGAGACGGGAGTACGCCGGGTCGCAGATTTTCTGAATGAAGCCTTCCTGTGGCGCACCTTCCCAATTGCGCGTGATCAGCGTGACTTCGGCGCCTTCGCGAATCAGGGCAGCAAGCGCACGTTCAACAAAGCGTTCAGCGCCTCCGTAAGGGGTGTAGCGCTGGCGAATGATTGCGAGACGGAGGTTTGGTTTCGGACTCGCGCTGTCGGAAAGGGGAAGGCTCATTCCGCCAGAAGTTCCTGAACGGCGTGATGAACTCTTTCGACAGACAGGGAGGTCAGGCAATCGCTGACCTTGCTGCCGCCGCAACCATCGATGCCACAGGGTCGGCAGGGATGCGTATCGCTGGCGACAACACGGTGCGCCACCGCCCACGGCCCCCATTCCTTGTCGCCTGAAGGTCCGAACAGTGCGACCGCAGGTATTCCCATGGCCGCTGCAATGTGCATGGGCGCCGAGTCTACGCCGATGAACAAGCGTGCACGTGCGCTCAGTGCAGCAAGCTCCTTGAGCGAAAGTTGTCCGGCCAGACTGGGCACGGGTTGTTCAAGTCGTGTCTGAATGGCCTCAATCATGCTAATTTCTGCGGCCTCTGGGGCGGCACTGAGAACTATCCGATGCCCTTCACTCTGGAGTCGGCTGATCAGTGCGGCCATTTTCTCGACTGGCCAGCATTTGAAATGCCAGCGTGAAGCCGGGTGGATGTGAATGAACGACGTGCTTTCAAGCCCCAGATTCTGCAATAGTGAAGCCAACCGGACATCCGCCTGATCGCCCGCGACGAGGCACAGGCGGCGTTCATCCTGGGCCGGAAAAACGCCGATTCGCCGCAGCGCATCGAGATTGAGTTCCACGGTGTGGCGAAGGGCTGCGCGCGGGCTGGAGAAGAAATGCGTAAAGGCATTGTTCCACCAGCCGCCGCGCCCCGAAACCTTGCGCGCGACGGCCCAGCGTGCACCGCACATGCGCGAGATCCAGGCTCCACGCGGGTGGTCCGTGAGGTGAACGATCAGGTCGTAGTGGCGTTTGCGCAATGCCTGCAGAAGTGCCCATTCCGCTCTGACATGCGCCAGCAGACCGCGACTCTTCCGATGCCGGTCGATGCTATGAATGTTATTGATGGCCGGATGCAGAGTCAGCATTTCAGCCGTGTCGCCATAAACTAGCGCATCGATCTCGGCCTGCGGGGCATGCGCCTTCAGCACCGAAAAGACGGGCGACGAGAGCAGCACATCGCCATGATGCCGGAGCTTGATGACCAGTACGCGGTGGATTGCGTCGAGAGGAATGGAGTCCTTGAGCATCCCGTCATTTTACCTGTTCAGGCAGTGGATCGCTGCGCTGTTGTAGGTGACGTGCACTATCTCAACGGGGGTATTACCCGGCATTTTTGGCAAGGCGCTGTTCCAGTCGTGCGAAAGCCGCCAGAGAATCATCGACCGAAATATCAATTACATTGCGACTTGGTGTTTGCAGAAGTTCGTACGTAACCCCCCACGGATGCCAGCGTTCTGCACCGGAATTGCCAAAGAAACAGACAATGGGCTTGCCGAGTCCAGCAGCAATGTGCATGGCGCCGCCATCAGAACAAATGATGCGGTCACAACGTGCCAGTCCGGAAATCAGTTCTTCGAGGCGTTCCGTCTTGCAGGCACCAAGCGGAATGTCGCTGCACAGCGCCTGCAGGCGCTCTACTTTGGCATCATCTCCGGGATGCTGAGGATGGTTGTCGGCACCAGGGGACCAGAATAGCAAAAACCTTGCGCCATACCTTGCGTGCAAGGTGTGCGCCAGTTCGGAAAAGCGCTCTTCCGGCCAGCGCTGCGCGGGCTTGCGCGCAGAGATGTGAAGGCCTATCAGCAGTGTTTTCTGTATTGACGACGCCGGTACATAACTCGCCGCAACCGGTCGGGGATCGGCGAAGACACGGAGTGGACCGGGCGTATCCTTGATACCGAGAGGATGCAGCAGGCGCATTACCAGCTCGGTTTCATGACCCTTGTCATTGTGTGCGGACGAGTGCGAACTATCAAATCCAGGATTTCCGTAAGCAATAATCCGTTTTGCACCGGCACATTGCGCAAATCTGAGTGCTCCTGGCTGTCGAGCGGGCGTGGCGACGATAGCCAGGTCAAAGTTTTCCTTGCGCAGGCGAAGGATCAGACGAGCAGTTTCCCACCAGATCTTTAAGCGAGACTCTCCTGGTTCCCGGTGCTTGGCCTTGCGATAGACATGGATGTGGTCGATTTCCGGGTTGCCGACCAGCACAGGAGCATTGTAACTATTGACCAGGGCGTCAATCTTCGCCTCTGGAAAGTGATGCCGCAATGCAGAAAAAAGCGGGGTAGTACAGACGAGGTCGCCAATGTTGTCGCGACGAATGACAAGAATTTTCATCTCGTCATTCTTTCGTCTGCCCACTTTACGACCGGACGCAGGCGTTCGACCAATGCGTCGAGTGAGAAGCGGGCCAGATGCTCGGTGGCCTGGACAGGATGCAGCGGAGACTGCAGATCAAGCAGTTGATCGAGCAAACGCGCAAAATCGGCCCCCCCGTCTTCGCGCGGGTCACGATAGAAGAATCCGCTCTGTCCTTCAAGAACCGTTTCGGTAAAAGGAGGAGCTTTGACTGCCAGTACAGGCAGATCACAGGCTTGTGCTTCAATGATATTGAGGCCAAGTGCTTCCTTTTCCGGAAGGCCGGTCATCAGATAATCCAGCTGAGCATAAACAGCACCGACGTTGCGTTGATGTCCCCAGAAACGAACCTGATGAGCAATCGGCGAAAGTGCTTTGTCGAGATCGCGAACCGAGGCGTAACCCCCACTGCCGAAAATCTCCAGATGCACCTGGGGATGACGCGCCAGTACGGGGGCAAGATGCGAAAACAGGAGCGGGAACTGTTTGATCGGAGTGAGACGCGAAACGATTCCGAGCGTAAGTCCGGGACGTTTATTGAATCGGGTCTGTTGTGCAAACGGGCGCGCCAAGGGTTGCAGCAGGCCAAGCAGGCGATCGCGGAATTTCCGCTGATCCCAATCAAAGCGGGAAGCTCTAACGATGGCCTCCGTTTCCGCTTCGCATCGATTTTCGAGCGTTGCGACACCATAAAGAGGCTCCTTCCAGACAGAAGCGCCAGCCGCAATCAGGCCTTCACGAACCCAGTTGGAAACCGGGAAGACCATGTCATGCCCGGCAAAACTGCGCGGGTTCCTTCCCTGCAGCGGCATGTGGGCCATTGCGGTGAGAAGCCAGTCAGGTTCGCGCACGGCCAGAATCTGTTTCGCCTGAGGGCCATGACTGAGCAGCCAGAGCGGTTTGCGTGGCAGGACGCTGAGTATTGCTTCGGTATTTTTCGCAGGAATCAGCTGTGTGCTGACGGGAAGGCCGAGTTGCTCCCAGAAAGCCGCTTCCGGGTGGATGTACAAAGTAGTGGAAACACCCAGGCAATCAAGCGCACGGCACAGGAATGCCGTATACACTTCGCCACCACCAAAGTAAGGCTGGAGGTTGATCTGGGTCAGTTGCATGGTTTGGTTTCGAGTGTTTGCGCCATGACCAGTGCGCCGACCAATAAAGCATACATTTCAAACCGGAACCCCGACAAATGCCCATCCAGCAGGCAGCGAACAAGGTAAGCGCTAACGGTGAAAACCAGAGCCAATCCGGCTGGGGAATGTTGTTCCCTGAAAGCACGCCAGCCTGCGACAATTAAAGCGCCTGAAAGTGCCAGCCAGAGAATGATGCCGGGAATGCCGTTGGCCAGGGTGAAGTCAAGTAAACCCGAGTGGCTACTTTCGTGGCCGGTTTTAACGTCGAACGAACGATTCACCGCCCAGCCAAAAGCTTTGTGCCCATAGCCCAAGCCAAGCGGGTAACGGGCCACCTGTTCAAGGCCGACCTTGGCCCAGGCCAGCCGTGAGTAGGCTGATTCCTCAACCGGCAGACCATTTTTCATTAAGGGTAGTGGATATTCTTGTGCGTTCAGCCAAGCCAGATTGTTTTGTGTGTCAAAAGCGGCTGAGGCCGCTTCGGAGAAGCCTTGCCAACGTGAGTCGTTGCGCAGACCGAACCAGCTAACGATACTGGCGGCCAACAGTAGAGCAATAACGGTTGAAGCCGCCCAACGGCCAAAGCGCTTGCGTCCCGGAAAGAAAAAGAGAGTACTCGTGATGAACAACATGATCAGGGTAATGATCACGGCATTGCGCGCGAGCAGCGTCGCTGTGGCAACGCAGGAAATGATCAGCATGGCCAGTATCGCTGGCCACGACAGCATGAGGGCGCTGCGTCTGTTGATAGCCAGTGACGCCAGATCGGCCAGCAACAGGGCGATCAGCGTGGTTACCAGCATGCTGTGGTAATCCTTCTGGGCAAAAGGCGTCGCTCCGAACGGATAGCTTCCCGTATGCGCCCACAGCCAGACCTGATAGCCGAGCAGCAGAACGATATGGGCGAAAAGTGCCAATACCAGGGCCGCAAGAGGTCGATTGATTTTCCTGTATTGACAGGCCAGAACGGCACATCCGCCGGTAACCGCTACCAGCAGCTCAACGAACCAGTCGCCGCGCAGCATATCCAGGGCCAGTTGCGGATAAGGTGAAATGAATGACGACTGGAGAAGCAGCCACAGGGTCAGCGAAAGCAGAATCCAGCCGCTGATGCGAAAGGGATCGAGAGGCTGCCAGAAATTGGCATGATTGTAGTGGCGAACAATCAGGCCTAGACAGGCGACGAGGCCAGCCAGCAGGAGCAGGTTGCGCAAGGCAATGGTGTGCGGGATGGGGTAGATGAAGTAGATCGCGAACAGGCATCCCGGCAACCACCATTTTTGAAGTGTCTCAACCACGGGTACCGCCAGATAACAGTATCTTGTTGTCAGTTTGCTCACGCGCATGCCAGGCGAGCAGCGCCTTGTGCAAAGTCTTCGCGCGATTCCAATAGGTGTGACTGGCCATCACGTGAGAGTAGCAGCGTTCGGCGATGTCACGCGCCGACTGGAAGTGGGCCAGCCAGTATTTTATCTGGGCTACACAGTCCTCAAGATCGTCAAATTCGGCCCAGTTATTGCCGACATCGAAATCGCTATGGGCGTGGGTGCGTTTGTCGCAAAGCAGAAATCCACCGCAACCCGGGATGCCGAAGCATCTTTCGGGCAATCCCGACGCCACGGTAGCCTTGTATTCGCAACGAGCACCGTAGTTCAGATTGATTTTCGACGCGTGAATGAAGGCGATTTGCTGGTCTGGAGTCATGTCACCGGTTTCGCGAAAAACATGGCTGATGTTCTCGCGCTTGAGCCGCTCAGACAGAGCCATGAAAAAATGAGAGCGATCATCGTCTTCCTTGTAACGAGTGCCATCCATTCCTCCAAAAAAGCTGACATCAACCGTGTAGCTTGACTCGTCGCGCAAACGCAAAAAGGTCTCAGAAACGGGATCGGGCGGACTATAGATCGATGCTTCAAGTGCGTTGGCCAGATAAATTGTGGTCGGGGCAAAGCGGTATTTATTTGAATCAATGAGGGTGTGAGTGGCGTAAATATCAACCAATGTAATAACGCTGGCCAAATGCAGACGCCATTTTTGGCGATTGAGGTAGTGGGGAGCATCTCGATTCCACGTAACTATGGGAATGCCCGCCTGCGC
>JAIFKU010000153.1 GCA_020049495.1 Accumulibacter sp.
CCTGACAGATCAATGGTGTTCGCCGCATCAGCCGAAGCGGCCTCGGTTTTGGTTCGGGGCAAGGTCTTTGAAAATTGATTGAATGAATTGATCAGTGAATCAAACATCTCCTGCAGCATCACTTGGCGGGAGAGCGTTGCCATTTGGCGACTGATGTGCTCCGGCAAAACGGTGCCGGCCAGGCACCCGGAGATGACAAGGATGTGATGAGCCAGACGATTCCCTTGCAGATTGCAGGAAAGCAGCCATTCCAGTTGGTCGGCGAGCAACTCGTCCATCGCGTGTTCTCCGCAGAAGTAACTAAGAAAGACGATCGTAATTGGCCCTTGCGACGACTCGTGTCGTTTACAACGCGGTACGTTATTGATTTGCGCTTTCCATATGGCGAAAAGAATTTAGCTTGCCTGTGGATATTGAAAGAGAAGGTAGCTTAGTGACGATTGCAACGGTAAGCGTCGCAGCAATTTTCGGCACATTTCCTCACTCTGCCTTAGCCGCAGGCAAGTAGTCAGTAAAGCCAACTGACAAAATTGAGTTGCGACTTAATTTGTCGCACTGGTTTTCTATCATGTCGTTATGGACACGGATTGGAAAAACTAAATGAATGAAATCGGACTGTTTTGTGGCTCGTTCGTATTTGTCTTTGCACTGAGTTTTCAGCAGCAGAACATTCACTACAAACGCTATATCCCGGCACTGATCAATGCCGCATTTATCGCCGCACTCAATCTCTTCGTTGTTAAGCTGGGCTCACAAGCGTCGCCCTCGGAAATGCTTGCTTTCATTGCTGGGCAGCCCCTCGGCACAACGGCTGCGATGTGGATACATGAGTACCGGACTAGAACCAAATCCGAGAGTGCCAAGGCCTCATCCTTCTTCCATCGAACAGTCTGAAGCCATCGGTTACGAATCTGGACAAAGCTGCACGCTCTGATTGGCATTGTCCTTTGGAGTGTCACCATGGAAGGCCTGGTCTGTGACACATGCTCAGACAATTTTGCCGATGATCGGTCGAGACGAGTGAGAAAAATGATGAGAACACAGCGGAAAGGACTTCAGCCCACGAAAATTCGCCGGCAGTATCAGCGTGACTTTTTACATTGGCTCTCGGAAAAGCGTGATCAATTTGTTATTAAGCCATTAAAGCCCAAAGCAACTGTCCACTACGTCAGCCTGCGTTTCCCGGACATGTTACCAATCATCAGCATCAAGATCTTTAAGAATGAAATCATGGTAATTGTTACTTGGGAAAATAGGTTCTTTGACATGCTTCTTGATCTGGATATGTACCCGGTCTGGAGCGGGAACGGTTACCGTTGCAAACTCTGCGATGGGAGTGAAACGATTTTCCCCGACCTGACTGTTATGCGATCAGATCATCTGTATCAGCCGTTTTTGGAATGGTGCAATGCACAGTTCCTAAACTCCCGGTGGCTGAAAATGGTGACGACGATAGGCGGCAGCAGTGGAGCGATCCTCTTGCGGGAACTGGACTCACCTGGAAATGACGCCGTTATTAATCTGTTCCTTGGATTAAAGAAATTGAACGGGCAGCCCGCTTGTACCAAGGATGAACTCCGTGTTTTTCACCTTCCTCTGTTTGAAGTACGTTGAAGATCTCCTCTGGATAGAGCGCACTTATTATTACGCCTGAGAATTGCTGCGGTACGAGGCACTCTGTTTTGCTACAGAATAGGCTTGAGGCGCTATGCACGAGGATATAACTCAGAACAATTGTTGGACGATACTCGCAGTAAAGCCCTTATGCATCTCTTGATCTGATTTTCGTGAAACCGAGAAATGCTCTTCTCGCGCTAGAAAACTAATAGGGTTGTGCGACATAAATTGTCGTAAGTCTGACGAGAATGATCTCATTCAACCAGGAGATCATTATGGCAATGCGTCGCCGTTCCCGTTGCTCCAAAATGCTGCTTGAAATTGCGCCAATCGTACACCTGTGGCTCTTGCGCCTACTCGTTCCCCTTGGAGGGCATCGTGAATTCATCAGCCCGCATGGTTTCAATAGCGATATTCTCGCTGAGGCTCTCGGACTGGGTGAATGGATCGACCCCGCACCACGCGATTTTGAGCCTAAGACGGTTCGGGCCGAACTACGAAAGCTGCACAAGGAAGGCGAACGGAAATTTCGAAACATTACAACTCCCTCGTGCCTGAGCAGCAATGTCGAGCGTCTATCGAAGCTGGTAGGCCTGTCAGATGCGGATTGCCGAATTCTTGAATTCTCGGTGCAAATTCATAACGAACGCTTGCTTGACGATACGGCTGACACTCTGGGCCAGTTGTCATCCGTCAAACTGTTTTATGTCTTGTCAGTGCTTCTCGATTTATCTGAACATGAGATTCGATCATCGCTTGGTGCGCAGGGGATCTTGGCCAGATCCGGGTTGGTTGCAGTGGAGCGAAGTGGTAATGGGGCATTGCGCCATAAACTGGACCTGTTGTCGGATAGTTTTGCCGACCACATTTTCTCTTCGAACGCCGATCCGGTCAGTTTGTTGCGCGATACAGTCGCCCTCAGTTCTCCAGCGCAACTTGAAATATCTGACTATGCACACATCAAGACATCACTGTGTGTCCTTCGCCCCTATCTCAAGCAATCCATCGCCACCGGACGCAAGGGCGTCAACGTCTTTTTGCATGGCGCACCGGGAACGGGGAAGAGTCAACTGGTCAAAGTATTGGCGAAGGAACTCGAATGCGAACTGTTCGAGGTGACGAGCGAAGACGAAGATGGTGATCCGGTCAATGGTGAAAGGCGTTTGCGCGCATTTCGTGCCGCGCAAAGTTTCTTTGCGCAACGTCGAGCCATCATTCTCTTTGACGAGGTTGAGGATGTATTTAACGACGGGGATAGCTTCCTTGGCCGCAAGAGCACCGCGCAGACCCGTAAGGCGTGGATCAATCGAATGCTTGAAGAGAATTCAGTACCGACGCTGTGGCTTTCAAATTCCATTGAGAGTCTTGATCCGGCGTTCATTCGTCGATTCGACATGGTCTTTGAGCTTCCCGTGCCGCCCAAGAAACAGCGAGAACGAATCATCGAGGAGTCGTGTTCGGATCTGCTTGATGCACCTAGTGTCGCACGCATTGCAGATGCCGAAGGGCTGGCACCCGCCGTGGTTACAAGGGCAGCATCCGTCGTTCGCTCAATTCGTGATGAACTGGGCCAGGCCGCTGCCGCTTCCGCCTTCGAGCTATTGATCGGCAATACGCTGGAGGCGCAGGGTCATAAACCGATTCGGAAAAATGATCCCAACCGGCTTCCGGAAATTTATGATCCGGCATTCATCAACGCCGACTCTGATTTGACCCACGTTGCAGTCGGACTGGTGCAGTCCAAGTCAGGACGCTTGTGCTTGTATGGGCCGCCCGGGACGGGGAAGACTGCTTTTGGGCGATGGCTGGCATTACAAATGGGGGTCCCACTGCTGGTAAAGCGGGCCTCAGACCTGATGTCCATGTGGGTAGGGGAAAACGAGAAAAACATTGCACGAGCCTTCAGGGAGGCAGAAAAGGATGGTGCTTTGCTGTTGATTGATGAGGTGGATAGCTTCCTGCAGGATCGTCGTGGTGCTCAGCGTGGCTGGGAAGTCAGCCTCGTCAATGAAATGCTGACTCAGATGGAATCATATTCTGGCGTCTTTATCGCTTCAACGAACCTGATGGAAGGCCTTGATCAAGCGGCGCTTCGACGTTTCGACCTTAAGGTGAAGTTTGGGTTTCTCAAACCCATACAGGCCTGTGATTTGTTCAGACTGCACTGCAAAGAGCTGGGATTCTCAACGCTACAGCCCGCTGACTTGGCGAGACTGACGCGTCTTCAAAAACTGACGCCGGGCGATTTCGCAGCGGTAGTTCGCCAGAATCGGTTTCGCCCGATTCTCTCTCCCGGTGCTTTGGTCAATGCCCTCGAAGATGAATGCGCTGTGAAAGAAGGCGCAAAAGCCGCAATTGGGTTTTACTAAGGCTCAATTTCAATGGGATAATTCATTTGACTGAAAACAAGGACTAAAAAATGCGCGCCCTGTCCAAATCAAAACTGCTTGCCTTTCGCCAATGTCCAAAACGGCTCTGGCTGGAAATTTACCGAAGAGAACTTCGGCTGGATTCGGCCGCAACCCAAGCAAGCTTTGATGTCGGCCATCAGGTCGGTGACATCGCCCGGCAGTTGTATGACCCCAAGGGCAAGGGAATACTTATTGACCCTCAAAGCGAAGGGTTCGAAGTGGCTTTTGCCCGAAGTGCTGAGCTGCTCAACACGTCTCAGCCTATCTTCGAAGCGGGATTCACGGCCGGAGGTGCGCTGGCCTTCGCTGATGTGATGTTGCCAGCACGCAAGGGAGGAAGGCGCGTCTGGAAAATGATCGAGGTCAAGTCTTCGACCGAGGTCAAGGATTATCACCGGGACGACACGGCAGTACAGGCCTATGTCGCGCGAAGTTCGGGGGTTCCGCTGGCTTCCATTGCACTGGCTCACATTGATAGCTCTTGGGTTTACCCTGGCGATGACGATTATCAAGGACTCCTCGTTGAAGAGGATCTGACCGATGACGCTTTTAATCGGGAAGAGGAGGTCAAGGTCTGGATCACCGAGGCGCAACAAATCGCAAGCAAGCGTACTGAGCCGTCGATCAGTACGGGTAAGCACTGCAAAGACCCTTATGAATGCGGTTTCCTCGGTTATTGCCAGAGTCAAGAGCCACAGGCCCAATACCCTGTATCTTGGCTTCCACGTATTCAGACGAAGGCTCTGAAAAAACTGATCGAAGAAGAGGGCGTTGATGATTTGCGTAATATTCCTGATGATCTATTGAATGAACGCCAACGACGTGTCAAAGCGCACACGCTTTCAGGTGAGGTCTTCTTCGATGGAGTTAACGCAGCCACTGTCCTGGCGCAGCATAAGCTTCCGGCCTGTTTTCTCGACTTCGAGACGATTCAATTTGCCGTGCCTATCTGGAAGGGGACGCGGCCGTACCAGCAGATACCGTTCCAGTTCAGCGCGCACAGCCTCTCGCGTACCGGAAAACTGGAACATCATTCGTTCATCGATCTATCGGGTAGAGACCCATCAAAGACGTTTGCTGAGTCTCTAATCGCAGCGTGCGGCGATCGAGGACCGGTCTTTGTCTACAACGCAGGTTTCGAGATGGCTCGCATCAAAGAACTCGGCGAGCGTTTCCCCAAATTGGAACCATCTCTGCTAGCCATCAATGAACGTGTCGTTGACTTGCTTCGGGTGGCTGAGCAGTGTTATTACCATCCCAGCCAGCAAGGGAGCTGGAGTATCAAGAAGGTTTTGCCAGCCGTTGCTCCCGACCTTCGCTATGAGGCACTGGATGGGGTACAAAACGGCGGGATGGCAATGGATGCTTTCCGGGAAGCGGTATCGGCATCTACAGCCAAGACGAGAAAGGCTGAAATTGAACAGCAGTTGCTCGATTACTGCTGCCTCGATACGTTTGCCATGGTTCGGCTCTGGAAGTTTTTCTCTGGCCGCAGCGAACTGGAGATCTGAGTTCTATGACCAAGCGTCCCGACACGAAAGAAACAGTTCTGCTTGCGCTTGAGCTGCTACGCAGAATTCCTCGCAATCGAAAAGTGTCGGCCTCGGAGCTGCACGAACAACTCTCTGGCTTGGGCCTTGATCGCGATATTCGAACTATTCAGCGCCAGATGGAGATGCTCAGCGAGCACTTCGATATTGAGAGGGATGACCGGAACAAACCCTATGGCTACAAATGGAAAGAGCGTGCAGAGGGCTTGGCGTTGCCAATGCTGACTGAGCAGGAATCGCTTCTGCTTACGCTCGCTGAACAACACCTGAGAAACCTACTTCCTGCCACTCTAATGAAGTCGATGGAAGGGTTCTTTGTTCAG
>JAIFKU010000054.1 GCA_020049495.1 Accumulibacter sp.
CGGCTGAAAAAGCTGCCCCACAGGCCGCGCAGGGCCATCGGGATCACCGGTACCGGTGTGCGGGTGACGATACGCTGCACACCGGGGCGGAAGGGAAGTAGTTCACCGTTGCTGGTGATGCCTCCCTCGGGGAATACGCATACCAGTTCGCCCTCGTTCAGCGCCCGCGCCACCGCTTCGAATGCCGCCTCCATCAACGCGGCATCCTCCTTGGCCGGGGCAATCGGGATGGCGCGCATGTGGCGGAAAATGATGTTGATGACCGGCAAGCTATAAATGCGATGATCCATGACAAAATGGATTGGCCTTCGGCTGGCGGCGGCAATGATAATCGGGTCGACGAAGCTGACGTGGTTGCAGACCAATACTGCCGCGCCCTCGTCAGGGATATGCTCGAGGCCCTGCTGCTGCAGCCGGTAGACGCTGTGCACCAGCAGCCAGGCGACAAAGCGCAGCAGAAACTCCGGCACGACGCTGTAGATATATAGTGCCACCAGTGCGTTGCCCAGCGCGGCAATGGCGAAAAGTACCGGGATGCTCATGCCGTGACCGAGCAGTCCGGCGGCGGCCAGCGCGCCGACGACCATGAACAGCGCATTCAGAATATTGTTGCTGGCAATGATTCGAGCTCTATGTTCTGGAGCGCTGCGCAGCTGCAACAACACATAGAGCGGTACCGTGAAGAAGCCCCCGAAGATGCCGAGCGCCAGCAGGTCGAACAGCACGCGCCACATTGCCGGCTGGCCGAGCAGCAGCATCGTGGCCAGCGGTGCTCCGGCAGGCAAGGTGGCGGGCGAGCTAAAGAGCAGATCGAAACCGAAGAGCGTCAGGCCGATCGAACCGAAGGGCACCAGACCGATCTCGACGTGCTTGTCCGAAAGCTTCTCGCACAGCATCGAACCCAGACCGATGCCCACGGTAAAAGTGGCCAGCAGTAGCGTGACCGAGGTTTCATCGCCGCCCAGAACGTTCTTCGCATAGACCGGAAACTGGGCAAGGAAAAGCGCCCCGTAGAGCCAGAACCACGAAATGCCGAGGATCGCCAGAAAGACGGTGCGGTTGTGGCGCGCAAAGCCGATGTTGCGCCAGGTTTCGGAGAACGGGTTGAGATTGACCTTGAGGTCGGGCATTGGCGCAGTCGCCGAAGGAATGCCACAACTGGCGAGAAAACCGCCTGCCGCGACCAGCAAGCCGGCAAAGGCCACCCAGCCTGGGTGCCCGCCGATGCCGGCGAGCAGGCCGCCGGCCAGCGTACCGAGCAGAATGGCGACAAAGGTACCGCTCTCGACCAGCGCATTGCCGCCGACCAGTTCGTCTTCACGCAAATGCTGTGGCAGGATCGCGTACTTTACCGGCCCGAACAGCGTCGAATGCAGGCCGAGCAGGAAGAGTGCGCTGAGCAAAACACCGAGACTGTGCAGGAAGAAACCGAGCGCCGCGACGCCCATGATCACCATTTCCAGGACCTTCACCAGCCGTGCCAGTTTCGCCTTGTCGAACTTGTCGGCCAATTGACCGGCCGTCGCCGAAAACAGGAAAAACGGAAGAATGAAAATACCGGCCGCCAGATTGGTCAGCAACTCGGGCGCCAGTGTCGTCCAGTTCACCGCATGAAAGGTAAGCAGCACCACCAGCGCGTTCTTGAACAGGTTGTCGTTGAATGCCCCGAGAAACTGGGTGACGAAGAAGGGCGCAAAGCGACGGGTTTTGAGCAGTGCGAACTGGGAATGCGGCTTTGGCTCAGAATTCATTTTGCTCCAGTTTCATAAGTCCTCGCCGTCTGTCCGAAAAGAAGCGCTTTGGACTCCTCAGTCACCGTTGGAACCGTATTGATTTCTTTCGCCACCTGGTATGCGCGAGCGACCGCCGGACGGGTCTGAATGAGCTCGAACCAGCGCTTCAGATGGGGGAAGTCGTCCAGATTCTGCTGCTGCCGCTTCCAGAGAACAATCCAGGGGTAAGACGCCATGTCGGCAATGGAATAGTCACCGGCAATGAACTCGCGCTCGGCCAGACGCCTGTCCAGAACCCCATACAAGCGATTGGTTTCCTTCACGTAGCGCTCGATCGCGTAGGGGATTTTCTCTGGCGCATAATGACCAAAATGGTGGTTTTGCCCGGCCATCGGACCCAGACCCGCTATCTGCCAGAAAAGCCACTGCAGAACGTCTGTCCTTCCCCGCAGGGTTTCCGGTATGAACTGTCCTGTCTTTTCGGCCAGATAGAGCAAGATTGCCCCCGACTCGAACACCGACACGGCAGGGCCGCCATCTGCCGGCGCATGATCGACCAGGGCAGGAATGCGGTTATTGGGTGAAAACCTGAGGAATTCAGGATTGAATTGTTCGCCCTTCGAGATATTGACCGGGACAAGCCGATAGGGAGTTTGTGTTTCCTCCAGAAATATCGTGATCTTGTGGCCGTTTGGGGTAGTCCAGTAATAGAGATCAAGCACGACAACACTCCTTCTGGTATTCGCCTGGATTCAGAACGAGGTGATCCTGGCTGCGCTTTCAAATGAACCCTTGCCTCAGTTTCGCCCTTCTGCTGGCGCAGTGTAATGCTTCAGGAGATTATGGTGAACCGCGACGGCCAGGGTCTGTTGACCTTGGTCGCGTCATGCGATGCCATTGGTCTGCCTCATCCATTGTGCTACGAGCCATTGAAGTGATGGCAATATTCGCTTGCGGGTGCTAGTCTTTCAGCCCATCTGTGCGCCTGCACAGAAATTGAAATTCCGGGGTCGCCAAGGATTGGCCATGAAGCCTTTAAGCGTAGTCATCATTGCGAAAAATGAAGCGTCGGTCATTGCCGGTTGCATTGATAGCGTTTCGCTCCTGGCCGATGAAATCGTCGTGCTCGATTCGGGCAGTACCGACTGTACCCGCGAACTATGCACAAGCCGCGGCGTGCGCTTCATCGAGACCGACTGGCCGGGATTCGGCCCGCAAAAGAATCGGGCGGTGCAGGCCGCGCACAACGATTGGGTGCTTTGTCTCGATGCCGACGAGAGGCTGACACTGGAACTTGTGGCCAGTATCAGGGCGGCCTTGGCTGACCCGGGCTGTTCAGCCTACCGGTTTGCCAGAACAAACCGCTTTCTGGGGCGCTACCTGCGCCATGGTGAAGGCTATCCCGACTGGAGCCTGCGCCTTTTTGACCGGCGGTTTGCCCAGTGGTCGCTGGATGCCGTGCACGAGAAAGTGGTGTGTGACGCCCGTGTCGGTGATCTACAGGGAGATCTTCTGCACGATTCTGCGGAAACGCTTGAGGCTTATCTGGCGAAACAGAACCGCTACACCTCGCTGGCGGCAGACGTCGAAGCCATGAATAACAGGCAGGTTTCAGCGGCCAGAATGGTCTTTTCGCCGCTTGTCCGCTTCATGAAGTTTTATCTGTTGCGCGGGGGGTTCCGCGACGGGCTGCCGGGGCTTGTCCATATTGCAATTGGCTGCTTCAACAGTTTCATCAAGTACGCCAAGATTCGGGAACGCCAAATCAGCGGGCGTTGATCTCAGTAATACCGCGCTTCACCGGCCGGGCGGGTTTTGAAGCGGCGATGAACCCAGTAATACTGTTCGGGCATGGTGCGCACGGCGCTTTCAATGAAAGCGTTCATGCGCCGGGTATCCGCTTCGACATCGTCGGTCGGAAAATCCGCCCACGGCTTGCCCAGTTCGACAACATAACCCTTGCCATTCGCCAGTATCTGGGTAATACAGGGGATTACGACGGCTCCGGCGGCACGTGCAAGACGTGACAGGCCAGTGATCGTAGCCGCCTGGATACCAAAGAAAGGAGCAAATATCGAGTCGCGGCTGCCCAGATCCATGTCCGGAAGGTAGTAGAAGGGCCGCCCGGCGCGCATGGCCTTGATGCTGGCGCGGGCACCATCCTGCCGTGACAGCAGCAACTGATTGCCAAACCGGCTGCGGCCCCGGAGCAACAAGCGATCGAAGACCACGTTTTTCTGTGCGGAATAGATGCTCAGCGAGTCGAAGCGCAGCGCAATGCCTATGCCTCCGGCGTCGAGCCCGACAAAATGGGGAGCGAGCAGGATGACCGGTTTTCCGGCGTCGCGCAGAGCCCGGATTATTTCTTCGCCTTTGACACAAATCAGTCGTGACAGGCGCTGCCGGCTTCCCCACCACAGAACGCTGCGCTCAAGGATGCTGCGGACGAGTATCTGAAAATGGGTTCTGGCCAGTTGTCTGCGTGCCGGGTCGTCCAGTCCGGGAAAGCACAAGGCCAGATTGACAAGGACGATTTTCCGGCGGCGGCCGGCGATGAAATACAGCAGCAGACCGAATCCCCGGCCGATGACAGCCAGGATCGGCAAGGGCAGAAAGTGCAACAGCCAGAGCAAGGCGATCGGGATATGGCTCAGCATCCGGCTCAGCATGGTCATCGCGAGACGAGGTCCGACGCATCTGCAGCGCAGACCGAATTTGAAATATATGGTGAGATCAGTATAGTCATGCTGGTGTTGTGACAACCGGGGATTGGCAGTCCGACTGCTCGCGGGCTTGTTTCGCGGCATTGTATTGTTATTTACGCCCACTAACCACTCTCTCTTGCCTGAGTAAATCGCATGAACATCCAGATTTCACCGGTTTCTCGCGCCGATGTCGACGCTATTGCGGCGCTGGCGCGCATTGTCTGGCAGGATGCCTATCCGGGCATCATTACCCAGGCTCAGATCGACTACATGCTCGAACAGCGCTACAACACGTTACGGCTGCTGGAAGAACTGGGAATGCCGAATCTCTGGTGGGACAAGGTCACCGTCGATGGCAAATTGGCCGCTTTTGCCTCAACCCTGACGACCGAAAAGCGGGATGAGATGAAGCTCGACAAGCTTTATGTCGATCCGCTACGGCAACGACTCGGGCTGGGCGGGCGACTGATTGCCCATGTCTCGGAACGTGCGCTGGCCCAAGGCTGTACTACCCTGATCCTGGCCGTCAATAAACGCAACGAGCCTGCCATCGCGGCCTACAGGAAGAATGGATTCGTCGTGCGCGATGCCGTACGCGTCGATATTGGCAACGATTTCGTCATGGACGACTTTATAATGGCAAAATCGCTGCACTGATATTGACTCGACAGATGGGATGACAATGAAAATCAGATTTTCAAAAATGCATGGGCTGGGCAATGACTTTGTCGTATTGGACGGTATTCGTCAGTCGATTACGCTGACTCCTGCACAGCTTCGCTATCTCGGCGACCGCCATTTTGGTGTCGGTTGTGATCAGATCCTTCTGGTCGAAAAAGCCGGTTCTCCGGAAGTCGACTTCCGCTATCGTATTTTCAATGCCGATGGCGGCGAGGTCGAGCAGTGCGGTAATGGTGCGCGCTGCTTCGTGCGTTTTGTGCACGATCAGGGTTTGACCGACAAACGCGAGATTCGCGTTGAAACCATGAGCGGGGCCATCAGCCTGCGTATGGAAAGCGACGGGAAAATCACGGTGGACATGGGTATCCCGATCTTTGAACCGGAGAAAATCCCTTTTATCAGTCCGACTGCCGATCTTGTGCAATTGCTGACGATTGGCGATGAAGAGGTGGCGATTACCGCTGTTTCGATGGGTAACCCGCACGCTGTGCAGGTCGTGGCCGATGTCGATTCGGCTCCGGTTGTCGCGCAGGGTCCGCTGATCGAGGTCCATCCGCGTTTCCCGCAGCGGGTCAATGCCGGTTTCATGCAGATTGTCGGACGGCAGTCGATCCGCCTGCGTGTTTTTGAACGCGGCACCGGCGAAACCCTAGCCTGCGGGACAGGCGCCTGTGCTGCCGTCGTCGCCGGGATGGCACGCGGTCTTCTGGATTCGCCGGTACGCGTTGTAATGCATGGCGGTGAACTGACGATTGCCTGGGGCGGCAAGGGCTCATCGGTGTTGATGACCGGTCCTGCCGTTACCGTATTTGCCGGGGAAATCGAATTATGAAATCGGAGGATGTCGCCCAGTACCTGCAGGATAACCCGCGCTTCTTTGAAGATCACGCCGATCTCATGTCGCGTATGATCATTCCGCATCCGCATGGCGGGCGAACAATTTCCATTACCGAGCGCCAGATGCTGAGTTTGCGTGACAAGAACAAACTGCTTGAAGGCAAGATGGACGAGTTACTCCAGTTTGGCGAGGAAAACGACACGATCAGCGAAAAAATGCATCGGCTGGGTGTCGCCATGATCGCTGCAGCCACCTTCCAGTCGGTGCTGCACACACTGAACTTTCATCTGCGCGATGACTTTTCAATCCCGAATGTGGCCCTGCGCTTATGGGATCGTCCGGAAAACGCCGATGAGTTGCCGGAGTTTGCCGACGTCAGTGAAGAGTTGCAGGTGTTCGCAGAGACACTCAGCCAGCCGTATTGCGGTTCTACGTCCGGTTTCGAAACCTCGTCCTGGTTTGGCGAGGCCTCGAAACACATCCGCTCGCAGGCCTTGATCGCCATGCGCAATGGTGGCGGCACGATGGGCATGATCGCTCTGGGCAGTGAAGATGCACAGCGTTTCTACGCCGGGATGGGTACGCTGTATCTTGAGCGCCTAGGTGAGATGGCCTCGGCGGCACTGGCGCGGGTAGTGCGCTGAGTGCTTCTCATGGCTGCCGGCGAGGCTGTCAACGCCTACCTCGACGAACTCGCCCAGCGGCGACGACAGTCCCCGCATACGGTCAGTAACTACCGGCGTGATCTGGGCGTTCTGTGTCGCCTCGTTGAAGAACTGCCAGGGGCTTGCCAACTCGACGCTGTTCACAGCCATCACATTCGTCGTTTCATTGCCCAATTGCACGCCCGTGGGCTGGGCGGGCGCTCGCTTGCCCGGATGCTTTCCGCCTGGCGCGGTTTTTATTGCTGGCTTGGTCAGCGTGGTGAGACAACGGTAAATCCGGTCGAGGGGGTGCGTGCTCCGAAAAGTCCCAAAGCCTTGCCGAAAGTGCTGTCACCCGACGAAGCCAATCGCCTGCTTGAGGCATCAAGCGACGACGTGCTGGAAATCCGCGATCAGGCCATCTTCGAGCTTTTCTATTCGTCCGGTTTGCGCCTCGCCGAACTGGCGGCACTGGATATTGCGTGCCTTGACGATCTTCTGGCCGGCGAGGTTCGCGTTCTCGGCAAACGCAACAAACTGCGCCTGGTTCCGGTGGGCAGCAAGGCGCGCGAAGCGGTCGGAGTCTGGGCGCAGCGGCGTGCCGACGTGGCAGCGCTTGACGTCTCAGCGCTGTTCGTCGGTCAGCGCGGTGGCCGGATAAATCCCCGCGTGATTGAAGAACGGCTCAAGCGGCGCGCGCTGGCACAGGGTTTGCCAACAGGCGTTCATCCGCACATGTTGCGCCACTCGTTTGCGTCCCACGTTCTGCAATCGTCGGGCGATCTGCGGGCAGTACAGGAGATGCTCGGCCACGCCAGTATTGCCTCGACGCAGGTCTACACACACCTTGACTTTCAGCATCTGGCCAAGGTTTATGATGCAGCCCATCCACGGGCCAAGCGCAAATAGGGTGGCGATTTATTGTTCCGGATCGCTGCTGACTGTTGCCCCTGATCAGGTCCTGAGTGTTGGGAGTTTGTCGCTTCGCAGTACGAACAGCAGCGCAACGCCGTTGTTGCAGTAACGCTTGCCGGTCGGTTTCGGGCCATCGTTGAAGAGGTGTCCCTGATGGCCACCACAACGGGCGCAGTGGTACTCGGTGCGCGGATAAACGATCTTGTAATCCGTCTTCGTTGCCAGGGCATCGGGCAGAGCTTGCCAGAAACTCGGCCAGCCGGTTCCGCTCTCGTATTTTGTTTTACTATCGAACAGAGGCAGGAAGCAGGCGGCGCAGATGAAAGTCCCTTCACGCTTCTCATTGTTAAGCGGACTTGTTCCTGCGTGCTCCGTATCTTCTTCGAACAGTACGCGATAGGCGGCCTGGGGCAACAGGCGGGCCCATTCAGATTTTGATTTGACAAGTTGCATGCTGCCGTTCTCCTTGGCGACTGCCGTTTGTGAGCCCGTGCTGGAGAGCATCAGTGAGGATAGGCTGGCGAGCCATTTGAGCGTTTGACGACGATCCATGGTTTGCTCCAGAACTAGTGTTTTAGTTGCGTGCGTAAAGTCCGGCTTGACATTGCATTACCTGCAATCAGGCAGTGAAACGCCGTGACAGTTCCCCGAGGTGGCGGGCTGAGCCATCCGGATTCTGGATGCAGAGTCATCACAGGGCGCAATTGCAACAATGTTGCACCTGGGGTCGGGCTATGCTCTAATCAGCATACGAAACCAATGGGTCGGGTCCCTTCTTGTCTGCTTCCAATCCCATCTCTGTTATCGCTGTCGCTGAACAAATACGCCGTACCGGCGCACGCGCTACGCCATCGCGTATCCGTGTATTGCAGTTGCTGCGGAAGGCGCCAACAGCGCTGAAGCACAATGAAATCGAGCTTGCGCTTGGATCTCCCCCGCTCGATCGCGTAACCCTCTATCGCGTTCTTGACTGGCTGGTTGCCAGCGGGCTGGCACACAAGAATACGGACAGCAACCGGGTATTTCGTTTTTCGGCCACAATGGCCGGGGAGCATGCGACCCATGTCCATTTTCGCTGTGAATATTGTGGCCGGGTGTTTTGTCTCGATGCGGCGCCACCGGCCGCGCCGATCTTGCCTGAGGGATTTTCATTGTCGCGCATGGACTTTGACCTGCGCGGACGTTGTGCCAACTGTGCCGTGTCGAAATCCACGAGTGACTTGAATGAGCCTTGATTGAAAATGGATATGCTGAAATTGCAGAGTGTTTGTGGATGTGTTACAACAGTTATCTATCGTTAATGTGCAGATGTGTCGTAGCAGACCATGGCTTTCTCCTTCTTCAAAAAACCACCGGAAAAAATGGTCGCCAGACCCGCTGCCGTGCCTCGCCAGAAGGGTGCAGGCCTGGATGTGTCGGCGTCCGATGATAATCAGGCCTCAGTTGCGGACAGGCCGGGTCCGCTTGAATTCACTCCTGCGCCCATTCCTGTAAGCCCGGCTCAGGATGCACAGAATATTTCGCTGGATTTCAGTGATTTTGTCTTCAGTGAAAGTTCGCCGGACTTTCAAATCGAGGCCGAGATTGATCCTGTCGATGCGCAAGCCGAGGAAGCCGCCGTTCTTTATGCCAATGGCCAGGATGAAGCGGTTCGCTCAGTGCTCGAGAATGCCGTGCGAATTCATTCTTGTGGTCCGGGAGAGCGCCTGTGGCTGATGCTTTTCGACCTTTACCGGATGAGCGGTCAAAAAACGGCCTTTGAAACGCTGGAAATCGAGTATGCACGGTCGTTTGAAAAGTCGCCGCCGGGTTGGCGTGACAAGTCCGAGAGTCAGCCAAAGGTCAAGGAAGCGGTTCCAGGCAGCCTACTGTTCAGGGGCGAACTGACCGGTGATAACCGTGTCGCATTCGAAACCATCCGCCAGGCGCTCGCCAAGAATTCCAGGCTGCGTCTTGATCTGTCAAAGATTGCCAGGCTCGATGTGGAGGGTTGCGGCCACCTGCTGACCCTGTTGCAGCAGGGGAGAAAAGCCCGGCGCGAGATCGAGTTGCTGGGTCGGGAGGCCCTTGGGCTGCTGGTCCAGAAGCGTGTCGAGAACGGCCGGGCAGAAGACAAGGAGTGCTGGCTGCTGTTTCTCGAACTCTGTCAGTTGCAGGGGCAGCACGAGATATTCGAGGATGTGGCAATCAACTATGCGGTAACTTTCGAGGTCTCGCCGCCCTCGTGGGAGCCGGACCGGGTAGCGCTCCCTGAACCGCAACTGCCGCTGGCAACAATGGCTGATGGTGGCGATGTTCCGGTTGATGCCTATGTGCTTCGTGGCGAGATAAAGTCTTCGCGTTTCGGCGATCTGCCGGCTTATGCGGCAGTGCATGACCCAGTACTTATTGATTGTGCCAAACTCATGCGCATGGATTTCATCAGTGCCGGCGCGCTGCTGAATTCGCTGGCGACGATCCGGCGGACCGGAAAGCAGATCGTGTTTCATCACCCCAATCATCTGGTCGCCGAACTGTTCGGCGTCGTTGGGCTGAAAGCGGTAGCGACCATTGTTTTTGCAAAGCATTAGGGTTTATTCATGGAGCAATACCACGGCACTACGATCCTGTCGGTGCGTCGAGGCAAGCAAGTTGCCATGGGTGGAGACGGACAGGTCACTCTCGGTAATATCGTCATCAAGGCCAGCGCGCGCAAGGTAAGGCGTATTCATCAGGGCAGCATTCTCGCCGGTTTCGCTGGAGGAACGGCGGATGCGTTCACCCTTTTCGAGCGTTTCGAGGCCAAGCTCGACAAGCATCAGGGAAATTTGTTACGTTCAGCGGTTGAATTGGCCAAAGACTGGCGCAGCGACCGGGCTTTGCGTCGTCTTGAGGCGATGCTCGCGGTCGCAGATCGAGAAAATTCACTGGTGATTACGGGTAATGGCGATGTGCTGGAGCCGGAGCACGGCATTGTTGCCATCGGATCGGGTGGCGCTTTCGCTCAGTCGGCAGCGCGCGCGCTGATCGAGAACACCGACCTGGGTCCGGCTGAAGTCATTCGCAAATCGCTCGAAATTGCCGGTGACCTGTGTATCTACACCAACCATAGTTTTACCATAGAGACGCTGGACTGAGGGACGCAACCGTTCAGATTTTCAGATTCCCAGCGCGATTCTTATTCCGTCGTAGCGCGCCTCGATTGCGGCAAAGTGCCCCTCAATCCTTGGCCATGACAGGCCGAGTTGCGCACAGGCCAGTTCAGATAGGTCGGGAACGCGGTTGTAGGGCTGCTCTCCGAGGTCGAGTGCGTGGCTCAATATTTCGCTCACATGTACGAGGTTGCCCATTTCGCTGGCTGAATCATCGGGTTCATGATGGGCGGCAATGACGTCGGCGATTTCAGTCGGCAGATTCCAGGCTAGTGCCAGCGTTCGTCCTGCTGCCGCGTGATCGTAGCCGAACACTGAGATTTCCGCAGCAATAAGCGAGATGTTCTCCTGGCGACGCATACTGAGTGCCTGAACGTAATGGGTCGGGCTGGCTGTGAACATCAGCAATTGCCCGATGTCGTGCAGCAAGCCGCAAGAGAACGCCATTTCCGTATTGAAGCCGGTTTGCTCGGCCAGAACCCGGGCACAGGTTGCCACACCGAGCGAGTGGCGCCAGAGCGGGCGAGCATCAAAATCCGGGCTGCGGAAATCGTAACGATAAGCCAGTGCCGAAGCCAGAATGATGCTGACAATCCGGTCAACACCGAGAACGAGGAATGCCTGTTTTGACGAAAAAATTCGCGTCGATAGACCGGAGGCGACCGAATTGGCTGCGGCGAGCAAGCGGGCGACGATGGCCGGGTCAGAGTTGATGTGATGCGAGAGGGTATCGACGTCGGCGCGTTCGTCCCTGAGCGAACGCATCAGGTAATTGACAACTTCTGGTAGTGAGGGGAGGCCCTCGGCGTGGGAAGGCAGTTCATCAAGGGTCGGCGGGGTCATTTCGCGTGCTCCAGCCGGAAATTGAGAATGGCGTTGCGCAAAGCCTCGCGGGCTGGATTTCCCTCGCCACGAAAAATGTGTTCAACCCTTGCCTGGGCGGCACGAAGATCCATGATGATCGTTTCATCGTCTCGTGCGTCAAGGATGAGAACGGAGACAGTTTCAACGCCACGCCTGATCAGCCGGTCAAGTATTTCTGAGTCGAGTATGGTCCCTGAAGCCAGCAGGGTGTGGCCGTCGTGAGCCGTTATCGCGCTGGCGAGTGTCATGCCCGGTGCCACGCGCCCAGGGGCAAGGCAAACGATACGTGTTTTCATGAATATCCTCCTGAGGGATGTTGACATAGATTTCGCCCATGAAATCCATGTAATCACCCTTGGTATCAGTTTGCCACAATCAGCACATTTACTGAGAACATGTTAAATTTCTTTCCCCTTCCGTAGCTCAAAGCAGGCTGAAAATGACGAAAATCATGCAGATGACCCCGCAGGAAATCGTTCACGAACTCGATAAGCATATTGTCGGCCAGGGGAAAGCCAAGAAAGCGGTGGCCATCGCGCTGCGCAACCGCTGGCGGCGGGCTCAGGTGGAAGAACCATTACGTCAGGAGATCACGCCCAAGAACATCCTGATGATCGGGCCGACCGGTGTCGGCAAGACAGAGATTGCGCGTCGCCTGTCCCGGCTGGCCAATGCCCCGTTCATCAAGATCGAGGCGACCAAATTCACCGAGGTGGGTTATGTCGGGCGCGATGTCGATACGATCATCCGTGACCTTGCCGAAATCGCCGTCAAGAATGCCAGGGAGCAGGCCATGTTTGCTGTCCTTACGCATGCCGGCGATGCCGCAGAAGAGCGCATTCTGGACGTATTGCTGCCACCATCACGCGGGAATTTTTTCAACGATACGCAAGCGGCCGATGAGAATGCAACGCGCCAGAAATTTCGCAAGAAGTTGCGTGAAGGCATCCTCGATGATAAAGAGATTGAAATCGAGTTTTCTGGATCGGCGGTACAGGCCGAGATATTTGCACCGCCGGGCATGGAGGAACTGACTAGCCAGATTCAGGGCCTGTTTCAGAACATGGGCAGTGCGCGGAAAAGATCCCGCAAACTGAAAATAAGTGAGGCACGCAAGTTCCTGATCGAGGAAGAAGCAGGAAAACTGGTCAATGACGATGAGGTGAAACTTGAGGCCGTGCACAACGTTGAACAGAACGGGATCGTTTTTCTCGACGAGATCGACAAGATTACTGCGCGCAGCGATGCGCACGGAGCCGATGTTTCGCGCCAGGGGGTACAGCGCGACTTGCTGCCTCTGGTTGAAGGCACGACGGTGTCCACCAAGTACGGCATGATCCGTACCGACCATGTGCTGTTCATCGCCAGCGGTGCCTTTCATCTGGCCAAACCCTCGGATCTGATCCCGGAGTTGCAGGGGCGTTTCCCTATCCGGGTCGAACTCGACTCGCTGTCGGTCGCTGATTTCGAATGCATCCTGACCCAGACCGACGCCTGCCTGACCATGCAGTATCAGGCGCTGATGGCCACTGAAGGGGTGACACTTGAATTTTCCTCCGAGGGTATCCGGCGCCTGGCCGAGATCGCCTGGTCGGTCAATGAGCGTACCGAAAATATCGGGGCCCGTCGGCTGTACACCGTGATGGAGCGACTGCTCGAGGATGTCTCGTTTACGGCGGGCAAGCTCGCGTCGGAGAAAATTTTCATTGATGCGGCTTATGTCAATGAGCGGCTCGCCGAGCTGTCACAGAATGAAGATTTGTCACGCTACGTATTGTAGGCTTGGCCGGCGCGTTCTGTACAATGAGTTCAGGGCACGATGGGTTCGATTGGTACACGCGCAAAATCGGAACCGGAGACAATTGCACAACCCCAATGAAACAAGCCGGCAAATTGCCGGCTTGTTTGTGTTGGACTCAAGTACAGCGAACGGCTCTCAGTCTTCGATACGCATGCTGTAAAAGCTGCGATAGACGAAGGTCAGATTTAGCATCAGGAAGATGGCAGCCAATGCCCAGGCAAGGTTTTGCTGCCCTTGCGCGACAAGACCGACGGCCATTTCGACAGCCAGCAGACCGAACAGCGTAGTGAACTTGATGATCGGGTTCATCGCCACGGAAGACGTGTCCTTGAACGGATCGCCCACCGTGTCGCCGATAACGGCAGCTTCGTGCAGGGGTGTGCCCTTGGCGCGCAGTTCGGTTTCGACGATCTTCTTGGCGTTGTCCCACGCCCCGCCGGCGTTGGCCATGAACACGGCCTGATAGAGGCCGATGATGGCCAGAGAGATCAGATAGCCGATAAAGAAGAAGGGCTCGATGAAGGCGCAAGCCAGGGTACCGAAGAAAACGGCCATGAAAATGTTGAACATGCCCTTTTGCGCGTACTGCGTGCAGATGGCCACTACGCGCTTGCTGTCTTCGACATTGGCCTTGGTTGATCCTTCGTCCAGTTTCATGTTCAGCTTGATGAATTCGACGGCACGATAGGCGCCGGTCGATACAGCTTGTGTCGACGCGCCGGAGAACCAGAAAATCGTGGCGCCGCCGGAGATCAGGCCGAGCAGGAAGGGCGGATGCAGCATCGACAGATGGCTGACATTGTCAGTCAGTCCGTTGGTCAGCAGCATGATGATGGAGAACACCATGGTTGCTGCACCGACAACGGCCGTACCAATCAGCACCGGCTTGGCCGTGGCCTTGAAGGTATTGCCGCAACCGTCGTTTTCTTCCAGAAGTTCCTTGGCTTTCTCGAAGTTCAGAGTAATGCCGAAAGAGTCTTTCACTTCCTTCTCGATACCAGGAATCTGTTCGATGGTGGACAGTTCATAAACCGACTGTGCATTGTCGGTCACCGGACCATAGCTATCAACCGCGATGGTCACCGGACCCATGCCGAGGAAGCCGAAGGCCACCAGCCCGAACGAGAAGACGGCGGCCATGATGCCGGCTTTGGCCGGATCCGGGTTGATGACCAGCGACAGATCGCCCTGCGATACCAGGTAGGCGCCCGTCATCAGCGAGACGATGACCAGACCCATCCAGAATGCGGAAAAGTTACCGGCTGTGAGACCAGCCAGAATGTTCAGGCTGGCGCCGCCTTCGCGCGAAGCGGTAACGACTTCACGAACGTGACGTGAATGGGTCGAGGTAAACACTTTCACCACTTCCGGAATGATCGCGCCGGCCAGTGTGCCGAAGGTGATGATCAGCGAGAGTTGCCACCAGAGATTGGCATAAACCACGCCGGCGATCGAAATGTTGCCAATCAGAACCTTGGATACGATGAACGTGATGATCAGCGAGACGATCGAAGTGACCCAGACCAGCGAGGTCAGCGGCGCTTCAAAATTGAAGTGAGCTGATTCGCCGTACTTGGCCTTCATGACGATTTCGTTGCCAATGTAGGAAATGCCGGAAGCAATGATCATCATTACGCGCATGACGAAAATCCAGACCAGAAGCTGGACCTGTACGGCGGCTTCGGGCACGGCCAGCAGGATGAAGCTGATCAGGGCAACACCGGTTACGCCGTAGGTTTCAAATCCGTCTGCTGTCGGGCCAACGGAATCGCCGGCGTTGTCTCCGGTACAGTCAGCAATGACGCCGGGGTTACGCGGGTCGTCTTCCTTGACCTTGAACACGATCTTCATCAGATCGGAACCAATGTCGGCAATCTTGGTGAAAATGCCGCCGGCAATGCGCAGAGCGGCGGCGCCGAGGGATTCACCAATGGCAAAGCCGATGAAACACTTGCCGGCCAGTTCGGGCGAGACGAAAAGCAGGATACCGAGCATGATCAGCAGTTCGGTCGAGATCAGCATCATGCCGACGGAAATGCCGGATTTCATCGGGATGGCGTAAACCGGGAAAGGCTTGCCTTCCAGCGAGGCGAAGGCGGTGCGGCTGTTGGCCAGGGTGTTGATGCGGATGCCGAACCAGGCAACGCCAAAGGAGCCGGCGATGCCGACGAGCGAAAAAGCCAGAATCAGGACGACTTCCGAGGCCGCCATGTGCTGCACCCAGCCGAAGTAGGCGACAATGATCACGCCGATGAAGACTTCCAGAAGGAGGATGAATTTGCCTTGGGTGATCATGTAGGTCTTGCAGGTTTCGTAGATGATTTCGCTGACCTCGGCCATCGACCGATGCACGGGCATGGCCTTGACCTGGCTGTAGATCACGGCACCGAATACCAGACCGGCCACGCAGATGATCAGGCCATAGGCCAGCAAATTCCAGCCGGACATGCCACCGACGAAACTGGCTAGGGCGACGTCGTTCAGGTTCGGCAGCACCAGATTGGCTTCGGAACTGGCGAATACCAGCGGCGATGCCGAACCGAGCAGCAGGGCTGAAAACCAGAGCATTAGAGCATGGATCACGCTCGGCAATGTTGCCGTTCCGGGCGTGGGTGACGGGCTGGAGTGTTTCATTGCTGTTTCCTTCTTAATGGTAATAATCAACAAAAATCTACGAACCCTATTCTCTGGCAATTCCGGTTATTTTTTGCACTACCTGGCCTGCCTGACGCTGAACGCTTGCCGGACGAGATAACGGGGTTGTTATGTGAATGTGTTGGACGATGCTGCGAATGGAAGTCCTCTGGCGCGAGACAGAACGCTTATCAAAACAGAAAAGAGCCACACTTCATTGTTTTTTCAGGGCAAAAAAGTGGGGGGTAGTTTTTAAACCACCTCCCCCATTTGCTATATTACCAAACACTCTCCAAATTGGCCAATTTTGAGCCGTTTTCGGCGTATTTCGCGGTCATTGATCAAGTATTCAATGCTCATGAGCAGATACTCGGCAGAGCAATGGGCCGCCTCGGTAATTTCCTCGGGAAGGCTGTCGGTATGCCGCTGCTTGTCGAAGTCGATGAACATGGCTGAGCTGATCCAGTCGCTGTACTGTGCTCAGGTGTTATTTTTCCGGACCACCGAACAGGATACTCAGTAGAAGAACTCATCCAGCAGACGAGCGAGAGTTTCCGGCTGATCGTGATGGATATTGTGCCCGCAGTCGTCGATCAGGATTTCGCGCACATCGGCAAAACAGGCCATGCGCTCCCGATAGTCGTCCGGGCGGGCGGCAAACTGTTTCATGATGAGCGAATCGCGTCCGGCGATCCAGAGTGTGGCGGCGGACACCCGGCGCCAGCAGGCTTTGGCTTCCTCGAGCGGATAGAGCACCGGGCTGATCCAGCGATGCCGTGGGTCGGCGGCAAAGACGAAGCCATCTCCGTCAGCAAGCAATGAATGCTGGGCAAGGAAGGCGGCTCTTTCGGGCGCAAGACGCGGATTGTCCTGGCCCAGTCGTGCCGCGAATTCAGCGCGTTGCTTGTAATGCCGAAAGGTCGAATCGTTTTCACGAATCTGTCGCAGCCATTTCTCGAGACGTGCAGGCGTCTCGCCGGGTGTTGAGACCCACAGGGAAAATCCTTCCAGATTGGCGAAACGGGAAACCCGTTCGGGCCGTATGCCGGCATAAAGACTGGCTATGATGCCGCCCAGGCTATGCCCGGCGATAAACGCGGGCTGTTTCGCTGAATAGAGCTCAAGCAAGGCATCAAGGTCGGCAATGTAGTCAGGGAACCAGTAAGCGCTTGCGTTCCATTGCGAGAGGCCGAATCCTCGCCAGTCTGGCGCAATGACACGCCAGTTGCCCTGCAGCGCATCGATGACGAACTGGAACGAGGCACCAACATCGCCCCAGCCATGCAGGAAGAAAAGTGTCGGTGCATCGTCATTGCCCCAGATCCGGAGATGATGGCGGCACTCGCGTACGGTAATAAATTCGGAACGGAAAGGCTGCATGACTCAGGCTGCTTTAAGCGCGTGTTGAAGCACGGGGGCTTCGTGGATCGGCAGATTGACCAGCGCCGCCAGGCCGGCCAGCGCCATGTCGGCGTACCACATCCACGTATAGTCGCCGAATTGCGTAATCGAGAGGCCGCCCAGCCAGGCACCGAGAAAACCACCGATCTGATGTGAAAGCAGGGTCAGGCCGAAGAGCGTGCCAAGGTAGCGCACACCGAACAACTTGCTGACGATAGCAGCAGTTGGGGGCACAGTGGCCAGCCAGGTAAAGCCGAGGCCGGCGGCAAAAATGTAGAAGGTCAGATCGGTTCTCGGCGAGACCATATACAGTGCGATCATCAGCGCACGCGAACCATACATCCAGAACAGTACGTATTTGCTGCGGTAGCGGGCGACACAGGAACCGGCGTAGAGGCTGCCGGCGATGTTGGCCGCTCCGATGATGGCCAGCGACCAGCTCGCGACTGAGGGGGGCAGACCGCACAGGTTGGCTTCACCCGGCAGGTGGGTGACCAGAAAGGCAATGTGGAAACCGCAGGTGAAGAAACCGGCGTGCAGCAGCAGATAGCTGCGGTCGGCCAGCGCATTAAGAACGCTGCGTCGCAAACCCGGTCCACCGGTGGCGGTTGTCATGTGCTTGTGTCCGATCGGTTTTGCCGCGATACGGACCAGCGGCAGAGCCGCCAGCGTCACGGCAGCCAGCGCCCACATTGCGCCCGTCCAGCCCAGTACCTGAATCAGCTTTTGCAGGATGGGAGCAAAGATGAACTGTCCGAAGGAACCGCCCGCATTGATGATGCCCGATGCCGCACCACGCGCCTCGAGCGGCAGGCGGTTGGTTGCGGCCCCGATTAATACCGAAAAACTGCTGGCACCCGAGCCTGTCGCCGAAAGCACTCCGAGCGAAAAAACCAGCCCCCAGGTGCTGTCCATGAAAGGTGTGACGGCGCTGCCGAGTGCCAGCAATACCAGTCCGCCAAGCAACACACGACTTGGTCCGTAACGGTCGGCTATTGCGCCGGCAATCGGCTGCACGGCGCCCCACATGAATTGCCCAACGGCCATGGCCAGACTGATCGAAGCGATGCCCAGCCCGGTCGTACTATTGAGTGGCGCGAGAAAGAGACCGAGCGACTGACGCGCCCCCATAGTGACCATCAGGATACCGGCAGCCGAGAGGGTGACGGCCCACAGAGCCGGGGTATTGAGCGAGCGGAACATTAAGTTGGAATACCCGGGTGAAAGTAGAATTGTTGGAGCGCTCATTGCAAGGAGAGTTCAAAGGCCGTGCACCAGAGCGCGGGTCTGTCAGCAAGCCGAACCGACCGGCAGGGGCCACAGGCCAATAGCCGCTCGATTTTGACCAGGATGATTTCAGAAACCTTCGTTGAAGCCTCTGATTTGCCGCCTAGCTTTCTTGGTCGGGCGGCCACGCAGTTCACTGCCCGGCGTCGGGGCGAGCCGTAGTGCTTCCTTGATGGCCAGGCGTCGGGCGCGGCTTTCTGGCGTTTCCGCATAAAGCTGCTGCGCTTCGCTGGCCGGACGGCGTTGTTCATCAAGGCCTGACACCTCAATGGTCCACCGGTTTTCGCCGATGGCGAGGTCGAGCCTGTCTCCGGCACAGAGTTCGCGTGCCGGCTTGATGGTATTCCCGTTGAGTTTTATATGACCGGCGTGGATAGCATCGACCGCCAGTGATCGCGTCTTGTAGAAACGCGCTGCCCACAACCATTTGTCGATACGCAGACGGGTCAGCGGTGCTTTTTCACAAGAAACCATGAAACCGAGTCAGACTGACTCTGCCTCCACGTTCAGATGTGCGGCTTCTTCCTTGCGCGTGAGGCGGTCGAGGTAGAGGTAGACCACCGGTGTCAGGTAGAGCGTCAGGAACTGCGAGAGCAGCAGGCCGCCGACGACGGCCAGACCCAGCGGGCGACGAACTTCGGCGCCGGCGCCCAGAC
>JAIFKU010000037.1 GCA_020049495.1 Accumulibacter sp.
GAGGGTGGGATTCGAACCCACGGTACCTTGCAGTACGCCTGATTTCGAGTCAGGTACAATCGACCACTCTGCCACCTCTCCGTCAGGGGCAGAATCTTAGCACAAGTCAATCAAACGATGCGTCTCATCCACCTGACTCTTGCTCTAATTATTGCCGGTTGTGGGGAAAATACCCAGTTGCCGCTCGAAAAGACCCGTGAACTCGTTATCCTGACACGTGCGGGGTCAAGCACCTACGCGGTGGATGAAACGGGCGTTGCAAGCGGCTTCGATTACGACCTTGCCCGCATGCTGGCCGACGAACTGGGGCTGGAAAGCCGCATCGTCGTTGCTGCCAGCGACACCGATATCCTGAATCGACTGAAGAACGGCGAAGGGCACCTGGCGGCGGCATGGCAGACCCCGATCGAGGATCCGGAAATCCGCAGCAGTATCCCCTACTTCCAGAGCCGGAATGTTCTGGTCACGCACGAAGCCTCGTTGCCATTCACCGGAATCGAACAACTGGCAAACAAAACCATTCACGTCGTCGCCGGATCAAGGCAGGAAGCTGCGCTGCACGAAGTGCAAGGCCTGATTCCCGATCTCAACATTGCCGCAGAGCACAATCACAACGAACTCGATCTCATGGAAGGCGTTGCAAGGCAGCGCTATGAGGCCGCCCTGGTCAATAATGCGGAATTCGATATTGGCAGCAACTACTATCCCGAGTTGCAGGATTCGCTGGTCATCGGATCTGAGCGTCCGATTGTGTGGCTATTTGCGCCAGACGTTGACCCTGAGTTAATTACACGGGCTAATGATTTTCTGCAGAGCATTCAGAAAAGCGGCGAAATGGATCGCCTGAAAGACCGTTACTTCGGCCACGTCGACCGGCTCACTCAAGCCGACAGTGTACGATTTATCGAGCGTATGCACTCCGTTCTGCCCCAGTATCGGCCGCTGTTTCATGACGCACAGGTCACAACGGGTATCGACTGGCGAATGCTCGCTGCCCTGGCCTACCAGGAGTCGCAATGGGATCCGCTGGCAACCAGCCCGACCGGTGTGCGCGGAATGATGATGCTGACCGAGGATACCGCCGACCATCTTGGGGTCAGCAATCGTCTCGACCCGGCGCAAAGCATACGTGCCGGCGCACAGTACCTCAGTGAATTGCGCGACGCACTGCCGGAAAGTATCGACGAACCCGACCGGACGTGGATGGCACTGGCGACCTACAATCTGGGCATGGGGCACTTCAATGCCGCCCGCTACATCGCCAGAACGCTGAAGGCCGACCCTGATTCCTGGTATGAAATGAAGAAAGTGCTGCCGCTGCTGGCACAACCCCGCTACTACAATCGATTGAAATCAGGCAAGGGTCGCGGCGGCGAGGCTGTCATCCTGACCGAGAACATCCGGGTCTATTCGGATATTCTCAATCGTCATGAACAGAGCTACCGGCCGATGGACAGGGAAACCGGGCTGACAGCGGGCAGTAAAAGCTACCCGCTGCAAAATTTAAACAATTAACTGCCTCCGGCCGCCGCTTCGCGGCTTAAGGAAAGGATGATTGATTCGTCACCCCGGCGAAAGCCGGGGTCCAGTTCGTTGTTTTTTCTGGATTCCGGCTTTCGCCGGAATGACGGATTTGGAATAGTTCAGCGTTTCTTTAGAGACGCATTGTGGGACAGGATTCCGGCCGGATCACAGGGTAATCACAGTGCGATAGAGATGGTGTCCCGAATCGAGGTACTTTCGTTCAAAAGGGGTTAGCGCACACTCCGGCGCATAGAGTTCACACACCGCCTCTTGATGGGTCAGGCGGTTTACGGCAAAGCAGAACTCGTCGATGTAGATCCGCCAGTTGCTGCGGCATTCAAGTACGCCGCCGAGTTGAAGCAGCGCCGGGAAAACCGCATGGCCGTGCCAGCGCCGCGACAGATGGCCGATCCTTGGCCAGGGATTTGGATAAAGCAGATAGTGCCGGGCCAGACGAATCCTGGCATCGCACAGCAAGCGCCAGTAGTCGACCAGATCGGCGCGTACCAGATCAAGGTTGAGCGGCAGGCTCGCCGTGTTTTTGCTCAGGCGCAGCGCCGACTGATCGACACCGATCACGTAATGCCCGGGGAAGGCCTGCGCCAGAGCCCGGCTGCTCTCGCCGATGCCGCAACAGGAATCAAGAATCAGCGGTGCATCGGGCGCCAGGCGCTGGCGACGTTCAAGGCTCGCGGCAAAGGCTGCACGGTTGTAGTCGGCATAGGGCTTGCGGAAAGGCGCCGTGCGATGCCGGTCGAGCAGCGCCGCCAGATGCGCGTGGATCGTGTTCTGGGCGCTGCTCGGAATCCGCGACTTGGCCTGCATGACAAGGCTCACTCGACATGCGCAAGAGGAGCGCGTGACAGCAGTACGCCATGCTGCGCCAGCGTGCGATTCATTTCATCTATGCTGCGCAAGGGGCGAACGGCCCAGTACAGCGCGTCGGCCCCGATAAAGCGGCGGCGCAGTGAATTGAGCCACAGCTTGAGTCGCCCCGGCGCATGACGCGCCACCACCCGCGCCTGGACCTGATGCCAGAATTCGGCCAACAAGGGCAGGAGTTCGGACCACTCGGCAGCTCGCGACGAGTCGTCAATCCTGCCGACATTCACGGCCCGGATGCGCCGGGCGAGAAATGGATCGGCCACCGCACCGCGCCCGATCATCACGTCATCACAGCCGCTCACGGCACGGCAACGCAGGTAGTCTTCCACCGTCCACACCTCGCCATTGGCAATGACCGGAAGCGCTATACTTTCGCGGATGCGCGCCACCCACTCCCAATGTGCCGGCGGTTTGTAGCCCTCTTCCTTTGTTCTGGCGTGAACCACCAGCGATGACACGCCGGCGGCTTCCAGCGCTTGCGCGCAATCGAGGGCCTTGCCGGTATGGACAACGCCAAGCCGCATCTTGGCCGATACCGGAATGTCCACAGGCACCGCCTGACGAACCGCCCGGGCGATCCGGCCGATGCGCTCCGGATCGTCAAGCAGCATCGCCCCGCCGCCATGGCGGTTGACCGTCGGCGCCGGACAACCGAAATTGAGATCGATGCCGGCCGGCGCCAGCAAGGCCAGTTGCGCCGCATTCGCGGCCATGCACTCCGGATCGCTGCCGAGCAGTTGCACGATGACCGGCGTACCTGCCGGGGTACGACTGGCACTGGCCAGTTCCGGGCAGATCCGCAGATAGGTTCGTGGCGGCAGAAGCGTGCCCGAAACCCGTACGAACTCGGTGACGGCCCCGTCATAGCCGCCCACCTGCGTCAGCACGTCGCGCAGCACGCAATCGGCAAGGCCTTCCATTGGCGCCAGCAGGAGTTTGCTCATGACCTACCCGAAGAAATGAAACTACTGATTCTCGACCCGACCGCGCAATATCTTGACCACTCCGCGTCTGACCTTGCTGTCGACGCGCTTTTTCTGCGCCCTGTGCGTCGGCCGGGTCGCGCGCCGCAGTACCGGGATAAAAGCCGCACGGGCGATCAGTTCGCGCAGGCGTGTCAGGGCGTCGATGCGATTGCGTTCCAGACTGCGGTGCTGTTGCGCCTTGATCACCACCACACCGTCGGCACTGACTCGCTGGTCACGCAACTGCAGCAGCCTGGTCTTGATTTCATCGGGCAACGAGGAAGCGACAATATCAAAGCGCAGATGGATGGCATTCGAAACCTTGTTGACGTTCTGACCGCCGGCACCCTGCGCACGGATGGCGACGAACTCGACCTCGTTTTCGCGCAGCAGGATGTGCGGGGGATGAACTGGCATGAGTAGACACCTTATTCGGTTCTTTGACGCACGCCCCGAAACCTGTCCCGATCTCTGCAGGCCGAAACCGCCTCAACGTTCTGCAGCAGGAGCGATACGATCTTTTCGTCCGCTTGATGAGAACAGCGGGGATAATCGCAGCAATTCTAGGTGCGCATGGCGCACAGAACAACTCTTACCGCAAAAATAGCCGAAAACTCCATGCGCCTCGTGCTTGATACCAACATCGTGATGGACTTGCTGCACTTCGCTGACCGCCATACCCATACCTTGCAGGCGGCCATCGATGCCGGGCGGATGCTGTGCTTTACGGACAAGGATTGCCTGGCCGAACTGGAACGGGTGACCGGCTATGTGGAGTTCGGGCTGGATCTGGCGGCACGAAAGACGCTGATGGCCAGATACCTGAGCTTCGTCACGCTCTGTGACGCCAGCGGCGAGGAGGAGGACTACATCCTGCCGCGCTGCCGGGATGCGGACGATCAGAAGTTCCTGATACTGGCGGCCCGTTGCCAGGCCGACCTGCTGATTACCCGCGACAAGCTGCTGCTTAAACTTGCACACCACCGGCACAAACCGCCGCCCTGCCCCATCGTCACGGCGGAAATCGCCTGCACCTTACCTGGATTCTGCTAGTTTCCGGCGAAAAACCCAGCGTGTCGCATCCGAAGCCTGTGCATCGAAGGCATAGCCTTCGCTTGAGAACCGCTTCAACCCTTCTGCCTTCTTCAGCCGTCTGGACAAGGCAAAGCGCGCCATCAACCCGCGCGCGCGCTTGGCATAAAAACTGACCACCTTGAATTTTCCCGCGCTCCAGTCCTCGAACACCGGGTGGATGACCGGCACGGAGAGTTTCTTCAGGCGGATGGCCCTGAAGTATTCCTCCGACGCCAGATTGACCAGCACCGACGCCCCGACCTCGACCAGCGCGGCATTCAGTGCATCGACAATGCGCTCGTCCCAGAAGGCGTAAAGGTCCTTGCCACGCAGATTGACCAGCCGCAATCCCATCTCGAGACGATAGGCTTGAATCAGGTCGAGCGGGCGCAACAGGCCATAGAGCCCGGAGAGAATCCGCAAATGGCTTTGCGCAAAGCGCAGGATTGCCGGCGACAGTGTCGAAGCCTCGAGTCCTTCATACACATCACCGTTGAAAGCCAGCACCGCCGGCCTGGCGCTGTCGGGCGTGAAGGGTTGCGCCCAGTCGGCAAAGCGGGTGGCATTCAGCGCGGCCAGCGGATCGCTGATGCCCATCAGCTTACCGATCTCCAACGGGGAAAACTGGCGCAGATGTTCGATCAGGAGTTGCGACTGATCAAGAAAATCGGGCAAGGAATAGTCGGCCAGTGTTGTCGGTGTTGCGAAATCGAGGCTTTTGGCGGGCGAGAGAACAATGATCATGGTTCGTATCCAGACTGGCGGTATGTTCGTCACGAAGTGATGTCAGAATTGTAATCGATACGGCCCGGCACTTGCCGTTCGCGGAAAATGCACGATTTACTGCATGGCCATCATTCAGCGCTTCCCTTGGTACAATAGCGGATTGTCTCGCTGCGCAGGTTTCCCATCATGAAACGCAATCGTCTCTCCTCCCGCAAGCGCATTTCGGCCGACGCCACCGAACTTGGCCGACTGGCGATCTGCCTCGCCGAATCCGGCGGCAAGCTGGAGGACGCATTCTGGGAAAAACAGCTCGCGGATCTGGTCGATAAACTCTTGCACGACGGCGCCGAAGACGACCTCAATGCCTCGCTGGATCGACTCTTTGACTCGCACGCGGCGGCACACGACTGCCTCGCCGACATCATCGAGTCGCGTGCCGAATGCTGCGTTCTGTCGCATCAGGGACAGGACTTCGACATCCTGTTGTTCAATGTGCCGCTGCTCGCCTGGTCACGCTTTTCGATACCGGCCGGAACCATCTCCAAAAGCGCGCTGCAGATGCTCAAGGTTCATCTCGGCGCGCATGTATTCTCGGCCAGCGCCCAACTGGCGCTGGCCGATTATCTCTACAGTCCGGATCAGTTGCCGCGCAGCTTTGTCGACACCTGGCAACTGATGCGCGATCTGGGAGGTTCGGCGCTGTGCAACAATGTCCTGAAACTCGACGTTTCAGTGATGCCGGAAACCAACCAGTTCCTTTCCGACACCCGCTACCTGATCGGCGCGATTGCCGTGCCTCGCGGCATGCCGTTGTTCCGCTGGAACGAGTCGGAAAACTGCACGCGTGAATCAGCACTCCGGGAATGGGTCAAACAGGGTGGCCCCTGCCTCGAACCCCTGCTCACCGGATGCGCCTTCCAGACCCTGCTCGCTGACGCCTATCATGCTGCCTGCCGCACCGCCGACATGGCCTCGCGCCCCTACTCGCTGCGCGCCTCGGTGGCCTTCCTGCAAACCACGCTGGGCAAACCGGCTGAAGCCTTGCGCGCGGTCATTGGCGGATTCCACGACAAGCGCCTCGAGGAATTCCGCATCGGCTTCGGGCCGCGCGATGGCGATGCGGTTTTTCACGGGGTCATCTGGCCCCTGCTCGGCGCCGAAGATGAAACGACCGACGTTGTCGGCGAAGTCGAGACTCTGCTGCGCGAATCCGGCATCAAGGAGATCATGGTGCACGGCCAGCGCTTCCCCTTCGAGTTCTGCGACGACTGCGGCGCACCGCTCTACCCGAACATCGAAGGCGATGCGGTGCATGCCGAAATGCCGGAGCAGAACAACGCACCATCACAGACTCTGCATTGAGCAAAGTCGATACAGTACGGGTCGAAGGTGCTGGCGGTTTCTGCGTTCCGCCGGGCCCGCACTGCGACACAGCAGATCTTTGCCAGAAACTCGGGTACCGGATCAGGTTTTTTCAAAAACCGCTGCCAGCCGCTTGATGGCACTCACCACCTGCGCAGTAAGACGGTCAGCGCCGTCGAGTTTCCCCGTAGCCGCCAGATTTTCAAGCTGCATGGCGAGTTCCCTCCCCTCTTCGTACGAGAAGGTCGCCAGCATGCTTTTCACGCTATGCGCCTCGCGTTGCAAGGCCGCCGCATCCGCAGACGACAGTGCCACTTCGAGCGCACCACAATAAGCAGCGCTTTCGATCACGAATAACTGCGTCAAATCGGCAAAAAGTGACTCATCGCCGCCGAGCCGGACCAGCGCCTCGGCTTTATCGAAGACGGGTACCTTGGAACCCGACATCAATTCGCTCCAAAGAACGTTCAATGGGCGACGACTTGCGTATCCTGATAACGCAAGTGGACGTCGATGACCTCATCCCATGCGGCAAAAAAGGCCTCCACACAGGCCGGATCAAAATGACTGCCGGAAGCATTGCGCACATAGGCTTCTGCACGTTCCAGAGGCCAGGCTGCCTTGTACGGCCGCACCGAAGTCAGTGCATCAAAGACATCGGCGACGGCCACGATCCGGCCAAACAAGGGAATCGACATGCCTGAAGACCCGTAGGGATAGCCCGATCCATCGAATTTCTCATGATGGGAAACGGCAATCGTGGCTGCGGCCTGCAGCACCAGGGACTCGCTTCCCTTGAGCAGTTCGAAACCGATAGGCGCGTGACATTTCATCACCTTGAACTCTTCCGGCGTCAACCTGCCCGGCTTGAGCAGGATATGATCGGGCGTTCCGATCTTGCCCACATCGTGCATCGGCGCCGCCTGCAGGATCAACTCCTGATCAGCGGCTGACAATCCGAGCCGGGCGGCAATCAGACGCGAGTAATACGCCATGCGCTGAATGTGCGCACCGGTCTCCGGGTCACGAAACTCGGCGGCACGCGACATGCGGAACAGCAATTCCTGTTCCCGCGCATGAATTGACGCCGTCGCTTTCTTGACTTCTTCAGCCAGCCAGTCCGCCCGTTCGGCCAGTTTTTTCCGACCGGCACCGAGAGCAAGCATGTTACGCACCCGTGCCGAGAACTCGATACGATCAACCGGCTTGGTCAGAAAATCGGTCGATCCGGCCTGCAGGGCTTCATAACGCACATCCTTGTCATCATTGGCCGTGATCATCAGAATCGGCATATCTTCGCGACCAGCGACGGCACGCAGGCGCGAGATGAACTGGATGCCGTCCATCCTGGGCATCATGTAATCGACAACAATCAGATCGGGCAGGTTTTCCGAACACCAGGCCAGCCCTTCGAGTGAGTCCTGAAAAAGCAGGGGCTCGCACCCCCCCAGTTTCTGTACCAGGGCACTCAACAGTGTCAGATTTATTTCGCTGTCATCAATGATGGCAATTCGGTTCATCCCATTCTCCATACGGATCGATTCGAGTATAGCAAAGCCAGAGAAGCGGAACATGGACAGCAGCCTTAATAATCAGCATAATTCGCTGACCCTTTAACAGGCTCCCCCATGAAATTTCTTTTCGACCTCTTTCCGGTCATTCTGTTTTTCATCGCTTTCAAGTTTGGTGGCATTTATGTCGCTACCGGGGTGGCCATTGCCGCCACCTTTGCCCAGATCGGCTGGACCTGGATGAAGCACCGCAAGGTTGACACCATGCTCTGGGTCAGCCTGGGCATCATCACCGTGTTTGGCGGAATGACACTTGCTTTTCACGACGAGACCTTCATCAAATGGAAGCCGACCGTACTCTACTGGTCCTTCGCCGCAGCACTTGCCGGCAGCCATCTGCTCCTCAGAAAAAATCTGATCCGTACCCTGCTCGCCGAACAGATCGAACTGCCCGAAGTCATCTGGCAGCGGCTCAACTGGGCATGGGTCGGTTTCTTTGTCTTCATGGGCATCGCCAACCTCGCCGTGGCCTTCGTATTCAATTTTTCGACCGACGACTGGGTCAATTTCAAACTTTTTGGCGGTATAGGGCTGATGCTCCTGTTCGCCATTGCCCAGGGCTTGCTGCTATCCAAATATATTGCTGAGGAGAAAAAATAATGCTCTATGTCATTATTGGCGAAGATCGCCCAAATTCACTGGGAGCCCGCCTTGAAGCCCGTCCGGCACACGCTGCACGACTCAAGGTGCTGCAGGAAGAAGGGCGCATGATCCTGGCCGGTCCCTGCCCGGCCATCGACTCGCCCGACCCCGGTCCGGCCGGTTTTACAGGCAGTCTGATCGTCGCCGAGTTTGCCTCGCTTGACGCAGCCAGGGCTTGGGCGGATGCCGACCCCTATGTCGCCGCCGGAATCTACGCCAAGGTGATCGTCAAACCGTTCAAAAGGGTATGGCCGGCGTGAGCCAGACCGGTCAGGACCATTTTTCTGGCGACCTTGAATCGATTCTCCGCGAACGGCTGTCAGGATTTAAGCCTCTCCGCCTGGAACTGATCGACAATTCAGCCCTGCATGCCGGTCATGCCGGTGCCCAGGGCGGTGGCGGTCACTACCGTCTGCTCCTTGTTTCAGCGGAATTTTCCGGAAAATCGACCCTGACCCGTCATCGACTCATCTATGCTGCCCTTGGCGAGTTGATGCGTAGTAAAATCCATGCGCTGAGCATCGAGTCATTGGCTCCGGATGAGGCGCAATGAAGATGTTTGGTATACTCTTATAACTAGAAACCCTATCCTACCCGATTCAACACAGACAGAAGGAATACGATTCATGCAGAAACTCTCGAAACTTGCGACCGCACTGATCGTCGGCGCAATGATGTCGGCATCGGCTCTGGCCGCCGGAAATGCCTTCGTAACGGTCAATGGCGTCGCCGTTTCGCAAAATCTCGCCAACGTTTTCATCGCCGAACAAAAAGCCCAGGGCGCACCGGATTCGCCGGAGCTGAAAAATGCCGTGCGCGAAGAACTGATTCGCCGGGAACTGCTGGTTCAGGAAGCGAAGAAAGCCGGTCTCGACAAGAAGCCGGAAATCGCCGCACAGGCCGAAGCCGCACGTCAGGCGTTCTTCGTCCGCGCCTATGTCCAGGAATTCGTCAAGAAGAACCCGATCAGCGATGTCCAGTTGAAGTCGGAATACGAAAAGATTAAGGCTCAACTCGGCAATACCGAGTACAAGGCACGCCACATTCTGGTTATTGGTGAAGACGATGCCAAAGCCGTCATCGACAACCTCAAGAAAGGCACCAAGTTCGAAGAACTCGCCAAACAGTCGATCGATCCCGGCTCCAAGGATAACGGCGGCGACCTCGGCTGGGCGAGCGCCGGAAACTTTGTCAAACCGTTCAGCGATGCACTGGTCAGCCTGAGCAAGGGCAAGTTTACCGAGACTCCGGTCAAGTCCGAGTTCGGCTACCACGTCATCCTGCTCGAAGACAGCCGTCCGCTTGCTGTCCCGTCATTTGACGAGATCAAGCCGCGCCTGCTCCAGCAAGCACAGTCGCAACAGATCAACAAGATGGTCGAAGGCCTGCGCGCCAAAGCCAAGGTCGAATAGACTCCGGCGGCAGATTCAAGCCTCAGGCTTATTCATCGCAATACCGATGGCCACAGAGAAATCTGTGGCCATTTTCGTTATTGAGACCGGAAACGGCCGACGCCGTGGCAGACAACTGCGTTTGATTCACATTCGGCTTCCGCAGGGCCAGCATTGCAATTGGCCAAGATGAAGATGGAACGCTGGCATTCGTCACGCACGGATAGTTAACGACGCAAAAAGTGGCAGCATGTTATGCCCGAACCTGCCGCCCTTAGCCGGTTTCTGCGCTAACCCTGCGGGCATAAAAAAGCCGCTGCCCTGATGGACAGCGGCCTGCGCCAAGGGAAGTAACTTATTTTCCGCCGCGTACCTTCTTCAGTGCGGCCATCACCGAGTTGATGGTCTCGGCACCAATCGCGTCCTTGTTTTTCTCGTACACCGGCTTCGCTTTTTCGAACATGCGTTTTTGCTCTGCCGGGGCGATGTCGTTGACCTGCATGCCCAGCTTCTTCAGTTCGGCCAGGGCCTTGCCGTCGGCGGCGCGGATGACCGCGCGCTGCACCTTCTGTCCTTCGATGGCGGCTTCACGCAAAGCGGCCTGCTCGTCCTTGCTCAGGGCATCAAACATCTTCTTGCTGTACAAGACGAGGAAGGGCGTGTACGCATGACGGGTCATGCTCAGGTACTTTTGCACTTCATAAAACTTGCTGGTGAGGATGGTGACGTAGGGATTTTCCTGACCATCGATCGTTTTGGTTTCTAGCGCGGTAAACACTTCCTGGAAGGCCATTGGCACGGCGTTGGTGCCGAGCGTCTTGAACGTATCGAGGAAAATGTTGTTCTGCATCACGCGCACCTTGATGCCGGAAAAATCTTCGACCTTGGCCACCGGGCGCTTGCTGTTGGTCAGATTGCGAAAACCGTTTTCCCAGTAGGCGAGGTTGATCAAACCGACCTCTTCGAGCTTCTTGCTCAGCGCCGCGCCGGCAGGACCGTCCAGCACCGCGTCGGCTTCTTTTTCATTGGCGAAGAGGAAGGGCAGGTCAAACACGCCCAGTTCCTTGACAATGCCCACCAACGGGGAGGTGGACGTGACCACCATTTCCTGCGTGCCGGCGCGCAAAGCCTGCGTCGCCTGCAAATCTCCGCCAGCGGAACCACCCCAGAAGGCCGTGATCTTCATCTTGCCGCCCGACTTGGCGGTCAGCACTTCCTGCATGCGCTTGACGCCGTTGTTAACCGGGTGATCTTCGGCGATGCCGTTGGTCATTTTGATATTGCGTTCGCTGAACTGGGCAAAGGCAGAAGAGGTGGCAAGCAAGGTTCCGGCCACGACAAGCGCCGCTTGCAGAACGAGGTTGTGACGTTTCATAATTTAGAAGCCTCCAAAGAACAAGGTTAAAGTGAAATTACAGCGTATATCAGCGCATCCACCATTGCAAGGGGACAGTCACCAATTCGGGGATAAATACCAGCAGGAAAAGCACAATCAACTCGGCAAACAGGAACGGCAGCACTCCTTTGAACGACTCGTCCAGGGAGATTCTGGCAACACCCGCCACGACGTTGAGCACGGTGCCTACAGGTGGCGTAATCAGACCAATGGCGTTGTTCATGATGAACAACACGCCAAAGTATACGGGATCGATGCCGGCCTTCAACACCACAGGCATCAGCACGGGAGTCAGGATCAGCACTGTCGGCGCCAGATCCAGCGCCGTGCCGACAACGACGATGAGCACCATCATGACCAGCATCAACATGATCTTGTTGTCCATGAAGGGCTCGAGCATGGCGACCACCTCGGTCGGTATGTTGGCGACCGTGATCAGCCAGGCGCTGACCATCGCGGCGGAAACCAGGAACATCACCACGGCAGTGGTCTTGCCGGCGGCCAGAAACAGTCCGTAAAGCTGGTTCCATTTCAACTCGCGGTAAATGAACATGCCGACGAGAAAGGCGTACACCGCGGCCACGACGGCCGCCTCGGTCGGCGTAAACACGCCCGCCTTCATGCCACCGATGATGATGACGGGCAAGAACATGGCGAAAGTGCTGTCGGCGGTAATTTGCAGGCGCTTGGCGAGCGGCAATTTTGGCGTCGGCTTGACGTTCTCCTTTTTCGCCACGATCCACCAGGCAATGCCAATGGCCACACCCATCAGTATTCCGGGCACAATACCAGCGAGAAAGAGCTTGGTGATCGACACGTTGCCCGCCACGCCAAAAAGGATGAAAGCAATCGACGGCGGAATGACCGGGGCGATGATGCCGCCGGCAGCCACCAGGCCCGCGGAGCGTCCGACGTTGTAACCGGCGGCGCGCATCATGGGGATGACAATCGCCGCGATTGCCGCCGTATCGGCGATGGCCGAACCCGACAGCGAGGCCATGATGATCGCCGCCATCACCGCCACATAACCCAGGCCGCCACGAAAGTGTCCGACCCAGGCGATTCCCAGGTTAACGATGCGTTTGCTCAACCCACCGGCATTCATGAACTCGCCCGCCAGCAGGAAAAAAGGCACGGCCAGTAATGGGAAGTTGTCTGCGCCATCGACAAAACGCTGCGCCAGGATTTGCGTATCGAACGCCTGTAGCGTGCCGTTACTGGCCAGGTAAGCCATCAAAGACACGCCACAGACCAGCAGCGAATAGGCGATCGGCATGCCAAGGGCCATGGCCCCGATCAGCGAAAAAACAAATATGGATACGGTCATGACTTAGGCTTTCACGTCTTTGAGTTGGGCTTCGGCTTCTTTAAGGCCTTCGGCATCGATGATTTGCACCAGATCGGCTTCACTCAACTGTCCGGTGAACAGCAAGTAGAGTTCCTTGATGTTAATGGCCCCCATCACCACGGCGACGAAATAGCCGACACCGTAAATCCAGATCATGGTTATGCCGGCCACCGGTGAAACATTGGTCACTTGCAGATCATGCATCTGGTAGGTGCCCCACAGGAACATGCCGTTGCATACCAGCATCATCGACTCGCTGAGAAAGAAGCACACCTTCTTGCCGACCAAGGGCAAGACCTTGACCAGGGAGTCCATACCCAGATGCCCGCCTTCGCGCATGGCCACCATGGCACCAATGTAGGTCAGCCAGATGAAGCAGTAACGCGACATTTCTTCGCTGATAAGGATGCCGGAGTCGAAGACATAGCGCATCACCACGTTGCCAAACACCATGACAACCATGGCAAACAACATCACTACTACCAGAACTTCCAGCAGCTTGAAAAATCCGTCAATCAGTTTTTGCATGTTCCCACTTCCTCAAAATCACTCAGCGAACGAGTATTCCCGCATCTAATCAATCGAAGGAAGACTCGCCACACTAATTGCCAATACGCTAGGCTGCGTATAGTAGCGCCAAACAGACGCGCAAGGAAGACTGATAATCGGGTGGGGTGCAATTCATAGTGGCGGACGAAAAGATACGAAACAGCATAACGGCAGGACGTGAAACGCGAAGCGTTGCGCCCGAAGGAAGTACTCTTGGGGTGCGCGCCGTTCATCCTTCACCTGCCAACCGTTCGGCTATTTCGCTGCGTGCGCAAATGGAATTTGCGCACTCCTGGAGGATCCTGGATTAAGCGTAATGGACGGCGTTGTCTGCTAACTCCCAAGATGCCTGTCGAAGAAGCGGGCGATTTCCTCGAATGCTTCGCTCGTTTCGGGCGCACTGGCATCGCGCATATAGTGCGCGTGCGATTGACCCTCGAAGACTTGCAGTACTGCTTCAACCCCGGCCTGCCGCAGCTTGCGATGCACGCGTACGGTGTTGCTCAGGAACAGATCGCGAGTCCCGCTGGTGAGGATCGCCGGCGGGAAGCCACGCAGGTCGCCATAGACCGGCGAGAGCATCGGGTCCTTGAGGTCGTGGCCATTGGCGTAGAGCGCGGCGCGCCTGTCGCAATTCATGCCGGGTGCGACGAGGACGTTGTCAAGCATGGCGTTGGCATGGAAGGAATCGCCGCTGTTGGTGAGGTCGGACATCGGCGAGCCCGGCGCAATGGCACCAGGCAGTGGCAAGTTGTCCTGCCTGGCCCGCAAAATCATGGCCAGGGTCAGATTGCCGCCGGCAGAGCTACCGAAAATCGCCATGTTTTTCGGCGCTGCCATTTTCGTCGCCGCTTTCCACACCGTCATGGCGTCATCGAGCGCTGCCGGATAGGGATGGTCCGGTGGCATGCGATAGTCAACCGAGATCACCTTGAAGCGTCCGAACCCCGCCATCAGGATCGCTTCGAGTGTTCCGGATTCGCCGGGGAAACTCACGAAGCAGCCCCCGTGAACATGTACCAGCAGCCGGTTCCGGTTTTCCAGGGGAATAGTCTGTGGCGTCACCAAGTGCGCCTTGACCCCGTCGATGCTCATCGGTTCGACCTTCACGCCCAGTGCTTCGCGCAGCGCCGGCAACCCCGACATGATCGCGGCGGCACTGGCATCGACCTGGGCTTTCCATTCCTCCGCCGTAGTCGGGATAACGTTCCAGGTCGGTGACAGCGGCGCGCCAATGAGCACCTGCATTTGCCGGCTGACGGTATCCGGTACCGGCACCGTCCTGGCCGGTACTTCGCGCGTACCCGGCGCGGGGGTCTGCGCAAGCGCATTGCTTCCACGGGTGGAATCCGCATCAGTCGTCATCTTGTCGATCCTTGAGTTTTCGTTGCCCCGCAGGCAACAGGGCATTGGGCTCAAATACCCTGTTTGTTGCCTGCGCGGAGATGATACCCCGAAGACTGGCCCTGAAACCGGGGCTTAGAACATACGAGTGCAATTACAAAGCGGTCAGGAACAGGCCTATTTGTTGACTGAATTCCTGGCTACCGAGTAAGTCTTGGCATCGTTAGGACAAAGGGTGAGAATACCTTAATCGAATTCCCGTTTTCCGAGCCCACATGCGTCTGCTCACGATCCGCCTAGTTTTCTGTTTGCTTCTGATTTTCGGTCTTGGCGTACAAGCCGCCGAAGATGACGAAGATTTACTGCCGACCGACTCCAGCACGACGGCAGAACTCGAAAAACAGATTGCCGCAACGCCGCCCGGCGCTGACGCCCCCCAAGCCTTGTGCATCTTCCTGCACAAACGTGGTGTTGCCTACTCGCGTCTCGGCCTGTACGACAAAGCCATCGCCGACTTGAAACAGGCACTCGACATGAAACAACCAGCCACACCGGACAAGTGGTGTGACCGCTGGTTTATGCAAGGACAGATCAGGGGCGTCCTCTTTTCATCCGGGGACTGGCTGTTGTTGACCGACTTCGCCCAGGCCGTGAGTAACGAGAAAATAAACAGCCAAAAATGGCACTACTTTTTTGTCCAGTTCTGGCTGATCGAAGCCCATATCCATCTGGGCAAGCTACGCGAGGCGGAACAGGCTTTACAGCGCGCTGGCGAGGCCATTCCGGCATTGCGTCAGCAAACCAGGGGCTGGGTCGCATACGGAGCCAATGTCCTCGAACGGCACAGCGCGTATGCGGCGCGTATGCAGATGCTGCATGGCAATTATGTTGAAGCCGAACGTTACCAAAGGCAGGCGTTACGCCACGCGCGTGAACATCTTGACTACTTGCGGGCCAACCGCTCCACAGACAGTCTCGAGGTTCGAAGCGCAGCCCACTACCTGACTACGCGCAAACGCCAGTTGGCCGGCATCCTTTCAGCCCAGGGGAAAACCGGAGAAGCCGAAATTCTGGCGCGCCAGGTACTTCAGGAAACACTCTCACGCTCGGCGAAGAACACCTGGATCGCTGCTAACGCACTGAGCATGCTGGGCAAGATCAAGACGCAACAGGGACAAATTATCGAGTCTCTGCAGCTGCAGGAACAGGCGCTCACCGCGATGGAAAGCTCCGGCGCCCGCCCCTACTCAACCGCACTCTCCGATTTGCGTCTTCAAATTGGCTTCCTGTTTGGCGTGCAGAACCGCTGGACAGAGGCACTGAATATCTATGAACTGCGCGATCAGGCACTGCGCAGCAACGCCGCACAGTTTGCCAAAACAGGATCAAGAAACCTCACCTGGGCGATGGCGCTACTCAAGAACCAGCGCATTGATGACGCTGAGAAAATGCTGCGCAGCCTGATCAACTACAACCTCAAAAAGCCCTTTGTCGACCCACTCTATTTTGCCCATCTGCGCGGCTATCTTGCCGTGGTTCTGGTGGCGGCGGGCAAGAACAACGAAGCACTGGCCGAATTCCGCGAAGCCTTTCCCATCCTTATCCGGCAAGCGGAAACCGACAATGACTCCGAAAACGGCGGCTTTGTCCGCCAATATCGCCTACGCCTGATCGCCGAGGGCTTCCTTGAACTGCTGTCCAGGCTGGCCGACGAAAAATCGGCTCCGGCCGGATACGATCCCGTTGCCGAAGCCTTCCAGGTGGCCGAGGTGGCCCGTGGCTCCAGCGTACAGCAGGCCATTGCCGATAGCGCTGCGCGTGCCACCCTGCCGGATGCGGCACTGGCCGAACTGGCACGCCGCGAACAGGACACCGCCAACCAGATCAGCGCACTTAACAAGCTGCTGATCCGCCTGGCTTCGGCGTCGGAGTCGCAACGCCTCGACAAGACGATTACCGACATTGGCAGCGATGTCGTTCAACTGGAAAAACAGCACGCCAGCCTGCGTCGCGAGCTTGCCGAACGCTATCCGGCCTACGCCGATCTGGTGGCGCCAAAACCGCCCGTCCCGGCGGATATCCAGAAGCTGCTGCAGAAAAACGAGGCGGCTGTCGCCATCTATGTCGCCGAGCAGAAAGCCTATGTCTGGACGATTACTCCACTCCGTGTCGCCTTCCGTGCGGTCGATGTTTCCCGGCAGCAGATCGACAAGCAGGTCGATCTGCTGCGCCGGACGTTCGACCTGAGCAGCGAAAGCATCCGGCCTTTCGACATCCTTGCCGCCCGCAGTCTTTACACCACCCTGCTGGCCCCGGACGCCACGCTATGGTCAGACGCCAGCCTGCTCAATGTCATACCGCACGGCACGCTCGGACAACTGCCTTTTGCCATTCTGCTGACTGCGGAATCGGGCACGAAGAATCTGGCCGAACAGCCCTGGCTGCTGAAAAAGGTGGCCATTGCCCAGCAACCATCAGTCGGCACATTGATTTCCCTGCGCGCGCAGAGGCGCGCCGAAGCGAGACGACGTCCTTTCGTCGGCTTCGGCGACCCGCTCTTTTTCACGCAAACGGCGGGCAAAGCGGCAGGGACACGCTCGGTGCGCAATCTTTCCATCGTTCCGGTGCGTGACGACCTGATCGACAGAATCGCCGGCAGTGGCAGCTCGCGGGCAGCTGAATTGCTGCCCGATATCGACGCCTCGGTGCTGCTGCGCAGTTTTGCCCAAATTCCGCCGCTCCCCGACACCGCCGACGAGTTGAACGAAATCGGCAAAACGCTCGGTGCCGACCTCAAGACCGAGCTTTTCCTCGGCCAGCGCGCTACGGAGAAAAACGTCAAGAACAACGATCTGTCGGCCTATCGGGTGGTCGCCTTCGCCACCCACGGCCTCGTACCGGGGGACTTGCGCGGTCTCGACCAACCCAGCCTGGCGCTGTCCAACCCATCACTGACCGACGACCAGGATAACGACGGATTCCTGACCCTGAGCGAAGTGCTCGGCATCAGGCTTAACGCCGACTGGGTCGTGCTCTCGGCATGCAATACGGCCAGTGGCGACGGCAAGAGCGAAGAAGCCGTTTCCGGCCTCGGGCGCGCCTTCTTCTTCGCCGGGTCGCGTCGCCTGCTGGTGTCCTACTGGCCGGTAGAGACGGTTTCGGCGCGCCTGCTGACGACCGAACTGTTCAAGCGCCAGACAGAGCAACCCGAGGAATCAAAAGCCGAAGCCCTGCGGCACTCGATGCTCACGCTGATGACCCGTTCTAAGGACTACAGCCATCCGGCCTTCTGGGCGCCCTTCGGCCTGATCGGCGACGCTGCAAGATAAGTCGGATTCGGGCTTCCCGAGACGGGAAGAAGTAAGGTCAGCCTATTGAGTTCCGTTCCGGCCCGAAGGCATATTATGCATAATTGTTATTTCTGTTACCGGCCATCAAGAGACAGTCGCCCTACGGCGCTGTCGGACCGGTCTAGTAGTCAGTCATGTTGAAACAGATCGAGACAAAGCGTCTTCATTCCGGGCTTGACCCGGAATCTGACCGAAGGGAATGCAAAGCCAGTAGAGCACCACTGGATTCCGGCACCCCGAGAGTACTTCCTCAGGACGGCTTCGCCTTACCTTTGGGGCGCCTTCGCCGGAATGACAGTTTATCCTTGCGTTTCAGCATGACTACCTACTAGGTTAGAAGCGGGTATTGAGATTCACGAACTGGTCTCTCCATAGCCAACATTGACACTGGCATGTATCTAGAAGAGGTTTAATGCGTGTTCTTCAATCGACCTATCTCTCTGGCGCAACGTTTCGCTGGCTTTGTCATGCTTTGTAGTGCCGCCCTTCTCGTCGCATGTACCAGCACCGCTCAGGCACCGACGCCTAGCACTGAGTTCGTCGGAAAAATGTCAGTTATGCTGCCCGCCCATCCACGCCTCCTCGCCACAAACGCTGACTGGCAAGTACTGGCTGTACACCGAGCCAGCGACCCTGTTCTAAACCGATTGGTCGATTTGCTGCTAGAGCGTGCACGCAAAGATCTGTCCCTCGCGCCACTGGAGCGCAAACTCGAAGGTCGGCGCCTACTCGGCGTGTCGCGCGACTTCATCCGTCGCAGCCTTTTGTGGAGTTTTGCGTATCGTGTGAGCGGTGAACGTATTTTTTTAGACCGCGCCCGGCGTGAAATGCTCGCGGTTGCCGCTTTCTCCGACTGGAATCCTAGTCACTACCTAGATGTCGCCGAGATGACAACTGGGCTAGCAATTAGCTATGACTGGCTGTATCACGACTTGCAAGCTGACGAGCGCGCCACCATCCGCCGTGCCATTGTCGATAAAGGCATCGCGCAGGCGCGCAACGGTCATACCACGTTCAAGTACAGCAACAACTGGGGGCAGGTCTGCATTGGCGGCATGGTACTGGGCGCGCTCGCGGTGGAGGAGGACGAACCCGAACTCGTTCGCGACTTACTCGTCGCCGCCAAGGCCAACGTTCACTCTTCGCTTAACGCATACAATCCCGACGGCGTGTACCCAGAGGGACCGGGCTACTGGGCCTATGGGACAAGTTATTCCGTGCTGCTGGTGGCGGCACTGCGCGGTACGCTGGGAACCGACTGGGGGGTGCTGGATTCGCCAGGCCTGAAACGCAGTGCAGCGTTTTTTGCGCATGCGGTCAGCCCAAGCGGACGACAGTTCAACTTTTCCGATGGCGGTGAGAGGCAAGAAATTGGACTACCACTTTTCTACCTCGCACGCGAGCTTCAGCAACCCGCATTGATCGAAGCCAAGCGCAGCATGATTCGCAACAAGCTGGGCTTGAACGAACGCTTCGCACCCCTGATCGCGCTGTGGTGGCCCGGCAGTGCCAAGGCCCAGCCAGTAGCGCTGAACTTTAACGGGCAAGGACCGCAGCCTGTCTCAATCTGGCGCTCGTCTTGGACCGATCCAAACGCCCTCTACTTCGCGATCAAGGGCGGCGGCGCCAATCATAGCCACGCGCACATGGATGCTGGCTCCTTTGTCATCGATCTAGATGGCATACGCTGGGCTAAAGATCTAGGCATGCAGGACTACAACAGTCTGGAGAACCGAGGCGTAGACCTGTGGAATTTGAGACAAGGATCTTCACGCTGGCAGGTCTTCCGACTCGCCAATGCTGCGCACAACACGATATCCATCGACAACAGCTTGCACGATGCGATCGGCATGGCAACACTACGCATGAACGGTGACAGTGAAGCCGTGCTCGACCTCAGCCCAATCTTCTTATCCGGACAGATCAAACAAGCCACGCGCAGCGCGCGTGTTGACGGCCTGACCGTGACGCTGACCGACAACATTAGTGGCGCCAAGCCCGGCAGCCGCATTCGCTGGGCAATGAGTACCGAAGCGGCGATTTCTATAAATGGCAACGATGCGACACTCAGCAGTGGGGGTAAAACGCTGCATGTGCGCTTCAGCGGCACGCCCGTCACGCTGGAGGTGCTCGACATCTCAAAACCACGCACCGACCTCGATGCCATCAATCCGAATTCGCGTCAACTCACCGCACAGGCTCCGGCGGCTGATGATGGTAGCTGGCGCTTAAGCGTGCGGTTCTCACGTGATTGAAATGCCAGACTCTATCGATCAATAGTCCGCCATAAGCCGAACACACCATGCCAAGCCAGACAACACTCCGCATCGCCCTTAACGTCCGTAGCCAATGTCTTCGAGGGGAAATTCCGATTCGGCTTCAGCCTGAACAGGCATGTTAACTTCCACCTGCGCATGGTTGATGACGTGTTTGAGGATGTTGCAGGCGCTCAGTTGACTTCCAGGAACCAGCCATTCGTGATGCTCAACTCCCGCTGCACAAAAGTCATAGAGCCTGAATACATAAACCTAAAAAACTCAGTTGGACTACTAAAAACCCGCTCATGGTTCGATGCCCCGTTGCCTTCGGGGCATCGAAGGGTTCATCATCTTTCAACTGCGGTTTTTAGGTTCAACAGAAAGAAGGCCTTCGGTTATGATGACAACACTTCTTCAACCTCGTTGTACTTAACAGTAGTGCCATTTTCATCACGGAGTTTTCATGAAATACTCACAGGCATCGCTTGGGCGCGTATTTGTTGTCCGGCTGGAGGACGGCGATATTGTCCACGAGTGTCTTGAACGTTTTGCCCGCGAGCAGGCAATCGGCGCGGCGGGACTAATCGCATTGGGGGATGCCGATGCCGGAAGCCGGTTGATCGCCGGCACAGAAGAGGGGAGAGCCAGCCCGCTGGTATTTGTCGAACGCCTTCTCGACGAGGCCCACGAGGTCGCCGGAGTTGGAACCATTTTCCCCGACGAAGAGGGCAAGCCCATTTCCCACGTTCACATGGCTTGTGGTCGCAAGGATTCTCTCGTCGTAGGCTGTGTCCGCACCGGCGTTAAAGTCTGGCACGTCATGGAAATCATCGTCGTCGAGTTGCTTGACAGCACGGCTGTTCGTCGTTTTGAAGCGGGGCTGCCCGGTTTCAAGTTGTTGAACCCCTGACGCTGGCTGCACCGATCTGCGTGGAGGACTGGCCTCTATGTGCTTCCGTGAGGGGGTTGCGGCACGTTGACCGCCCTGGTTTCGGCCAAAGGATTCCACTGAAGCCTTCGCTATCGTCCCTCCACTCTTTCCTTTCATTACAAAAAAGCCCTCCAGCGACGGAGGGCGGTCTGTTCAGTCAGCAGTGCAATCTAGCGGGGTTATCCTACCCACGTCCGCGCGTTGCGGAACATGCGCAGCCACGGCGAATCCTCGCCGATTGTCGCGGGATGCCACGACATCTGCACCGTGCGGAAGACCCGCTCGGGGTGCGGCATCATGATTGTGAAGCGGCCATCGGCCGTGGTCACGCCAGTGATGCCCGCGGGCGATCCATTCGGGTTGTACGGATAGACTTCGCTCGGCCGACCGGCATTGTCGAGGTAGTGCATGGCGACCAGCGCCTGCGCCTGTTGCTTCGGGGAATCGAACACGGCCTGACCTTCGCCGTGCGACACGACCACCGGCAGACGGCTGCCGCCCATGCCGCCGAAGAACAGCGACGGCGATTCGGGCAACTCGACCATGGTAAAGCGCGCCTCGAACTGTTCGACCTTGTTGCGCTCGAAACGCGGCCAGGCCTCGGCGCCGGGAATCAGGTCCTTCAGCACGCTCATCATCTGGCAACCGTTGCAGACGCCAAGGGCGAAGGTATCGCCGCGGTCGAAGAAGGCTGAAAACTCGTCGCGCGCCCGGGGATTGAACAGAATAGTCCGTGCCCAGCCCTTGCCGGCGCCGAGCACGTCGCCGTAAGAGAAACCGCCACAGGCCACGGCGCCCTTGAAATCGGCGAGCGCAACACGGCCGCTGAGGATGTCGCTCATGTGCACGTCGACCGCGGCAAAACCGGCGCGATCGAACGCGGCGGCCATTTCCAACTGGCCGTTGACGCCCTGCTCGCGCAGGATGGCGACCTGCGGACGGGCACCGCGGCCGATGTAAGGTGCAGCAATGTTGTCGCCGGGATCAAAGCTCAACACCAGCGAGAGGCCGGCATCCGAGGCATCGAGAATGCGGTCGTATTCCTGCTGCGCGCATTCCGGGTTATCACGCAGTGCCTGCATGCGGAAGCTCATTTCCGACCAGGCGCGCTGCAGATCGACGCGCCTCTCGCTGAACACCGCCCGGGCATTGCGGATGACGCGCAAGTCGTCGCTGCGGTTGGGCGCACCGATGAAGTACGAACACGCGCCGAGACCGGCAGCGCGCAGCAGACTCATCACCTGCGTGCGCTCAGTGCGCCGGATCTGCAGCACGGCACCGAGTTCTTCGTTGAACAACGCGCGCATCAGACGCTCGAAGGCGCGACCGCGCAGCACGTCCAGCCTTTTCTCGGTGCCATCGAAGTCCTTGCCCTGCGCGTCGTTACACAGGCCATCCATGTCCAGCGACACGCCGCAATGGGCGGCGAAAGCCATTTCGGCGACGGCGGCAAAGAGGCCGCCGTCGGAACGATCATGATAGGCAAGTAGCAGATTTTCACTGGCAAGCGTCTGCACTGCAGTAAAGAAGGCCGGCAGGCGGGCCGGATCATCGACGTCCGGAACCTCGGAACCCGTGGCATTGAAGACCTGGGCCAGCGCCGAACCGCCCAGACGATTCCTGCCCGCGCCGAGATCGATCAGCAACAAATCGGTTTCCCCTGCATCGAGCTGCAATTGCGGCGTCAGGGTGTGGTGGGCATCCTGCACCGGCGCGAATGAGGTGACGATCAGCGACAGCGGCGATACCACCTGCTTCTGCTCGCCGGCATCGTCCCAGGCGGTGCGCATCGAAAGTGAATCCTTGCCGACCGGAATCGAAACCCCGATCTGCTGGCACAGATCGGAAACGGCACGCACCGTATCGAACAAGCGTGCATCCTCCCCCGGCACGCCGGCCGGGGCCATCCAGTTGGCCGACAGCTTGACGTCACCGAGCTTTTCGATGCGGGCCGCCGCGATATTGGTCAGCGCCTCACCCAGCGCCATGCGGCCCGAAGCCGGCGCGTCGATGATGGCCAGCGGAGAACGCTCGCCCATGGCGAAGGCTTCGCCGCGCAGCGTCTGATAACCCATGGTGGTGACCGCCACGTCGGCCACCGGTACCTGCCACGGCCCGACCATCTGGTCACGTGCCGTCATGCCGCCGACGGTCCGGTCGCCGATCGAGATCAGGAAGGTCTTGTTGGCCACGGCCGGCAGACGCAGCACGCGATAAGCCGCCTCCTTCAGATCAACCGCAGTCGGATCAAATGCGACAGCAAGCGCCGGCAGATGCCCCACGTCGCGCGTCATGCGCGGTGGCTTGCCGAGCAGCGCGTCCATATCCATGTCGACCGGCTTGTTGTCGAAATGGCGATCGGCCACCACCAACCGGTTATCGGCCGTAGCCACGCCGACCACGGCAAACGGGCAGCGCTCGCGTTCGCAGATGGCCTTGAATTCGGCCAGGCGGCCCGGCGGGATGGCCAGCACGTAACGCTCCTGCGCTTCGTTGCTCCAGATCTCGGCCGGCGACATGCCCGGCTCCTCGATCTTCACATCGCGCAATTCGAAGCGCGCGCCGCAACCGGCGCCGTGCGCGAGTTCGGGCAGCGCGTTGGAGATACCACCCGCGCCGACATCATGGACGGAGAGAATCGGGTTACCTGCACCCGGCGTCGACGCGTCACCCTGCGGCGCGCCCATCTGCCAGCAGCGATCAAGCACTTCCTGCGCCCGCCGCTGCATTTCCGGGTTGCCGCGCTGCACAGAGGCAAAATCGAGGTCTTCGCTGTTGCTGCCGGTACTCATCGAACTCGCCGCGCCACCACCCAGACCGATCAGCATGCCGGGTCCGCCCAACTGGATGAGCAGGGTGCCGGGAGGGAAGGTTTCGGCCTTGAACGACTGACTGTGCGAAATGTTGCCGACGCCGCCGGCGACCATGATCGGCTTGTGATAGCCGCGCACGACAGCTTCATCACCCTGGCCGACACGCTGCTCGTAAGTACGGAAATAACCGGCCAGATTGGGCCGGCCGAATTCGTTGTTGAACGCCGCCGCGCCGATCGGACCCTCGAGCATGATCTCCAGCGCCGAGGCAATGCGCGCGGGACGGCCATAGGCGGCCATCTCGGCCTCCCAGGGCTGCTGCGCACCAGGCAGGTAGAGGTTGGAAACCGAGAAGCCACAAAGCCCGGCCTTCGGCTTGGAACCGCGCCCGGTGGCACCTTCGTCGCGAATCTCGCCACCCGAACCGGTGGCGGCACCGGGGAAAGGCGAAATCGCCGTCGGGTGATTGTGCGTCTCGACCTTGGCCAGGATGTGCGTCAGTTCCTCGTTCCAGCCATAGGTGCCATCCTCTGCCGGCCAGAAACGTGCGACCTGCGCGCCCGCGAAAACCGATGAATTGTCGGAATAAACCACGATGTTGCCTTGCGGATGCGCCTGGTGCGTCTCGCGGATCATGCCGAACAGCGTTTCCTGGCGCGGCTGGCCATCGATCACCCAGGAGGCGTTGAAAATCTTGTGCCGGCAGTGTTCGGAATTGGCCTGCGCGAACATCATCAGTTCGACGTCGGTCGGATTACGCCGAGTCTTGTTGACGAACAATTCGACGAGGTAATCGATTTCGTCGTCCGACAGGGCCATCCCGAGACGGGTGTTGGCCTCGACGAGCGCAGCACGCCCGCCACCGAGCAGATCGATAGCCGTCATCGGCCTGGGCGAAAAGTGGCGGAAGAGTTCAGCCGTCTGCGCGAAATCGGCGAGCACGGTTTCGATCATGCGGTCATGCAACAGCGCGGAAACCGCAGCACGTTCATTGGCGGAAACCCCCTCGATGCGGTAGGCGATGCCGCGTTCGATACGCTCGATGGCCTCCAGGCCGCTGTTCCAGGCGATGTCGGTGGCTTTCGACGACCACGGCGAGATGGTGCCGATGCGCGGCGTAACGAGGAACAATTGGCCGCTTTCGCTCCTCGACGCTTCCTGCTCTTCGAGCAAGGCCGACAGTTGCTGGCGACTGGAGTCGTTCAGCGCCCGTTTCAGACTGGCGAAGTGCCAGAAATCGGCGCTGGCGATGCTGGCGCCGGGCACAAGGGCCTGAATGCGTTGCTGCAATCCCTGCAGACGAAATGTGGAGATAGCGGGAGCCCCGCGCAGGAAAAGTATGTCGGCCATGGTTAACCTAGTAGTCAGTCACGCTAAAGCGAGAATAGTGATACAGCGCATTCCACCTGCCCTCACCGCGCTGCCGCGCACCCTCTCGCGCGGAAGAGGGCTGGGGTGAGGGCCGATTTTCTGGTTCCAATTGTCATGTTGTATCATGTTGACTAGCTACTAGAAAGAAGGCAGGAAAGCTGCGTGAAAACAAGGTGGATAGGTCGCAATTATAGCCGAGAGCAGCGCTTGCCGGTCTGCCTGCACGCTACTCGCGAACTATGGCATCGCGCATCCGCAAGCATCGCAGACAGTCCTCCTTTCGCCACAGACCCAAGTATTTTTTGGCTGATCACCCCGTTTTTGCGGATAATTGAAGAACAAGCAAAACAAGAAAGCTGCATCTTTAAGGGGAGAACCGTGAAGCCGCTAATTCCTTTTACCTTCCTGGTCCGGTTTCTGGCCGCACAGCCTTCCGTCTGTGCCGCCGGGCCGATGCGTCAGCACAACAGCGAACTCGACGAACGCACGAGTCAGAGCACCATGACCTTTGCCGGGAAACCCTCTCCAACACCCAACGCGGAAGCAGATTCACCGACGAAACCATAATGGAGTCATGACAACGCAATGATGCCTTCAACCCTGCTTTATCGCTCGACCGATCTGCGTCACATCGAAGCCGCCGCGGCCGATCAACCACTCATGCAACGTGCCGGCCTTGCTGCCGCCGACCTCGCCAGCGAACTTTGCGCTGATCGCGGGGCGGCCATCCTCATCCTCGCCGGCCCCGGCAACAACGGTGGCGACGCCTTTGAAGCGGCACGTCTGCTGCGCGAACGCTTTTTTGACACGCGCGTGGTTTTCTTCGGCCAGGCCACGGATCTGCCGCTGGACGCCACGGAAGCTTTCCAGCGCTTCGCTGCTGCGGGAGGCAGCACGCTCGCGGCGATTCCTGCAGACGCACGCTGGTCGCTGATCATCGATGGTCTGTTCGGCATCGGTCTCAGGCGCGAAGTCACCGAGCCCTACGCCGGCCTGATCCGCAGCGCCAACGCGCTGGCCGCGCGCGATGCTTGCCCGCTGCTCGCGCTTGACTGTCCGAGCGGTCTTGATGCCGACACCGGAAAGCGGCACGGAGCAAGCATCCGCGCCAGTCACACCATCACCTTCATCGGTGGCAAGCCGGGGCTGCTGACCGCCGACGGCCCCGACCATTGCGGCGAGATTTCAATCGCTGCGCTCGGTTTGGATGCAGAACGCCTGTCAAAAGCGCCGGGGCGTACCATCGCTCCGGCACTTTTTAGCGAACAACTCAAGCAGCGACCGCGCAACAGTCACAAGGGCGACCACGGCAATGCCGGCATCCTCGGTGGCGCCGGCAGCATGGTCGGCGCCGCGCTGCTGGCGGCACGCGCCGCGCTGCGTCTTGGCAGCGGCCGGGTCTATGTCGGCCTGCTCGACGAACACGCGCCGGCACTCGACATGCAGCAACCCGAACTGATGCTGCGCACGCCCGGGAAATTGCTCGCCACCGACCTCTCGGCACTGGCCTGCGGCCCCGGCATGAGCACCAGTGCGCAGGCACTCGCCCTGCTTGGCAACGCCTGCAAACTAGACATCCCCCTCGTGCTTGATGCCGACGCGCTCAACCTCGTTGCCGGCGAGGGCGAACTGCACGTTACGCTGGCCACACGCCGCGCGCCCACGCTGCTCACCCCGCACCCGGCCGAAGCAGCCCGCTTGCTTGACTGCGACGTGGCCACAGTACAGGCCGATCGCCTCGCCGCCGTGCTGAGACTCGCTGAACGCTTCAACGCCTTTGTCGCGCTCAAGGGCTGTGGCACTCTTGTCGCTTCACCCGCTGGCGCGTGGTTCATCAACACCAGCGGCAATCCGGGGCTGGCCACGGCGGGCAGCGGCGACGTACTGACCGGTTTCATCAGCGCTCTGCTCGCCCAGGGCTGGCCACCGCTTGAAGCCCTGCTCGCCGCCGTGCATCTGCACGGTGCCGCCGCCGACTATCTTGTCGCCCGGGGCTGCGGCCCGATCGGCCTCACCGCTGGCGAAGTCATCGACAGCGCCCGAACCCTTCTCAACCAGTGGATTACAACGACCAGTGCGGCATAAATACTGCGGGGTCATTTTCTTCCGGACGCAACCCTCTTCTTCACCGCCCTTGATACGTCGTCGAAATACCTGATCGCCTTCTTTGTCGCCCCGCTGCTCAGTTCTCCTGCAGCAGCGTCAATTCGTCATCCGTATGCCGCAGGCGTACGGCCAGCGTTTTCGCCAGTTGCGAGACGAGGACGAAGGCAATGCGCTTGTGCTCCTCGGCCAGGTAGTTGAATTTCTCCGGCGTCAGCACAAACAGTTCGGAATCAACTGAGGCGATGGCATCATTGCCGCGCGGCCGGTGGTCAAGAAACGCCAGTCCGCCAAAAAACTCGCCGCGACCAAAGGTGGCAATACGGCACAAACGCGAACTGCCGCCCACACAGCCCATCATCCGCACTTCCCCGCTGCGGATCAGATAGAGATTGGCATCCATCTCACCACGCGAATAAATGGTTTCTCCCGCCTTGCACGAACGGATCTCCATGCAGTTTTTCAGGTCGGTCAGCGTATCGGGCTTGCTACCCTTGAACAGTTCGATCTCATGCAAATCCAGCGCCTTCAGATCGACTTCGGTCACCCCGACGTCGCCGAGCAGGCGATCCTCCACCCATTCGATGGCCGCTTCCAGCGTCGGCATGAAGAGTACCGTTTCTCCATCCGGGACCAGTCCGGCAAGTTCAAGAAACTCCCGCAGATTGCGGCCGTTGGGCAGGCATTCGCGCACATTGGAGAGCAAGAGCGGGACACCGCGTTCGGACAGGGCATCGCGCACCAGATTGAGCATGTGGGCGGCGGTGACGTCGACCGACTGGACACGCTGCAGGTCAAGGATCAGATAGTCCGTGCTCGCCAGCTCAGGTTCAAGCGTCAGATAGAGTTGATGCGTCGTGCCGAAGAAAAGGCTGCCTTGCAACTCGAAGATGACGGCAGTATCGCCCTTCTGTTCCAGACGCTGCATTTCTTCTTCCGGCCGGTACCAGGTTGACGAACGCTGGCCGACAAAGCTCTTGCGCCGCACCACATTGCCACCGACCTGCTCACGCAGGAACAGAATGATCGACAGGACAACGCCAACCGCAGAAGCGGCAATCAGGCCGACAAAAAGCGCTACGCCGACAACCGCCAGCACCACAGAGAAATCCAGCACGGTCGAGCGTGATTCGAGAAAACGCAACGGATCGGTGTCGATCATGCGCAGTCCGACGACTATCAGGACACCACTCAAGGTCGCCACAGGAATCCAGGCCACAAAACTGCCAAGCAGTAGCGCAACGACAAGCGCCAACACACCTTCAACAATGCCGGAAATCCGCGTTTTGGCACCGCTCGACAGGTTAACCAGGCTGGCTCCCATGGTTCCAGCCCCCGGCATTCCGCCGATGGTTGAAGCCACGGCGTTGGCCAGGCCCTGTGCCGCCAGTTCGCGATTCGGATCATGGCGGGTACGCGTCATCTGATCAAGAACGACACAGGTTTTCAGTGTGTCAATCGAAAGCAATGCGGCCAGCGTAATCGCGCTACCTACGAGCCCCCCCACCTGTACGAGCTTGAGTTCACCGATCTGGTACCAGCGATCCGTAATCAGCGCGACATAGCCTTCACCGGTCGACCCGAGTGGCCCGACAACCAACGGATTTCCAGCGAGCTGAAGCAACGACGGATCAGTACTGGCGATGCCGGCATAGGTCAGAAGCCCCGCAAGAATGCCGAAAATAGTGCCCGGTACGGCCTTGGTAAACTTTGGTGTGAGCAGCATCGTAACGACGGTTACTCCACCAATCGCCAGACCACGCCAGTCCCAGCCATGCGGTGTAATCAGTACCTCCAGCCAGAAAGTGCCGGCTGGCGCGCCGGCAAACTTGGGCAACTGACTGCCAATGATGATCAGCCCGACTCCACTCAGGTAGCCGCTGACTACCGGGTATGGAATATATTTGATCAGTTTGCCGATCCCGAGAAAACCGATGAGGATCTGGATCATGCCGGTGAGGATGCCGAGAACCGTCATCATCAGCACGACGGCGACCGGTTGCACGCCCTGTGAGACCAGCTGGATGGCAAAGGCGGAGAGTACCGCCGTCGCCGGGGCGCACGGCGCGGTAATCAGGCGATCCGTACCGCCAAGGGTCGGCGCGATAAGCCCGAGTGCGGTAGCCCCGAGAATCCCGGCCAGCGCGCCGAAAGCCGCATAGTGCGGACTGATCGCCGAATAAACGGTGACTCCGAAGGCCACGGCCGCCGGCAAGGCCACCAGCATGGAGGTAAATCCACCCCAGAAATCCCCCGAATGACGCATCCACTTTCCGGTCAGTTCGCGCATCACGCCTCCACAACAATCACACCATGCAAAACCATGGCAACCTTGACAGCGGTCCGTGACACCCCCGGAATCATTGTCAATTCACAAGGGCCGGATTTCTGCATGGCTATCTCTATAACGAACCCAGGTCGTCAATAACAAGCGTTGGCTGACGTTCAAGAGTCGCAAGATCTTCACGCCCGGCCTCGCCGCTTAATACCAGAATGAAATCAATCCCGGCATTTTCGGCCAGCAACTTGTCGGTACTCAGACGATCCCCGACCATCACCATTTCATCCCGTCTGAAGCGTTTGAGCAAAGGTGAAAGAACGAGGGTACTGGGCTTGCCAAAGACCAGTTCAGGCAAGCGTCCCGTAGCTGCCTCGTACAGTTTGACGAAGCTGCCGGTATCCGGCAAGGGTCCCTTGAGCGAAGGACAAACCAGGTCGGGATGGGTTGACAGGAAATGCACCTCTGGGCGTTGCAGCAGCAGGCATGAGGTCGCCAGTTTTTCGTAGGTCAGTTCGGTATCGTAGGCGAGGACCACCGCCTGACAATCCGCACCGGCGGTAAATACCACACCCGGCATGCGCTCTTGCAGAAACGACCGGAAACTGGTGTTGCCCACCGGAAAGAGGTGATTGATTCCCTGATCTTTCAGGTGATCAAGCAAAGGCAACAAGGGTGAAAGGATGCGCTCCAAAGCGACGTCGAGTCCGACCCGTGCAAGCTTCTGGGTATAATCGGCCAGGTTTTTCGAAGTATTGTTGGTCAGGAAAAAGATTTCCTTTTTCTCCTGATTGCGCTTGATGAAATCAATCGTCCCCTGGATGGGCTGGTCACTCAGATAAACAGTCCCATCCAGGTCAAAAACAAAACAGTTTTTTTTGCTAATATCCACACTATTGCCGTTTGCCGGTGGTGGCGTCAAACCAGTGCAGGCGGTCTGCTCGCGGCGTCACGTGGATTGTGCTCCCCAGTTCGGGAACAGGCTGGCCTTCGTCGGTTCGAATGATGACCAGTTCGTCACCAGCGCCGTGCAACCAGCGGCCATAAACCAGCCGTTCGGCGCCCAGCGTTTCCAGTGCATCGACGCATAAGGCCCAGCCCTCGGATGTAATGGCAAGGTGCTCGGGGCGTACGCCAAGAATGGTTCCGGGCCGTGCTTCGGGGGCATTTTTCAAAAGATTCATCGGTGGCGAACCGATAAAGGTCGCTACAAAGGTACTTGCAGGCCGGTTATAGACCTCTTCGGGCGTACCGAATTGCTCCATTACTCCAGCGTTCATGACGATCATGCGCTGCGCCAGCGTCATGGCCTCGACCTGGTCGTGCGTGACGAACAGTGAGGTGATCCCGAGTTCACGATGCAGTTTCTGGATTTCGAGTCGGGTATGTGCACGCAGTTTGGCATCCAGATTGCTCAAGGGTTCGTCAAAAAGAAACACCTGCGGTTGTCGCACAATGGCACGACCCATAGCCACACGCTGACGCTGTCCGCCCGAAAGCTCACGCGGCTTGCGCTGCATGAAAGCGCCGATCTCAAGTATCTTTGCCGCCTTGTCCACGCGCGCCTTTATTTCATCCATCGGTACCTTGGCGATCTTCAGGCCATAGGCCATGTTGTCGAACACGTTCATGTGCGGATACAAGGCATAGTTCTGAAAGACCATGGCGATATCGCGCTCGGACGGTTCAAGATCATTGACCACACGGTTGCCGATGGAAATTTCTCCACCCGTGATTTCTTCCAGACCGGCCACCATGCGCAACAACGTGGATTTGCCACAGCCCGAAGGTCCGACGACGACGACGAACTCGCCGTCAGCAATCTGTGCGCTGACACCATGTATGACCAGGTTGGCAGTCTTGCCGCTACCATAGCGTTTAAAGACCTTGTTTAATGTGATCGAGGCCATAGATTTCAGTAAGATTCAATTTGAGCCGGTATCGGCTTGAACAGCGTTTTACAGGGAAGTTGTGATGTCACAAGCTATTTTTCAGTATCCACCAAGCCCTTGACGAACCACTTCTGCATCAGCATGACAACCAGTGCAGGTGGCAGCATGGCCAGAATCGCGGTGGCCATGACGACATTCCATTCGGTGTAGGAATCGCCGCCGATCAGTCGCTTGATGCCCATCACCACCGGGTACATGTCTTCGCTGGTGGTCATCAGCAGCGGCCACAGATACTGGTTCCAGCCGTAGATGAACTGGATCACGAAGAGCGCAGCGATGCTCGTCGACGACAAGGGCAGCAGCACATCCTTGAAGAAGCGCATCGGGCCGGCGCCATCGATGCGCGCGGCTTCGACCAGTTCGTCAGGAACGGTCAGGAAGAACTGGCGGAAAAGAAAGGTCGCCGTCGCCGAAGCGATCAGGGGTATCGACAGTCCGGCGTAGGTATTTAGCATGCCGAGCGAGGCGACCACCTCGTAGGTCGGGCCGATGCGCACTTCGACAGGCAGCATCAGGGTAACGAAGATCATCCAGAAAACCAGATTGCGAAACGGAAAGCGGAAGTACACGATGGCAAACGCCGACAGCATCGACATGGTGATCTTGCCCAGCGGAATGATCAGCGCCGTGATCAGGCTCACCAGCATCATCGGCGCAGACCCGGTAATCTCGCTGCCGGCTGCGCTTTGTCCGCCAAACAGGGCTATCTTGTACGTTTCCAGCGCGTTCGTTCCAGGCAGCATCGACATTGGAATCGCCTGGGTGATCTGCTCGGCCGTCTGCGTCGACGCGACCAGCGTCAGGTAAAGGGGAAAGGCGATGATCGCCACGCCGGCCAGCAAAATGGCATGCGTCAGGAAGGTCAGACCGGGGCGGTGCTCAACCATCAGTATTGGACTTTCTTTTCGACGAAGCGAAACTGGATGACGGTCAGGGCAATCACGATGCACATCAGCACGACTGACTGCGCCGCCGAACCGGCCATGTCCATGGCCTTGAAGCCGTCGTAGTAGACCTTATAGACGAGAATCGAGGTTTCCTTGCCGGGGCCTCCTTTGGTCGTCGCGTCGACGATGCCAAAAGTGTCGAAGAAAGAGTAGACGACGTTGATGACCAGCAGGAAGAAAGTAGTCGGCGACAGCAGCGGAAAAACGATGGTCCAGAAGCGGCGCCAGGGTGAAGCGCCATCGATGGCGGCGGCTTCTATCAGCGACTTCGGGATCGACTGCAGCCCGGCAAGAAAAAACAGGAAATTGTAGGAGATCTGCTTCCACACGGCGGCAACGACAATCAGCGCCATCGCGTGACGCGAATTGAGCAGATGATTCCAGTCCAGGCCAAGCATGCGCAACCAGTAGGCGATGACACCCATCGGGGAGGCAAACATGAACAACCACAGAACACCGGCGACCACCGGCGCGACGGCATACGGCCAGATGAGCAGGGTCTTGTATACGCCTGCGCCGCGCAGCACCCGATTGGCCATGACCGCCAGCAACAGGGCGATGCTCAGGCCGCAGACGGCGACGAGCACCGAGAAAAACGCCGTGGTCTTGAACGATTCAAGGTAGCTCGCGTCGGCGAACAGCCGTTCAAAGTTCTCCAGGCCGACAAACTCGCTGTTGTTGCCGAAGGGATCCTGCGACATGACGCTCTGGCGCAGTGCCTGCGCCGCCGGCCAGAAAAAGAACACCAGGACGATGGCCATCTGCGGCGCAATCAGCAGCCACGGCAACCAGGATGATTTGAAGCGAACGCGTTTTTCCATAAGAAAACCCGGCCATTCGGGCCGGGTATTTAAGTTATTACTTGTTGGCCTTCTGGAAGCGTTCGAGCTGCTCGTTGCCACGGCTCACGGCGGTGTCAAGAGATTCTTTCGCAGACCGTTTGCCGGCCCATACCTGCTCGAGCTCTTCGTCGATGATATTGCGGATTTGCACGAAATTGCCGAGACGGATACCGCGCGACTTGTCGGTCGTCTTGCGGATCATTTGCGTCACGGAAACATCGGTGCCGGGATTCTGCTTGTAGAAACCGCTCTTCTCGGTCAACTCGTAGGAAGCGATAGTCACCGGCAGGTAACCCGTGCGCTGGTGGCTCTTGGCAGCTTCCTCAGGACGCGACAGGAAAGCGAAGAACTGGCCGATGCCCTTGTACTCGGCCGGTTTCTTGCCCGACATCACCCACAGACTGGCGCCGCCGATCACGGTGTTCTGCGGCGCACCTTCAACATCGGGATAATACGGCAGCGTCGAAATCCCGCCAACGAATTTGGCGTTGCGCTTGACACTGCCGTAGAGCGCTGAACTCCCGGTGGTCATCGCGCATTCACCCGAGACAAATGTAGCGTCAGCCGCATTGCCGCGCCCCTTATAGACAAACAGCCCCTGTTTGGCCATATTGGACAGGTTCTCGATGTGACGCACATGCAACGGAGTGTTGAAGGTCAGCCGCGTATCGATGCCGCGCATGCCGTTGCCCTTGGTGGCGAACTCGACGTTGTGCCAGGCCGAAAAGCTTTCAAGTTGCGTCCAACTCACCCAACTCGTGGTAAACGGGCAGGCGTGCCCGCTGGTCTTGAGCTTGGCCGCTGCCTGCGTGACTTCGGTCCAGGTCTTGGGCGGTTTTTCGGGATCCATTCCGGCGGCCTTGAAGGCATCCTTGTTGTAGTGGAATACCGTCGTCGAACTGTTGAACGGGAAACTCAGCATCTGGCCGTTTGGCGCTGTGTAGTAACCGGCGACGGCGGGAACGTAGGCGGCGGAATCAAATTTGACGCCGGCGTCAGCCATCACCTTGCCGACCGGAACGATCGCGCCCTTGCTGGCCATCATCGTCGCCGTCCCGACTTCGAAGACCTGCAGGATATGCGGTGCGTTGCCGGCACGGTAAGCGGCGATCGCCGCCGTCATCGATTCATCGTAAGAGCCCTTGAACGTCGGCACGATCTTGTACTCACTCTGGCTGGCGTTGAAACCCTTGGCCAGATCATTGACCCACTCACCTAAAGCACCTGGCATCGAGTGCCACCACTGGATTTCGGTCTGGGCCTGCGCGGACAGTGAGAAAAACGCCGCGAGTGTAACGGCAACAAATTTCAGGTTCATGTGACCTCCTAAAGTATATGCGACGACTTCGCTTGTATTGCCACCTAATGTACTGGATAAGCCAAGCCCAGAAAATGGTTCGGTTTTCCAGGATTCATTTTTGCAGTGCGATGATGCTGACGTTCCCGAGCAATACTGTCAAGGGGATCGCGCGCCATCCATGATGATTTACACAAGAACACTACTTGCATGAATCAGATTGCAACTGTCAAGCGCTGCATGCTCAATTCCATTTCTTCGTTACGTCGTTCCTGATTCCAGCCCAGTTCGCCCGCCATCAATTCAATGACACGCGGTAAAACTTTTTTTGCCGCCGCAATATCAACAAACGCCAGGGGGATACGCCGCGCCAGAACATCGGCGGAGCGTTCGGCGAATTCGTGTCGCGCAGCATAGACGATTTCGGCTTCAAGGAAAGGATGTTCCGGATGCAAGCGCGCGCCCAGACCCGACCGGGAAAGATCGGCAACATTACTGGCCTGATCACCATAGGCGTGATGGAAATGATGCGCCACATCAGGGTCAAACCCATAACGACGGATAAGTAGTTTCTCACCCTGGCGATCAAAATTCTTTGCGCCAACAAGAGGAAATCTTTCGCTATGGCAGGCACAGACCGGCTTGAGATTGAAGGTCCGAACCGCCTGATCGACGGTTTCTTCGGCCATCTTGCGATACGATGTCCATTTACCTCCGGCAATGGTCAGCAATCCCGATGCGCTGACCTCAATGAGGTGTTCGCGAACCAGTTCTGCCGTGTTTTTCGTGTCATGAGCGAGAATCAGGGGACGCAGGCCCGCCCAGACGGACTTGACATCTTCCCGGCTTACTGCGATGTCGAAATATTTGCTGACATGGCGCAGCAGGTATTCGATTTCTTCCTCTTTGGCCTGTGGGTGATCGACGATATCAGCGGGGTTGTCGGTAGTACCGATCAAGGCATGCCCTTGCCAGGGGAGAATGAACAGTACCCGGCCGTCTTCGGTCTGCGGGATCATCAAGCCGGTTCCCGGAGGAACAAACCGCGAAGACAAAACGATATGAATGCCGGAACTTGCATTCAGAACAGGCTCGGCCGACGCATCGTCCATCTGCCTGAGACGGTCAATAAAAGGCCCCGTGGCATTGATCACGCCGCGGGCATGAATGGTAAATTCATCACCGCTGAGAGTATCTCGGACAGATACTCCGCAAAGTTTGCCATTGACCTTCAGCAGAGAAACGGCGGCAACGTGGTTAGCCACAAGCGCCCCGTTTTGTCGTGCTGTCAGGGCCAGAGTAAGCGCCATGCGGGCATCGTTGAACTGGCCGTCGTAGTAAACTACGCCGGCTTTCAGGCCCTCACTGCTGAGCATCGGAAAACGCCGAAGCGCTGCCTTGCGGCCAATCAACTGGCTATATCCGAGACCCCTTAACCCGGCCAGGAAATCATAGAGCAATAAGCCGCAGAAGATGTAGGGCACATCAATCCATTTGTAGATCGGAGTGACCAAAGGGAACCGATTGGCGAGATGCGGCGCGTTTTTCAGGAATGCCCAACGCTCGTGGAGTCCCTCCCTGACCAGATTGTATTGCGAGCGATCAAGGTTCTTCAGCGCTTTTTCCAGATAGCGCACCCCGCCGTGAACCAGTTTCGTGCTGCGGCTGCTGCTACCTTCGGCGAGGTCATTTTTTTCGATCAAGGCGACCTTGAGCCCTCGGCTTGCCGCATCTACGGCGATACCGCATCCTGTTGCCCCGCCTCCAATCACCAGCAAATCAAAGATCGTTTTTTGCTTCAAGGCATCGAGTATTTGCGCTCTGCTCATGTTTCCGTATCTTCGTTCAAAAGCATTGTAATCGAATAAGGTTATGTTCGTTAACAAACATATATTCTATAACGAACATTATGGTGCGAACCTGTTTTTGTCAACAGACCGATCAATGAAAATCGTGAACGAAGCTGCAGTTACGTCGATGGCTGTTATCGGTTACAATAAATTTGAATTATTCATTGTTTTACAACAGTTTTAAAGCTGGCAGGCCGGATTCTCCCGATGCGTACCAGCCACTATGGAACAGTAATTTTTATCGAAAAATGAAAACACATGTTTCGAAAATGAACCTGAGTCCGCGACATCAGGACATTCTTGAGTTGGCAAAGCAGAGCGGCTTTCTGTCCACAGACGAACTGACCCGAGTTTTCAAGCTCACTTCCCAAACCATCCGTCGTGATATCAACGAACTGTGTGACCGGGGGTTGCTACGCCGTTACCACGGTGGTGCCGGTCTCGCCTCCAGTGTCGAGAACGTTGAATATTCGACGCGCAAGGTATTGCATCACGAAGAAAAGATTCGAATCGCGCAGAGCGTGGCCCGGCAGATCCCGGACAACGCATCGCTCTTCATCAATATCGGAACGACCACCGAAGAAGTCTCCAAGGCCTTGGGCAATCACAAGAATCTGCGCATCATCACCAACAATCTGAATGTCGCGGCGTTGCTGAGCGACAACCCGAATTTCGAGGTCATCGTCACCGGCGGGGTTGTCCGGCGTGACCGTGGCGTCATCGGGGAATCAACGATCGATTTCGTCAAACAGTTCAAGGTCGATTACGGCATCATCGGTATTTCCGGGATTGACCCGGACGGAACACTTCTTGACTTCGATTACCGTGAAGTACGGGTGGCTCAGGCGATCATCGAAAACGCGCGCCAGGTATTTCTGGTCACGGACCACACCAAATTCAGTTGCAATCCGATGGTTCGTCTCTGCCACATATCGGAAATCAATGCCCTGTTCACGGACAAGGAGCCTCCGGAAAGCATTCAAGCTGCCCTCAAGGAAGCCAAAGTGAGTCTGTATGTTGCAGATTCTGCCGATTGATCACGTTGACAAGAAGCGATGGACCCTGAGCCAGCGGTGTTTTCCGGGAGAAAAGACGATTTTATCGGCGCAATCAGCCTTCTCCCGCTTAAAAAGCGGAACCAGTTGGCGCCCTGCCACTCAAAGCAATCGGACTTGATCGATCTTTCCGGGGGCCGCATGAAACACATCATCTGGGTACTCTGGCCGGCGTTCATCGCGGCCGGCATTGCCGAAGTCGTATTCTTTACGCTGATCGATCCGCAACAGCTTTATCTGCTGGGCCAACCGATGGAACTGCCGGCACTGGCCACCTACTCGATCGGCTTCCTGATGTTCTGGCTGATCTGCGCAGGCTCCAGCCTGATGACTTATTTTATGCTGCCGCAAAAGATCAAGAACGCTCTTGAGAGCACGGCGAACGAACGTTCCGATCTGGTGCGCCCGCTGCGACAGCAGCGCTAGATCAAAGCCAGACCGGTCTCGAGATCGTTCTGCAGATCGACAACGGCTTCCAGACCGACCGCCACACGCAACAGACTCTCGGTGATGCCGCTGGCCGCGCGTTGCTCCGGCGTGATACGACCGTGCGTGGTCGTTGCCGGATGGGTGAGCGTGGTTTTGGTGTCGCCCAGATTCGCCGTGATCGAGAGCAGGCGACAGTTGTCGATGACTTTCCACGCTTCGGCTCGTGCGCCCCTGACTTCAAAGGCGACGATGGCACCGCCGCTTTTCTGCTGGCGTTGGGCCAGTTCGTACTGCGGGTGCGAGGCGAGTCCTGGGTAATAGACCCGCGCAACTCCGGGATGCGCTTCGAGCCAGCGCGCGAGTTCCAGCGCCTTGGCCGACTGGGCTTCGAGTCTGATCTTGAGGGTTTCCAGCCCTTTGAGCAACACCCAGGCATTGAAAGCGGAAAGCGTCGGCCCGGCCGAGCGCAGGAACTTGAACACTTCTTCGCTGAGTTTCCGTGCACCCAGCACGGCCCCGCCCAGCACGCGCCCCTGGCCGTCAAGGAATTTTGTCGCCGAATGCACAACGAGATCGGCACCCAGATCAAGCGGGCGCTGCAGAATCGGCGTGCAGAAGCAGTTATCGACGGCCACCAGAATGCCACGAGCATGGGCCACTGCAACCAGCGCAGCAATATCGGATATTTCGGTAAGCGGGTTGGACGGTGTCTCCAGGAAGAACAGCCTGGTCTCGGGGCGAATGGCCGCTTCCCACGCCGCAACGCTGGTCTGCGAGACAAAGCTCGTATGCACGCCAAAGCGTGACATGATGTTGCCCAGCAACTGTTGCGTTGCCCCGAACAGGCCGGTCGACGCCACGATATGATCGCCGGCGCTGCAGAACGACATCACCATGGCGAGGATGGCCGACATGCCGGAAGCCGTGGCCACACAGGCTTCTGCACCTTCAAGCGCGGCCAGACGCTCCTGGAAGGCCGAAACCGTCGGATTGGTGAAGCGGGAATAGACGTTTCCTTCATCCTCACCGGAAAATCGTGCGGCTGCCTGAGCCGCACTATCGAAAACATAGCTGGAAGTCAGGTAGAGGGCTTCGGAGTGCTCGTTGAACTGGCTTCTCGCCTGCCCTGCACGAACGGCCAGTGTTTCCGGTTGATACTTCTGAGCCATCAGATCAGCGCGCCGAGTTGAGATTAAGATGCAGTTGCCGGGAATCGCGTCCCTCCACCTTGGCCGCCGCATTTTTCCCCTCGCGCGCCTGCTCGATGGCATCGAGGTATTCCGGAGTGACATCGCCGGTCACGTACTGACCGTCGAAACATGAACTGTCAAAGCAGCAGAGCGACGGTTTCAACTCACGCACCGACGCCTTGAGTGCATCGAGATCCTGATAGACGAGTGCATCGGCACCAATCTCTAGGCATATTTCATCATCGGTTCGGCCGGTCGCAATCAGTTCGCTGCGCGTCGGCATGTCGATGCCATAAACATTGGGGAAGCGCACCGGGGGCGCGGCCGAGGCAAAATAAACCTTGCGCGCGCCGGCCGCACGCGCCATGTCAACGATCTCGCGGCTGGTCGTGCCACGCACGATCGAATCATCGACCAGCAGAACACGCTTTCCCTTGAACTCTTGCGCTACGGTATTGAGTTTCTGACGCACCGACCGTTTCCGTATCGATTGCCCCGGCATGATGAAGGTGCGCCCGATGTAGCGGTTCTTGACGAAACCTTCGCGATACGGAATGCCCAGGCGCTGCGCCAGTTGCATGGCCGACGGGCGGCTCGAATCGGGAATCGGGATCACCACGTCGATCTCCTCGACCGGAATCTTCTTGATCACCTTGTCGGCCAGATGCTCGCCCATGCGCAGCCGGGTTTCGTAAACCGACACGCCGTCGATCACCGAATCCGGGCGCGCCAGATAAACGTATTCAAAGATGCAGGGCGCCAGTATCGGGTTCTGGGCACACTGGCGATGGTGCATCTGATGCGCCATATCGACGAAAATGGCCTCGCCCGGCTCGACATCGCGCAGCACGCGGAAACCCAGGGTATCAAGGGCGACCGACTCCGAGGCCAGCAGATATTCGTTGCCCTGCGGCGTTTCATGCACGCCGATGACCAGCGGACGAATGCCAAAGGGATCGCGGAAGGCAAGCAAGCCGTAGCCGGCGATCAGCACCACCACGGCATAGGCCCCCTTGCAGCGCCGGTGCACCCCGGCAACGGCGGCAAAAATGGTGTCCAGATCGAGGCGGAAGCCTTTGGCCGTGTCCTGCAGCTCGTGTGCCAGCACATTGAGCAGCACCTCGGAATCGGAATTGGTGTTAATGTGCCGCAGATCCAGCCTGAACATCTCTTCCTGCAGTTGCTCGGTATTGGTCAGATTGCCGTTGTGCGCCAACACGATCCCGAATGGCGAATTGACGTAGAAAGGCTGCGATTCGGCAGAATCCGAAGACGACCCGGCAGTCGGATAACGGCAATGGGCAATGCCCACATTGCCCGAGAGCGAACGCATGTTGCGCGTACGAAAGACGTCGCGTACCAGCCCGGAATCCTTGTGAATGTGGAAGGCATCGCCTTCGCCGGTGGCGATGCCGGCTGCATCCTGACCGCGATGCTGCAGCACCATCAGCCCGTCATAGAGCAACTGATTGACCGGCGTGGTGGCAACAACCCCGAGAATACCGCACATAGCTTTCCCTACCTGAATCGAATCCGTTTAGACACTTCCGGCGGCAGCCAGGGCTTGCCGGCCAGCACCGCTGTTTCGAGCGGCGCAGAAAAATACGCTTCACTCCACCAGCGCTCTTTCGGCAAGGACGTCATGCCGCCAACGACAATAAGCGCCAGAACAATAACCAGGCCACGCGCCAGGCCAAAAACCAGTCCCAGCAGGCGATCGCTGAGACTCAGGCCGAGTGCCTTGAGCAGACCGCGTACGGCCAGACGCAACAGCGCCATCAGTACCAGCACGGCGACGAATACGGCCACCCAGGCGGTAACAATACGCAAGGCCGGATCGGCAATGCCGGTGAAGAAAACCTGGGCCAGTTCGGCCCCCCACCACCTGGCCGTGAAAAACGCCAGCACCCAGGCCACCAGCGCAATGATTTCGCCAACCACGCCGCGCCAGACACCCAGAGCAACCGACGCGGCCACAAGGGTGATAACAACGTAATCAAAAGCGGTCATGGTTTGGCCGCGACAACGCCGTTGACGCCAATGCGTTTCAGTTTGTCGAGAGCCTTGTCGGCCGCTTCACGACTCGGAAAAGGGCCGGCGCGCACCCGCGTCTTCTTGCCTTCGGGCGAGTCGAGAGGCTCGGTAAACACCTTGATCCCCAGTTCGCCTATTTTGCTTTGCAGTTGCCTGACGTTGGCCGGATTGGCAAAGGCGCCGATCAGGATGACGAACGGCGCGTTATTGCCGGCAACTGCGACCGGGACAGCTTCTGCCGCCCTGCCGCTGAGAATTGCCGCCGCACGTTGCGGTTCGTTGGCGCCTGCCGTGGATGTCTTTTCACTGGCCGTTAGCGGAGTCTTTTCAGAGCGCTTTTCCGCCGGTTTTTCCGCTGCCTTGTCAGCCGGTCTGGCGACAACAACAGGCGGCGCAGCCTGTTCTGTCTTTTCCGGCACAGCGGTTTTCTCACCGGCCGCAGGACCGGCTGGCCTGACGACCTTGGGATTGAACGTGGTCTGATCCTGGCCGGGGATGCGTATCTGGACATCCTGAATCTGCTGTTTCGGCTCTTCGTCCATGACCATCGGCAAAACCACGGCGGCCAGACCGGCAAAAGCAACCGCACCCACCAGACGGCGGCGCGCCCGTTTTTTTAGCTGCAAATTCGCGTCAGAGGTATCGGACATCGTTATCTGTAGAGTCGAGTGGTTGTGGATGAGTGTCCGCGGTATCGGTTGAATCAGGCCCTGTGTTTCATCGTGCGCATGACCGCCGCTACCGTGAAGAACGACCCAAAGATGACAATTCTATCATTTTCCCCTGCCAGCTTGGCGGCACGCGTGAAGGCCTCGGCCGGAGAAGCGAAAGATTCGACAGTGCCACCCATTCTCCCGTTCGCCACCACGGCGGCGAGGGTTTCAGCAGGTGCCCCGCGCGCTACATCCAGACTGGCCAGCAACCAGCAATCAATTTTTCCGGTCAGCGCCGCCAGTGCGCCGGCAATATCCTTGTCGGCGAGCATGCCGACAAGCGCAAACGTCTTTTCGAAAGCCCCCATTTCGCCAAGGTTTTCGGCCAGCATGGCCACCGCCTGCGGATTGTGCGCCACGTCGAGCACAAGCGTTGGCCGGCCCGGCAGGACCTGAAAACGCCCCGGCAGATCCGGTTCGATCAGCCCGCGCCGCAGCGCCTGTATCGATACCGGAACCCGCTCCCCGAGCACACCAATCGCCGCCAGGGCGGCTGAGGCATTGCGCAACTGGCAAGTTCCGCGCAGACCGGGGTTGGCCAGTCCGCTACGGCGGATCACGGCACTTCCGTTTTGACTCTGCCGATCGCGTTCCCAGAACGTCCATTGCGTCTGTTCGCCGGCATACCCGAAATCGCGGCCAAGCAGGCGCAGGTCGGCATCAATGCCAGCAGCGTAATCGAGCATCGATTGCGGCGGCTCGGGATCGGCGCAGATGGCGGTGCAGTTGCCATTATTACCGGCGCGATAGATGCCGGCCTTCTCGAAAGCGATGGCCTCACGCGTCGATCCCAGCCAGTCGGTATGATCAAGCGCAATGCCGGTCACGATGGCGCAGTCGGCATCATAGGCATTGACCGCATCGAGCCGGCCGCCCAGACCGACTTCAAGAATGGCAACCTCGACCTGCCGTGCGGCAAAGACCTCCCAGGCGGCCAGCGTGCCGAACTCGAAATAAGTCAGGGCAATGCCACCAGCGGATTGCCGAGCCCGTTCGACTTTTTCGAATGCCCGGCACAAGGCTTCGTCATCGACCGGCGCCCGCTCGACGCGCACCCGTTCGTTGTACTCCAGCAGATGCGGCGAGGTGTAGCAGCCGACACGGTAGCCGGCAAAGGTATAGATCGCTTCCAGATAGGCGCAGGTCGACCCCTTGCCATTGGTTCCGCCGACGATGATCAACGGGGACGATTGCGATTGCTGCAACTCCGCCTTGACGCGGCTCACCCGCTCCAGCCCGAGCTCGATTCCGCCCTGCCCCTTGGGATGCAGGCTTTCGAGGAAGGCCAGCCAGTCAGGGAGTGATTTCACAAGCATTCTATCGCCGCAGGATCGACCGTAGCTTAGTGATAGAGCGCATTCCACCTGCCCTCACCGCGCTGCCGCGCACCCTCTCCCGCGGGAGAGGGCTGGGGTGAGGGCCGATTTTCTGGTTCCAATTGTCATGTTGTATCATGTTGACCAGCTACTAGCGACTATTCAGGCTTGCCGCCAGCTTGCTTGCTTCGAGCTCAAGGTGGCAAGGGGACAGCAGCAGATGCGCCAGGTGCTCGGGATCGGTCGAATGCACATGTTGCGCAAAGGCTGCCAATCTTGAATCGCCGGCATCGGCCAGGGCAGCAAGCAGGATTCTTGCCGCTTCGCGCGGGTTCGGCCCGCCCGCCTGATAGCCTGGCCAGTCCTTGTAGTGCGACAACAGATGCTGGCGATGATCCTGATAGAGCGGGCAATTGCGGATGAAATCAAGTTCGGCTTGCCTGGCCTTGATCTCGGCGTCGATTTCGGCATCGGTATTTCGGTAGCGGGCTTTCTCGGTTTCGCTCCAGTGCGGCTTGTCGCCCTGCGTCTCACGCAGGCTGACGAAGGTATTCTTCAGTACCATCTGTGAATGGGTGGCGGTATCGCGGAAAACATGCACGAGATCCTTGCCATGGCCTTCCGTACCGACATAGTGCATTCCCGCCGTAATGCGCCGGGGATTGAAGCCGAACTGGCGGGCACACGCCGCACGCAGGATGTCGAAGAGTTCATTGACTTTCGCAGGGCTCACAGCTCAATCCTTTCATTCGGGCACTACCGCTACGATCGCTACGAAGCTTGTACCGGCCGGTTCAAGCCGCAGCCGGCAATTTCTGCAGCAGAGTCAGAAGCTGCGCAAGCCTGTCTTTCATCTCGCGGCGGTCGACGATCATGTCGATGGCTCCCTTATCGAGCAGGAATTCGGCACGCTGAAAGCCTTCCGGCAAGGTCTGGTGAACCGTCTGTTCAATGACACGCGGCCCGGCGAAACCGATCAGCGCGCCCGGTTCGGCAATCACCACATCGCCGATAAAGGCAAACGAGGCCGAAACCCCGCCCATGGTCGGATCGGTGAGGATCGAAATGAAGGGCAGCCTGGCTTCTGAGAGCTTGGTCAGGGCCGCCGACGTCTTGGCCATCTGCATCAGCGAGAACAAGCCTTCCTGCATGCGTGCCCCGCCCGACGCGGTAACGCAGATGAACGGAAAACCCTGCTCGACCGCGGTCTGCACCCCGCGCACGAAGCGTTCGCCAAGCACAGAACCCATCGAACCGCCCATGAAGCTGAACTCGAAGGCGGCAATCACCACCGGCAAGGTCTTGAGTGCGCCCTGCATGACTACCATCGAGTCCGTTTCACCGGTAATTTCAGCCGCGTCCAGCAAGCGTTCGGAATAGCGGCGGCTGTCCCTGAACTTCAGCGGGTCGACCGGCAAGACTTCAGCGCCGATTTCAAAGCGGCCCTCGGGGTCAAGCAGCAGATCGATGCGCGCCCGTGCGTTCAGTCGGTTATGGTGTCCGCACTTGGGGCAGACGTGGCAGTTTTTCTCCAGATCGGTGGCGTAGAGCACGGCCTCGCACGACGGACATTTGCTCCACAGCCCTTCAGGCAGGGTGGATATGCGTGCGACACCGCTGTCATTGCGCTTGATCTTCGGCGGCAGCAGTTTGTTCAACCAGCTCATGGCCTTCCTCTGAGCGGCGTCAGGCTATCGACCGCCTCGTCCATGCCGCGCCGGAGTGTAGCCACCAGTGCATGAACCCGTGCGCAGACCGTGTCTGCAGTCGATTGTTCGATCTCTTCGATGATCCGGCTGCCGACGACAACAGCATCGGCGATTCGGGCCACCGCACCTGCCGTAGCCGCATCACGAATACCAAAGCCGACGCCGACCGGCACGCCGGTGGCCGCGTGGATTTCCGGGATGCGCGCGGCCACCGCAGCCACATCGAGACTGGCTGAACCGGTCACCCCCTTGAGCGAAACATAGTAGACATAGCCGCTGGCCAGCGCCGCGACCTGCGCGATGCGCAGGGCCGTCGAAGTGGGGGCGAGCAGGAAGATCGGATCAAGCGCATTGGCGTGCATGGCGTGTGCAAAGTCGATGCTTTCTTCCGGCGGATAATCGACGACCAGAACGCCATCGACACCGGCATCAAAGGCCGCCGCCGCAAACTCGTCGACACCCATGGCCTCGATCGGGTTGGCGTAACCCATCAGGACTACCGGCGTCTGGTTGTCGTCGGCGCGGAAGTTGGCGACCATGCCCAGCACCTGACGCAGGCTGACGCCCTTCAGCAAGGCGCGTTCGGAAGCCCGCTGAATGGTCGGCCCATCGGCCATCGGATCGGAAAACGGCACGCCGAGCTCGATGATGTCGGCCCCGGCCTCGACCAGGGTATGCATCAGCGACACGGTCAGTGCGGGATCGGGATCACCGGCGGTGATGAACGGGATCAGCGCCTTGCGCCCTTGCGCCTGCAGGCGCTCGAAGGTGGCTTGAATTTTCGACATCAGAATGTAATCCCCGATTTTTCGGCTACGGTGTGCATATCCTTGTCACCGCGACCGGAGAGATTGACCAGCAGGATCTTGTCTTTCGGCAAGGTCGGCGCGAGCTTGGCGGCATAGGCCACGGCATGGCTCGATTCGAGCGCCGGGATGATGCCTTCCAGGCGGCACAGCTTGTGGAAGGCCTCCAGGGCTTCGCTGTCGGTGATGGTGACGTATTCGGCCCGCCTGCTATCCTTGAGCCAGGCGTGTTCCGGGCCGACACCGGGATAGTCGAGACCGGCCGAGATCGAATGCGTCTCGATGATCTGGCCATTCTCGTCCTGCAGCAGATAGGTGCGGTTGCCGTGCAGCACACCGGGGTGTCCGGCGGTCAGCGAGGCCGCATGACGTCCGGTTTCGATGCCATCGCCGGCGGCTTCGACGCCGATCAGACGCACGCCCTCAACCGGAATGTACGGGTGGAAAATACCCATGGCGTTGGAACCGCCGCCGACACAGGCGATCACCGCATCCGGCTGACGCTGGCACTGCTCCTGCATCTGCACGATGGCTTCCCGGCCGATCACCGACTGGAAGTCGCGCACCATCATCGGATACGGGTGCGGACCGGCCACCGTGCCGATGATGTAGAAGGTGTTGCTGACGTTGGTCACCCAGTCGCGCATCGCTTCGTTGAGCGCGTCCTTGAGCGTTTTGGAACCGCTCTCGACGGGGACCACGGTGGCGCCAAGCAGTTTCATGCGGTAGACGTTGGCCGCCTGCCGCTTGATGTCCTCGGAACCCATATAGACCACGCATTCCATGCCGTAGCGCGCGGCCACGGTGGCCGTCGCCACGCCGTGCTGGCCGGCACCGGTCTCGGCAATGACGCGCGGCTTGCCCATGCGCCTTGCCAGCATGGCCTGACCGATGCAGTTATTGATCTTGTGCGCGCCGGTGTGATTCAGGTCTTCGCGCTTCAGATAGATCTGCGCGCCGCCAAGCAGTTCGGACCAGCGTCTGGCATGGTAGACGGGGCTCGGGCGGCCGACATAATGTTTGAGGTCGTACTCGAATTCGGCGATGAACAGCGGATCGCGCTGGGCAACCGCGTAAGCTTCTTTCAGTTCTTCAAGCGCGGGAATCAGTGTTTCGGCAACAAAAACGCCACCATACGGACCAAAATGGCCGAGGGCGTCAGGCAGGTCATAACGAGAGGGAACCATGATTTTTCCTTGAGGCAGATACTTAAAAGGGACGAACGATCAGCAGGCGGTCGTCGGCCTCAGGCATGGTTGGCGAAGAAGCGTCTCCAGCAGGTACGGGTGATTCCACCAGGCGTCTTGCGCATCGGTAGTCCTCTTCGAATCTTTTCAGCATCCTTGATTCCCCTGGCGGCTTCAATACCCGATGAGACATCCACCGCTGCCGGCCGCACCCGCGCGATGGCTTCTCCGACATTGCCGGCATCCAGACCACCGGAGAGCACAACCGGCTTCCCCAAGCCTGGCGGTATCAGCGTCCAGTCAAAGGTCTTGCCACCGCCACCGTAAGCATCGACAAAGGCATCGAGAAGAATTGCCTGTGCCGACGGGAATCCTTCGACGTATTGTACCAAATCCATTCCCGGCTTGACGCGAGCCGCTTTCAGGTACGGCCGATCAAACTGCCGGCAATAGCGTTCATCCTCGTCGCCATGGAACTGCAGCAGGTGGATGGGCACCGCGGCCAGCGTTTCCTTCACCAGCGCCGGATCGGCATTGACGAAGAGGCCAACGATGCTGACAAAGGGCGGCACGGCACGCGCCAGTTCGGCCGCCGGTTTCAGATCGACATGGCGCGGACTGGGCGGATAGAAAACCAGACCGATCGCATCGGCACCCGCCTGCACGGCCAAGTGCACATCTTCGAGCCGGGTCAGGCCGCAAATCTTGATTCTGGTCACGGGTAAAACATCCTTTGATAAAAAAAACGGGATTCCGGATTATTCTGTGTGCGGCGGCCTGATCGATGTCGATATGCGAATCCAACTTTCACCGCCAGACTTGAAGTTCAATGGCAGCTTCCCGCCAGCAAGTCGTTTCGGAACAGCGTTTCTTGGCGAACCTGACCGGTCAGTTGGGCATTTTGAAAACGGGTGTTGAATGCCTCTTGAATTGTTGGATTCGCAGACCGAAACAATCACGAGCGCTTCAGCATTGCAGACTCAAAGCCTATAGGCGCTGACAATGTGCTGCATTTCCGTAGCCAGTCGATCAAGTTCGTGAGCCGTATCCGCACTATGGCCCGCCGCCGCACTGCTTTCCTCCGACATCTGTGCAATCCTCTCGACCTGCACGGCGATATTATTCATCGCCGTGGCTTGCTCCCGGATAGCCGAAGCAATTTCTTCCACCATACCAACCGCATTGCGACTGCCTTCGCCAATCAGCCTGATGGCCTCATTGGCTTCCTGTGCACTTTCGACGCCTTTGGCCACGTTGACTACCACCCCTTCCATACTCGCCACCGCATTACTGGCACCCGTTCGCATGGTATTGATCGTCCCTGAAATTTCCTGAGTTGAAATAGCGGTACGCTCCGCCAGTTTGCGCACTTCATCGGCGACCACGGCGAACCCGCGTCCCTGTTCGCCTGCACGAGCGGCTTCAATTGCCGCATTCAATGCAAGCAGATTTGTCTGATCGGCCACTTCCTTGATCACCGCGATGACGTTGGAGATTTCCTGACTATGTTTCTCTAGCCCATGGATAAGTTCGGCAGCCTCGCTTACGGTCCTTGCGATGTCTTGAATATCACTCACGGTCTTACTGATCACCGTTTCACCCGAGGCCGCCAAGGTTCCGGACTCGCGAGAAATGCGATTCGCTTCCTGCGCCCGGTCGCCAACGTGGTTGATACTGACGGTCAATTCTTCCACGGTTGCCGCCATATCCGATGCCGACTCACTTTGCTGGTGAGACGCCGTAGACACTTCGGTCGAGGTCGTGGACATCAGATTGGCCGCAGAGGCCACGGAACGAGAGCCATCTGTGATCGATTTCAGGTTGCCTTGCAGCTTGTTTATGAGCCTGTTAATTGCAGTGGCGACTTCGGAGATTTCATCTTTGCCAATCACCTCGGCTTTGACTGTAAAGTCCAGATCACCCTCGATCCGCGTCAAAGCACTCTGCATCGACGCCAGCGAACGATTGATTCCCCGGATGGTAAGGAAGCTGATTACACCAATAAGTATTGATGCGCCGAGGATCGACGCCAAAGAGAGAAAGAAGCCTCGTTGAGCCGCTGCCTTGCTCTCTTCGGCACGAATGTCCGTGTTTTTGCCATTGACAGCAATATGTTCGTCAACAAGCGCCGCCATCTTTGCTCTGCTAGCCGTCATGGTGGCCGCTACACCCAGCGCGCCTGGCGTATCGTTTGCCCTTGATTTCTCCAGCAACGGAGGCAGCAAGCCCATGTATTCGGCGAATGCCGCACGTTCCGCTTTGGCCAGTTCCTTTCCTTTCGCCGACCGGGCGACGGCTTCATACGCTGTCAGACTTTTATCAAGTGCGAACTTTGAGTCTTCGATTGCTTTTTCGTATTCCGCCTTCTGTTCCGGCTTGCTGCTCACCATGTGGCGCAGGATGGCAATTGCCATTGACTGTTGGTGACTCTTGACTTCATAGATACTGCGCATGCCTGGAATGCCGCGATTATTGACATCGTCCAGGGCGTCATCAAGACTATTCTCCACGTAAAGGCCTATCGCGCCAATGAGAAACATCAAGGCAATGGAACTGATGGTCATGATCGTCAGTTTTCTTGAAATCTTCATCGCATACCCCTTTACCTAAAAAAACAATCGAAAAGTCTTCCTGCCATCAAGACAGTTGCCGCTTCTGAATTGCCCAGGTTTCAATGGCAATCGGAGAATGAGCAGCCCGGTCGCACGTCGGCACGTCAGAGCAGACGAGCGTCAGCTTTTATCAAGAATAACGAGCGTCGACTTCCGTCTGCCGGGGTTGCCCAACAACTGGTTTAGAGAATCATAATTCAACTGCAGTTCACTGGCGAAAAAAGTTAGAATTCAATCGCTCAATTCGACCCCAACGTACAGGTCAGGTTCTTGAAAAGCAGATTTTTTTGCGAATTCGGAGAATGGGCGCAACGGCCGCTGAAAGATCACTATTGAATTCCCAGACGTTCCTTGTTTCTCTTGATGAACGCCGCAAATCTCATGTCCTGAGAAAGGATTTGCTCAAGGAAGAGCCGCATGGGTTGATCTCTCAGCTTCTCGATGTCTGCGCTGGGCAAATTAATGTCTTTCTGGCTTTCAAGCGATTTAAGGACTTCAAGATGCGACTTTCTGTGTTCCTGGGACTCCGGATAGGCAAAAATCCGCATGATGGATTCTTCAGCATAGAAATGGAATTTCAGCTTTTCGCACAGGCTCTCAAAAAGATTGTGCCAGCGTTCCTTATCCTCGACTGCCCCCTGTAGCGCATTGAAAATGGTCTCGATTTCTTCGTGCTGTGAATCAAGTTCGCTAATGCCAAGGATGTATTTTGAATCCACGATTGCTTCCTTATACAACGGTTGTTGAAGCGACGTAATTGGCTGCCGACCTTTGCTTCCGCTTTCTGGCACGGTGGCTGCTTTTCAGGATCATCGACACGTGCTCACGATATCACTAAAAATTCCCTGCTACACCAAGAACCGACCCGCCCGGCAAAAATGAATCATCGCCGACCGGCAGGCCCCAGCATGGCTCATATCGGACACCGGCCAGATACAGTCCGGCGGCAGAAAACGTGGGCGCTGCCTGACGTCGATCTCCGCAGGCCAGCAACTGCGCCATCCATTCAGGAGGATGCTTGCCCTGCCCGACATAGACCAGACTGCCGACCAGGTTGCGGACCATGTGCTGCAGAAAGGCACCGGCCTCGAAATCGAAAACCAGCAGATCGCCCGATCGCCGCACATCGGCTTGGCGGATCGTCTTGACCGGAGACCTGGCCTGGCAATCGGCCGCCCGGAAGGCCGAGAAGTCGTGCTCGCCGAGCAGCATTGCCGCCGCCTGCTGCATGCTTTCGACGTCGAGCGGGTGATGATACCAGCCGGCACGCCCGTGCCATACGCCAGTACGCTGCGGCCGATTGATCAGGAGGTAGCGATAGCAGCGCCCGTAGGCCGAGAAGCGCGCATGGAAGTCGTCCTTCACCGGTTGCGCCCAGCGCACGGCAACCGCCGGTGGCAGAAAAGTATTGACCCCACGCACCCAGGCACTCAGCGGACGCTCGACCGGTACATCGAAGTGCACCACCTGGGCTGTTGCATGAACTCCGGCATCGGTCCGGCCGGCACACACGACATCAACCGGCACGCCTGCAATACGGCCCAGTGCCGCCTGCAGTTCGTCCTGCACGGTATGGCCATCCGGCTGCGTCTGCCAGCCATGGAATGCGCTGCCGTCATATTCAACACCAAGAGCAATTTTCATTCTGAGCATCTAGCGGAAACAGAAGAAGGTCGCGACAATAGTAAATATCAGCACTATGGCATAGTCCGTCCAGCGCAGCGGCTGATAATTGACTTCAAAGCGCTCGTTCACACTCGAGACCGGAGCATCCAGCAGGCTTCGCCAGTCACGCGGTCGTGGCAGGGTTTCAGCATAGCGCAGCACCAGCATGAGTCGGACGACGCCCCGGGCGGGGTCAAGCCCGAGGAACTGCAATGGCTTGAGCAAGCTATGCGTAGCGGCCAGCAGATCAGGAAGGGACATGGTTTCCAGAAACGCCGCAACAGCCATGAGGACCAGCAGCAAGCGCCCAAGGTGAGTCAGTGCTTCGCGAAAACCTTCATGCGTTGGCGCGGCTGCACCGCTCCAGAAAGGCTCACCGGCAACCCCCCAGGAAAAAATGACGAGCAGCGAAAGCAGCAACCAGCGCGTGCGCCAGACGAGATGTCCGCCGCGCTTGAGGATAGCGGTTCCAAGCAAAGGCAGCAGGAGAAAGACAGCACCCAGCACTGCGCCACTCAAACACTGTACGGCAAGCAGAAACAGAAGCCAGACAATGACCCGCGTCACGGGATGAAGAGCAGAACTCGGCATCGGGATACCCGGTCGCTAATAAAAAGACAAGGCCGCAGCACTTACCAGAGCTACGGCCTGAATCTTGCTGGCCTTGCGGCTTAGACGCTGATTTTGCTCAGGATAGCCTGTGCCATTTCACGCTGCGAAGCATTACCTTCTTTTACCACCTCTTGCAGGAGTTCACGTGCTCCTTCGAGATCGCCCATTTCTTCGTAGGCCTTGGCCAGATCAAGCTTGGTCGTCACCTCTTCGCTGGAACTGGTTTCGAACTCCGGCGAGAGATCCTGCTCGACGCCAAACTGCGGATTCACGACAGTTTCCGCCTGGGCCGTCGAGAAATCCCTATCCTCTGCCTGATCCAAGCCACCGCCAAAGTGCGGATGAATCATCGTTGCTGACTGCGCCAGCGTAAAGTCATTGTCCAGCGGTTGATCGAGCCGTTGACCAAATTGCGGATTGACGAGGGTTTCCGACTGCATCGTCTCGAAATCAGGATTGACTGAGGTCGAAACCTGAACCGCATCGAAGTCTGCTGCCGTATCAGCCGGTGCCGCTGCTTTCGGTTGCGCAGCCGGATCTGCTGCCTTGAGGTCAAGATCAATCGACGCCATATTGAATGAAGGTGCCTCGGGCTTGGCACTGCCCAGGAATGTCGACTCGGTCAAACTGACGTCGAATTCAAGACCACTGTCATCATCCGGCTTGGGTTCCGAAGCCACATCGGAGCCAGCCTGAACAACGGGCTCGACTCCTGCAGTCACATTGGACCCGATACCGAGATCAAAATCCAGGTCGGCAACTTCGTTGCCGGAAGCCGAGTCGGGCGTTGCTGTTGACGATATTTCGGGCAGACTGAAGTCCATCCCGCCCACTGACACATCGACATCGGCACTCGCCGATTTGGCCGCATTGTCGTTCGGTGCGGCAAGATCAAAGTCAAGGGCGGCTGCCTCAGCAGCGGAATCCGGTTGGTTCAGCGCTTCATCTGTCACGGAACTCGCCTTGCCGGCCGGTTTGTCATCGCCCAGGCCAAGATCGAAATCAAGGCTGGTCAGATCGGTCGCAGCGGCAGACACGCCTTCATCGGCCACGGCCAGGTCAGCAGGCGGCTCGCTGGTGCTGGCCACTTCGGCCAGTTGTGACAACTCACCCGGCAAGGTCACCGTGTTCCGCACCGAGGGTGGAGCGACGATGAGCGTTGCATCCGCATCAAACGAAGCCGGTGCGGATGGTGCAGAGTTGCTGAACAGGGGATTGGCCTGATCAAGCTTAAGCCCCATCGCCGCCGCTTTTTCCCAGTCGGCGCCGACGCCACCCGTCTCGCTGTAGAGATCGCTGGCCAGTGTTTCGAACTGCTTGGTATCCTTGCGGTTCAGATAGATCTCGAGCAACTTCAGATGGATAGCATAACGTTTGCTGTCCTTCTGCTTGGCCTCAAGAAGAATTTCCTCAGCCTGCACATCGCGGCCATACGCCATATAGACGTCAGCCTCGGCCACCGGATCAACCTCATCCGTGTCGATGCTACCTGGACCGGCCTGGCTGAAATCGGTTTGATCCGGGGTATGCGATGTATCAACACTTTGCCCGCCCGTGCTGCGGAAGACCGAATTGGCCGTCAGGCTACTGACCTGTGGCGACAGGGTGCTGCTCGCATCCAGCGGAACCTCCTTGATCTTGCCGCCGCGACGACGTCTACTGACAAAGTAGGCGGCGATGAGCGCCAGAATTCCGCCACCACCGGCAAGAGCGAGCGGATTATCGAGCAACTCTTCAACGAAACCGGGTTCCTCGGGCGGGGGTGGAGGTGGAAGCACAGGTTTTGGTTTTGCTGCTGCAACGGGTTTGGGTGCCTCGGCCGGCTTCGCGGCTTCTTCCGCTTTGGGCTCGGGTTTGGCGACTGCGGCGGGCTCAGGCGGTTTCGTCTCAGCCGCTTTTTCTGCCGGTTTCTCGATTGCGGCTGCAACCGGCGCAGGAACCGGCGGCTTGGCTTCCGGTGGTTTAATCGCTGCGACAGGAACGGCCTTGGTTGATGCCTGCTTTTGCAATTCGGCCAGATTCTGATTCTTGAGTTCGACCAGTTTCTGCAGGTCGACAACATTCTTCTCCAGTGAAGCCAGACGTTCTTTGGCTTCCTTGAGTGCTTTTTCCTTGGCGATCAGATCTTCATCGCTGCGTTTCGCGAGAACACCCGCTTTGCTGCCGTCTGTTACCGTTTTCGAGACTTTCAGTTGATCCTTTGCGTCTACTGCAGGAGTCGCCTTGTCTTCGACCCTTGCCGATATTTTTCCTGCGGACTCCTGCCTGGCGGCACCCTCCTTCACCGGCGCCTGTGCGGCAATACCAGCCAGCTTGTTGCGGTAGGCATTCCAGTCAGCAGACTGTGCCACGACGACCTTCCTGGCTTCCCCGGCAGAAACGGCTTCAATGGCCGATTTCTCAGGCAGAGTAAGAATCTTGCCCGCCTTCAGACGGTTCATGTTGCCGCCGTCAAAGGCCTCCTGATTGGCGCGCAACAAGGCTACCAGCATCTGCTCCAGCGAAACGCCTTCCGGTTTTGTTGCGCCGGCAATCTTGCTCAGGCTGTCACCCCGCTTGACCAGATGAACTTCGCGCCCCTGGGCAGACTGATCGGCCTGTTGGGCTGGAGCCGGGGCTGGCTCTGGAGTACGTATTCTGGCAACCGCCTTGCCACGCACTTCGTCGTCAATCGACGATGTCGCTCGTGCCGTCACCGGGGGCTTGCCTGCCACTGTTTCAGGTCTGGCTATCATCGCCGGTGCAACCGGTACGCTTCCCTTTGTGGCCATTTCCGGCGGATCAAGCAGGAAGGTATATTCTCGAACCAGCCGACCCGTCGGCCAATTGAGTTCAAGCAGCATATCGATGAAGGGATCGTTGATCGGCCGCTCAGAACTCAATTTTATGACGGGCTGACCATTGGCGCGTTTGTCCAGACTAAAGCTGATGCCCATCAGGGTACCCGCATAATCCAGACCGGCCAGCTTGAAGGCGTCCGGCGAGGCCAGTTGCGCCTTCATTCCGGAAAGTTCTTCCCGCGTTGCGGTGATTTCGATTTCGGCGCGCAGAGGTTGTCCGAGCGCCGAAAAGACCACGACTTTTCCAAGACCTGCTGCCTGGGCTACGAGCGGCATTCCCGAAAATGCAAGACAGGAAGCAACCGCCATGACAGAGGTACGCAACCCAAGATATTTTTGTGTCAGATGATATTTTTTTGCCACAGCACCACCCTGAGCGTCCAAACGGAATTATTAAAATAACATCATGGAGTTAGCGATGCAAGCTAAACTTGCTTGTGATGTTTGGGGTGTTGCAAAAAAAACCAGGGCACAAACCCCGGTTTTTCTGCCTCTCAAATCAGTCATCCAGCAGGATGCGCAGCATGCGCCGCAAGGGCTCGGCTGCGCCCCACAACAACTGGTCGCCGACAGTGAACGCGCCAAGATACTCAGGACCCATGGCCAGTTTGTGCAGACGGCCAACCGGAACGGTCAGCGTACCGGTCACTGCCGCCGGAGTCAGCTCGCGCTCACTGATTTCGCGCTCGTTCGGCACCACCTTCACCCACGGGTTGCCCTTGGCGATGACATCACTCACTTCGTCGAGCGGAACATCTTTCCTGAGCTTGATGGTCAAGCCCTGTGAATGACAGCGCATGGCCCCTATGCGCACGCACAGACCGTCAATCGGGATGCTGCCGGGCGTACGGAACGCCGGACGTCCGAGAATCTTGTTGCACTCGGCGCCACCTTTCCACTCCTCCTTCGACTGGCCGCCTTCAACCGGGATGTCGATCCAGGGGATCAGACTTCCGGCCAGCGCCGTATTACGGAAGTTCTTGCTCGGGAAACTTGACGCGCGCATGGTCTCGGCAACCTTGCGGTCAATCTCGAGAATGGCCGAAGCCGGATCGGCCAGATCCGCCTTGACAGCATCATGCAAGGCCCCCATCTGCGCCAGCAGTTCGCGCATGTTCTGTGCGCCGGCACCTGAAGCCGCCTGATAGGTCATCGCCGAAACCCATTCGACGAGGTCGTGCTTGAACAACCCGCCGATCCCCATGAGCATCAGGGAAACCGTGCAGTTGCCGCCGATCCAGTTCTTCCCGCCCCGGGTCAGCGCATCCTGGATGACATTGAGGTTAACCGGATCGAGAATGATCACGGCATCCTTGTCCATGCGCAGCGACGAGGCCGCGTCGATCCAGTGACCGTTCCAGCCGGCAGCCCGCAGTTTCGGAAAGACTTCCTTGGTGTAATCACCGCCCTGGCAGGTCACGACGATGTCCATCTTCTTGAGCACATCAATCGACAGGGCATCATGGAGCACGCCACCTTCCTTGCCCCCCAGCACCGGCGCCTTGCCGCCGACCGTCGAGGTCGAGAAATACAAGGGCTCGATGAAGGCAAAATCACCTTCTTCCACCATGCGCTGCATGAGTACCGAACCCACCATGCCACGCCAACCAACCAGACCAACCTTCTTCATCGCACTAACCTCAATAAAAACAATCAAGCTGAATTATTCAAATTACAGCGCCGCCAGAACGGCATCACCCATTTCCCTTGTGCCAACTTTCTTCGTCCCGGTTTCGTAGATGTCACCGGTACGATAGCCCTGCGCCAGTACTTTCTTCACTGCCGTTTCGATGCGCAGGGCGACGTCTTCACGGGCGAAGCTGTAACGCATCATCATCGCTACCGACAGGATCGTCGCCAGCGGATTGGCCACCCCCTTGCCGGCAATGTCCGGCGCCGAGCCGTGGCACGGTTCGTACATGCCCTTGTTGTTTTCGTCAAGAGACGCCGAGGGCAGCATGCCGATCGAACCGGTAAGCATCGAGGCTTCATCCGAGAGGATGTCGCCAAACATGTTGCCGGTCACCATCACGTCGAACTGCTTCGGCGCTTTCACCAGTTGCATCGCAGCGTTATCGACCAGCATGTGCGACAGTTCGACATCCGGATACTCGGGAGCCAACTCGTTCATCACATCGCGCCAGAGCTGCGTCGTTTCAAGAACATTCATCTTGTCGACCGAACACACTTTCCTGCTGCGCTTGCGCGCCGCCTCGAAGGCCACGCGACCGATACGACGAATCTCGCTCTCGGTGTAGTGCATGGTATTCAGACCGAAGCGTTGCAACTTGCCATCAACTTCGCGCAGTTCGATGCCGCGCGGCTGACCGAAATAAATATCACCCGTCAGTTCGCGCACAATCAGGATGTCGAGACCGGCAACCACCTCTGGTTTGAGTGTCGAGGCATTGGCAAGTTCCGGATAGAGAATCGCCGGACGCAAATTGGCAAACAGGCCAAGCTGCTTGCGGATGCCGAGCAGACCGCGTTCGGGACGCTGCTCGCGCGGCAACATGTCCCACTTCGGGCCGCCCACCGCACCGAGCAGGACGGCATCGGCCGCCTGCGCGAGTTTCTGTGTCGCCTCCGGATAGGGACTGCCGGTCGCATCGACAGCACAACCGCCAAGCAGCGCTTCTTCCAACTCGAATTTCAAGTCGAGTGCTTTCAGCACACGCAACGCCTCGGCCATGATTTCAACACCAATGCCGTCACCCGACAGAACGCAGATTTTCACAATGTCATCCTATCAACATGGGAATCGCGCGAGCGATTCTCGAATCTCCCCTCGCCCTCCGGGAGAGGGGTCGGGGGTGAGGGAATCAGGCAAACAGCCACGGCTGCTCAACGCGACGCCTATCCTCAAACGTGCGAATCATGTCGGCATGGCGCAAGGTCAGACCGATATCGTCCCAGCCATTAATCAGGCATTCCTTGCGGAAGGCATCAACCGCGAAAGGCAGGGCCTTGCCGTCGGGTCGAATCACCACCTGCTGCTTGAGATCAACCGTCAGCTTGTAGCCAGGCATACCTTCGACCTGCGCAAACAGTGCGGCGAGTTCAGCCGCCGGCAGCACGATCGGCAGTACGCCATTCTTGAAGCAGTTGTTAAAAAAGATATCGGCATAGCTTTCGGCGAGAATCACCTTGAAGCCGAAATCGAGCAACGCCCACGGCGCATGTTCACGCGAACTGCCGCAGCCGAAGTTCTTGCGCGCCAGCAGAATCTGCGCACCCTGATAGCGTGCCTGATTGAGCATGAAATTCGGGTTGCGCGGCCGTCGCGAACTGTCTTCCCCGGGCTGGCCAACATCCATGTAGCGCATTTCATCGAACAGGTTCGGACCGAAACCCGAACGCTTGATCGACTTCAGGAACTGCTTCGGAATAATCGCGTCGGTATCGACGTTGTCACGATCGAGCGGTGCGACCAGCCCTTCAAGGCGTACAAACTTATCCATGATTTCCCTTGTAAACGTCCTTACCTGGCAACCCGCTCTATGGCCTGGCCGCCTTTTTCAATATCCTTGCCCAAACCCTGCACGGTATTGCAGGCCGGCAGTGACATGACCGAAACGATTACCAAAAGAATGAAGGCAATTCTATTCATGGTTCTCTCCTTAAAGTAAGTCACGCACATCGGCAAAATGCCCGGCAATCGCTGCCGCTGCCGCCATCACCGGACTGACCAGATGCGTCCGCCCGCCCGCACCCTGCCGGCCCTCGAAATTACGATTTGACGTCGAGGCGCAGCGCTCTCCGGCTTCAAGACGATCGGCATTCATCGCCAGACACATTGAACAACCCGCCTCACGCCACTCAAAACCGGCGGCGATAAAAATCTTGTCGAGGCCTTCCTTCTCGGCCTGCTGCTTGACCAGACCGGAACCTGGAACAGCCAGCGCCAGCTTGATCCCGGACGCCACCTGCCGACCCTTGAGCACGCTTGCCGCAGCGCGCAGATCTTCGATTCGCGAGTTGGTACACGAGCCAATGAAGATCTTGTCGACCTTGATCGCCTTGATTGGCGTATTGGGATTCAGCCCCATATACAACAGTGCACGTTCCATGCCTTCACGCTTGACCGGATCCTTTTCCTTCGCCGGATCGGGCACGCAGGCGTCAACCGCCACCACCATCTCGGGCGAAGTTCCCCAGGTCACCTGCGGCTGGATAGATTCAGCATTCATTTCCAGCACACAGTCAAACTGCGCGCCTTCGTCGCTGCGCAAGGTGCGCCAGTAGTCAACGGCCGCATCCCACTGCTCGGCCTTCGGGGCGAAAGGACGCCCCTTCAGATAATTGAGGGTGACCTCGTCAACGGCAACAAAGCCCATGCGTGCGCCGGCCTCGATAGTCATGTTGCAGAGCGTCATGCGCGCTTCCATCGACAGGCTGCGGATCGCGCTACCGCCGAACTCGATGGCATAACCGGTGCCACCCGCCGTACCGATGCGTCCAATGATGGCCAGCGCGATATCCTTGGCAGTTACACCCTTGCCCAACTTGCCCTCGACGCGGAAGAACATGGTTTTCGATTTTTTCTGCAGCAGGCACTGCGTAGCCAGCACATGCTCGACCTCGGACGTACCGATGCCCAGTGCCATGCAAGCAAACGCGCCGTGGGTGCTGGTGTGCGAGTCGCCGCAGACGACTGTCATGCCAGGGAGCGTGGCGCCGTTTTCCGGACCGATGACATGAATGACTCCCTGCCGCAGATCCTTGAACGGGAAGTAGGCCAGCGCACCGACTTCGCGGATATTGGCGTCGAGGGTTTCCACCTGTAGCCGCGATACCGGATCTTCGATGCCGCGATCCCAGTGATTGGTCGGCGTATTGTGGTCGGCCGTGGCGACGATCGAGGAATTGCGCCAGGGCTTGCGCCCGGCCAGCTTGAGTCCCTCGAAGGCCTGCGGACTCGTTACCTCATGCACCAGGTGACGGTCGATGTAAAGCAAGGCCGTCCCATCGGCTTCTTCATGCACCACATGGCTCTGCCAAAGTTTGTCGTATAAATTCTGGAACATATCTAGCTTATCCGGAAAAGTCAGGCCACACTCAGCCAGTTTGAATGATCGATTATCTCACGGCTCGCCCGGGCTGTCAGCCCGAGGACGCCATAGACAGACTCATTTACCCCGGCGCGCAGAAAGATAAAGCGCTTGCACCCGATCAGCATAAGCGCGCAGGTCGGCAATACGCGAGTCATGCGATGGATGGGTCGACATCCACTGCGGCGTACCCCGACCGGAAACGCGGGCCATTTTCTCCCACAGCGAAATCGCCGCATGCGGATCGTAGCCGGCACGTGCAGCCAGTTCGACGCCGATGCGATCGGCTTCCTGCTCCATGCCGCGCGAATTCGGCCGCATGAAGGCCAGTTCGCCGGCAGCGCCCAGAACGCTCTGTCCAAGATTCGCATCAACGCCATAATAACTACCGATCAGAGCTCCGCCAATGGCCGCGGCCACACCGACTCCGGCCGCCTGCCCGACCTTCTCCCGGCCATGCTCGCGCAGCGCGTGTGCAATTTCGTGGCCCATCACCGCAGCCAGTTCATCGTCGCTGACATGCAACTTCTCGATCAGGCCGGTATAGACCGCCATCTTCCCACCCGGCATACACCAGGCATTGAGTTCGTTCGAACTGATGACGTTGACTTCCCAACGCCAGCCAGGCGCATCGGGACGAAATGCGGCAGTAACCGGAATCAGCCTGCCGGCGATGCGCCGCACACGCTGCAGCTCTGCTGCATCGCGATTCAGATGATTCTTGGCCTGCTCGGCATGTATTGTCTGCTGATAGGCTTTCTCCGCCGAACGATTGACCTCGGCGGAAGAAACCAGCATCGTTTGTTCACGATCGACGCCAACAACTCCGCCCGAAGTCGTTCGTGTTGTCGAACATCCCGCGACAAGAACGGCTGCCAGCAGAACGGAAAAGCCGGACCTGAAATAGCTACGCTCCATGTGAGCCCTCAAGAAACACCCTAAGTATCGACAACGCACGAAGGATTCAGTTCGCTGACATCCTTCTCGCGAATCCATCCGGCCACCAGGATCAGGCCTATCAGTGCAAAAACAGAGCTCAGGGTAAAGGTCAATCCGGCTCCGAGGTAATCCCAGGCCCATCCGCTAAGCAGCCCGCCGGCCAGGCCGCCGGCACCGAAGGACAGGCTCGAATAAAGCGCCTGACCGCGCGCACGGGTCGATCCCGGAAACCAGCGGTTGACGGCCGAGATTGCCGCCGAGTGAAAAGCGCCGAAAGTCAGCCCGTGCATGAGTTGGGTCAGAACAAGGACAGCCAGACTGTCGACCCCCCAGCCGATCATCGTGAAACGCACTACCGCCAGCGCAAAGCAGGCCAGAAGGATGCGGCGCAAACTGAAGCGCTGCATCATCCGTGACATGAAGAAAAATACGGCGATTTCGGCCAGAACCCCCAGTGAAAACAAGCTACCGACCAGCAATTTGCTGTAACCGTGCTCGGCCAGAAAAATCGAGTAAAAAATGTTCAAGGCCCCATGCGCCGCCGACATGGCAAAGCATGCTGAAAATAATGCCCGGACATAGGGCTGGCGCAGGATTTCAGCGATCGGCTGGGCCTCCTCCGCAACGATATGCGCGGGCGCTTCAGGAATCAGCATCGAACAGAGAAAAATGCCGGCCAGCGCAGCAACGCAGACCCAGAGCAGACTGCTCATCGGCAGGAAATCGAGCACGGCGCCGGTTCCCAGCACGGCAACGATAAAGCCGATCGAACCCCAGAGCCTGACCCGGCTGTAGCGTGTCGAATCGTCCCGGAGATGATCGAAGGTCAAGGTCTCGACCATGGGCAACGAGGCCGTCCAGAAGAAGGCGAGAACGGCCATGGCGAGCACAAATGTTTCCAGACGACTGATAAAGAAGAAGGACGAAAACACCATCAGCGAAGCGAGACCGGTCAGCCGGACGATCAGCAGCCGCTGCCCGAGGCGATCAGCGAGCAGACCCCAGAGATACGGACAAAACAGACGCATCAACTGCATTTGCGACATCAGCAGACCGATATCCCAGGCAGAAAACGAAAGCGACTGAAAGTAAAGCCCGAAGTAAGGCGAGAAAACGCCAATGAAGGCGAAATACGAGAAATAGAAGGCAGAAAGACGCCAATAGGGAAAACGATGCATCCGGCAATTTTACCGGATGCATCGCCGGAAACGGCGTTCTTACCTGGCGGTTTGCTGACCGGACCGAAAGGCCAGCATCAAATGATACAGATCATCCTTGACCTTGACGCGGTGCTTCTTCAGATCTTCAATGGTGAAATCGTCAACCGGCATATCGTGCTCTTCCAGATCTTCGACTTTGCCCGTCAGTCGGTGATACGTCAGATATAAGCGGGCAAACAGCGGATTCCCGTTGCGCAAGACATTGATTGCATCAGTCATTTCGGGAAATTCATGGTGAAGATCATGGTGCTCGACGTGCATGATCGTGCCCTCCTTCTGTTCATGGCCAACCCGATGAGCGGCCAGCGTGGTTTAAAAACAAAAACTGGATGCCTGTACGGCTAATGTATCACCCCATTTCAAAACTGTTTAGCCCCTCTGATACTGGAATTTTGCACAGTATCGGCCACTCACAGGCGCGGCGTCGAACACAGCACATCGCTGCACTGCGCGCGATGACGCAAGGCATGGTCAATCAGTACCAGCGCCAGCATGGCTTCGGCAATCGGCGTCGCGCGAATGCCCACGCACGGGTCGTGACGCCCATGCGTCGCTACCATCACCGGCTCACCGGCCAGATTCACCGAACGGCGCGGCAAACGGATGCTCGACGTGGGCTTGATCGCTACCTGCACCAGAATGTCCTGTCCGGTAGAAATTCCACCGAGTACCCCTCCGGCATTATTGGAAAGGAAACCCTGCGGCGTCATTTCGTCACCGTGTTCGCTCCCCTTCTGCTCGATGCATGAAAAACCGGCACCGATCTCTACCCCCTTGACCGCATTGATGCCCATCATGGCAAAGGCGATCTTCGCGTCAAGCCGGTCATACACCGGTTCGCCCCAGCCCGGCGGCACACCGGTCGCGACAACGCTGATCCTGGCGCCGACCGAGTCGCCGGATTTGCGCAGGGCATCCATGTACGCCTCCAACTCCGGAACAATCGACGCATCCGGCGCAAAGAACGGATTTTCGGCGATCTGTGTCGCATCGACAAAGGGAATCCGGACCGACCCAAGCTGGCTCATCCAGCCCTGGATGCTAATCGCAAAGCGTTCTTTCAGCCATTTCCGGGCAATCGCCCCGGCCGCCACACGAACTGCCGTTTCACGCGCCGATGATCGGCCGCCGCCGCGGTAATCGCGAAAACCGTATTTCTGGGTATAGGCGTAGTCGGCATGACCCGGACGGAAAGTCTCGGTAATATTGCCATAGTCCTTGCTGCGCTGGTCCTGATTGCGAATCAGCAGGCCGATCGGCGTTCCGGTCGTTTTCCCGGCAAAGACCCCGGAGAGGATTTCAACCGTATCCGGCTCGCGGCGCTGCGTCACATGGCGCGACGTACCGGGTTTGCGCCGATCCAGTTCAGCCTGGATGTCGGCTGCGCAGAGTTCCAGTCCAGGCGGACAGCCATCAACAACGCAACCGATGGCCGGACCGTGCGACTCGCCGAAAGACGTCACCGCGAATAAAGTACCAAAGGTATTGCCGGACATGGATTTACCGGGAGCGATAGAATTACGGAAAGTCTATCATAGCCTTATCGATTAACACCTTGATCAGTCGATGACCGCCAAGCCTAAATCATCTGCCAGGTCCACGCCCAGGCCGAAAACGCCGCAAAGCCGCCAGCCGGTAGTAAATCCCTTGCGCCAGGCGGATAACCGCTGGCAACGGACAGTACGCTATGGCTGGGACAAAGGCGGTGCGAAGGGAGGGCGCTAGGTCTATGGGGCCTGCGCGCCTTTCCGGCCCACGCGGCAGAGGAGTGCTGAAACACTGTGCGGCCCTGATCGGCTGGATACCGGCCGGCACAGCCCACCGTCAACCCGGCAACAAGGCAGACGCCGTGGCCAGCGGTCGCGGCCTGGCCTGTCGAAGTCCAGTATCGGCGCGGAACTTGCGGTTCGACAAGCTCAACGCGAACGGTAGCCTTTTTAAAACAACACGTTGAAAGCAAATCACCGGCCTGAGTCGTTACTGTCAATTCAACCTTCGCATTCTGAATACCACAATGGAATAACACGTACACTTCGGACCGATCGCACACGCGCATTATTGCAACACCGATTTGAAACTTGCCAGAAGAATAATTGACCAAGTCCATAGGGCGAGGTTTATGGCTGCATTTTGCCATGCCCCACTTTCGTGATCGAGTGCGAGGGAGCGTATGAGGCGAGCGGCGTTGTATAGCAGTTCCGTCAAAAGACATGCGGTGATCACTGACGAAACACCGGCAGACTGGCCGCAGGCACGGCTGATGCGCGACGACAGCGCACTGGCCGAGACCATCGCCAGTCTGTTCCGGTCGCATCCCTTGCAACAATCGCTGCACCTGTTGCTGCGCGGGACGAATTTCCAGATCAAAGTCTGGGAAGCGCTGCTCAGGATACCGAGCGGAGAAATCGTTTCCTACCAGACCCTGGCCGGCGGTGTCGGCAATCCCCGCGCCCAGCGCGCCGTCGGCTCGGCGCTGGCGCGCAACCACATCGCACTGCTCATTCCCTTCCACCGCGTCATCCGCGAAAGCGGCGAGGTCGGGCAATACCGCTGGGGAAGTGAACGCAAGAGCGCCCTGCTCGCTTTCGAATCGGCATCAGCCCGGCCCTGAGATCGTCGCGGCTAGCGGAAAAACTCCTCCAGCCGCTCGAACACCTCGTGCTCTGCGCCGTGCCGGCGTACGGCGAGCACGTCCTCCAGCTTTTCGATCTGCTTGACCATCTGGTCGAGCCGGGCGTCTTCATTGACGGTCAGCCAGATGCGGCTGGTCGCCCCATCGCCCACCGGCATGCAGAGAATGCCTTCGACATTGTAGGCACGGCGCGAAAACATGCCGACTACGTGCGCCATCACCCCGGCGTGGTTATTCACATCGAGTTCGAGCACCGTATGGGCGAGCGCACGGGTTTCGCTTCTGGTAATGGAATTCATCTTCAGCCTCCGATCATGTCTTTGTTGGCCGCACCCGGCGCAACCATGGGTAAAACCTGCTCGCGCCTGTCGATGCTGGCGTGGATCAGCATCGGGCCGCGTGACGCCAGTGCCTTGCCGAGCGCGGCTACGGGATCGTCCGCCTGATCGAGGTCCAGCGTCTGCCAGCCAAAACCTTCGGCCACCTTGATGAAGTCGGGCACGCCCTTGAACTTCGAGGCGAAGATGCGCTCGCCGTAGAACATGGTCTGCTGCTGGAATACCAGACCGAGCGAGTAATTGTTCATGAGCACGACTTTCACGTTGGCCTCTTCTTCCGCCGCCGTGGCGAATTCCTGGATGTTCATCAGGATGCTACCGTCCCCGGAGAAGCAGACCACCGTCCGCTGCGGCTCGGCCAGCGCCGCGCCAATCGCCGCCGGCAGGCCGAAACCCATCGTCCCCAGCCCGCCCGAGGTCAGCCACTGGCGCGGCCGGCGCAGCGGGTACGCCTGTGCTACCCACATCTGGTGCTGGCCGACGTCGGTGGCGATCGTCGCTTCGTCGTCAAGACAATCGGCCACGGCACGGATCAGGCCGTAATGGCTGCGCGGGTCTTCGATTCCCGGCATGCGCAACGGATGATCGGCTTTGAGTTCAGCCACGCGCGACAGCCAGGTCTGGCGCAAACGGGCGCTGACCTGCGCTACGAGCACGTCGAGCACCGCCTTCACATCGCCCCGGATACCGACATGCGCCGTCTTGATCTTGTCGAGTTCGGACGGATCGATATCGATGTGGATGATCTTGGCCTGCGGGCAGAAAGCCGCTACCTTGCCCGTTGCGCGGTCGTCGAAGCGCGCGCCGACGGCTATCAGCAGATCGCATTCGTCCATCGCCAGGTTGGTGCAGCGCGCGCCGTGCATGCCGAGCATGCCGAGCGAAAGCGCATGATCGACGGGCATCGCGCCGAGGGCCATCAGCGTCATCACACTCGGCAGGCTGGCTTTCTCGGCCAGTTCCACGGCCAGCGAGGAAGCGCCGGAATGCACCACACCACCACCCAGATACAGGATGGGACGTTCGGCGGCATTGATCATGGCCGCTGCAGTAGCGACCAGTTCCGCGTCGGGCGCCGGTGCGCTATCGGCGACACCCGGCGCCGGCCATATGCTGATCTCGATGCGTTGCAGCAGCACATCCTTGGGAATATCGACGACCACCGGGCCGGGACGCCCGGAGGCGGCGAGACGAAATGCACGCGGGATAACGTCCAGCAATTCCACGGTCGAGCCGACGAGAAAGTTGTGCTTGGTGATCGGGATGGTCAGGCCATAGGTATCGACCTCCTGGAAAGCGTCCGTTCCAATCAACGCGCTGGATACCTGCCCGGTGATCGCCACCAGCGGGATCGAATCGAGCTTGGCATCAGCAATGGCCGTCAGCAGATTGGTCGCGCCGGGTCCGGAAGACGACACGCAGACGGCGACCTCGCCGGTGACGCGTGCCATGCCCTGGGCCATGAAGCCGGCGCCCTGTTCGTGGCGGGCCAGCACGTGCTCGATCAGTGTCGATTGCGACAGGGCATCGTAGAACGGCAGGATAGGACCGCCGGGAATACCGGCGAGTCGTCTCACGCCCTGTCTCTCGAGCAGGCGCACGACAATCTGGGCGCCACTAAGCGTTTCGGTCTGGGGGCTGGTCATCTACTTCTCCTTTAAAGTGCTACTGTGAGCGGTATCACCGTTTGGAAGTTCAAAAAAAAAACCCCGCTCGGTTTGCACCGGCGGGGGTTTGGGAATCTGCGGTCGTTTTACGCTTCGACTTGTCTTCTTCCGGCCCTCGACGGTGCGCTGGGTACCCGTACTACGCTGACTACGCGTACTACCGGCAGCACACCGATCGTAATGACGAACGCCAGCATGGCCATCGCCAGGGCGATGAGCATTGCAAAGGCGTGTGCGTCAAAAGAAGGCATGGTCGTGAGATCAGGAAACAAAACGTGAGAAGTGATTAGAATCGAGGTTGAAGAAAAAATCAACCCTTAATTGATCATGGACATGACCCATCCGGTCCAATGACGATCCCCGGAGTTCTGGAATGGGCAAAAACGTTAATTGTTCGGTGCATGCTTCAGATTGAACGTTTCTCGCACGTGTCGCCCGGCGACCCGGTAGCGAACTGGCCCATTGAAGAAGCATTCGATACACTGCAGACTATCGAAGGCCAGTTCGAACCGATGCGTTCCGACACTTGGCAATCCCTACTCGAACGCTGAGGCAGCAATGAACGAAAGAGAATCACGCACGATTGCGCTGACCGTCGCCGCCGCGTTCTTCATGGAGACGCTCGATGCGTCGATCATTGCCACCGCCCTGCCGGCGATCGGTGCCACTTTCGGCACCACGGCACTGGGGGTCAGCGTCAGCGTTACCTCGTATCTGGTGGCCATGGCGGTGTTCGTACCGGCGGCGGGATGGTGTGGCGAACGCTTCGGCGCGCGCAACGTATTTGCCTGGGCTGTCGGCATTTTTACGCTGGCCTCGCTGTTGTGCGGCCTTGCCCCATCGCTTTGGGCGCTGATTGCCTCGCGTATTCTGCAGGGCGCGTCGGCGGCTTTCATGTCGCCGGTGGGCCGCTTCGTGGTCCTGCGCGAAACACCCAAAGAGCGCATCATCGAAGCCATCGGCACCATCACCTGGCCGGGGCTCATTGCGCCGGTAATCGGCCCGGCCCTCGGCGGCCTGATTGTCAGCTATGTCTCGTGGCGCTGGATTTTCCTGCTCAATGTACCCCTTGGCGTGATCGGAGTCTGGCTGGTTCTGCGCCATATTCCCAAGCATCCTCCGGCACCGCGAACCCGCTTTGACACCCTCGGCTTTGTGCTGACTGCACTTGCGCTGGCCGCGCTGGTGGAAGGATTGGCGCGACTCGGCGGTCTGGACAACTCGGCGCTGTTGCCCCTGGCGCTGGTTGGCTTCGGCCTGCTGGCCGCTGTCGGCGCGGTCTGGCATGCGCGCCGAACCGATGCGCCCATGCTCGACCTGCGGGCCGTCAGCGTACCCACCTACAAGCTGGCCATCGTCACTGTCGGATTCGTTTCGCGCGTGGCGATCAATGCCTCGCCATTCCTGTTGCCCCTGATGTTCCAGATTGGCTTCGGCTATTCGCCCCAACAGGCCGGCCTGATGGTGCTGGTCTATATGGCCGGAAATCTGCTGATGAAAAGCGCCACCACGCCAATCCTTCGTCGCTTTGGCTTCCGCAGGGTGCTGACCATAAACGCTGCGCTGTGCGCAGCGATGCTCTTTGCCTGCGGAATGCTGGAACCCGGAACTGTGGATCTGATGGTTTATGCTGTTCTGATTGTTGCCGGCATGACGCGTTCAATGAACTTTACCAGCGTCTCCACACTCGCCTTTGCCGATCTCAGCGCGGAGCAACGTATTGGCGGCAGCGCCTTGGCGACCATGCTGCAGCAGGTCGCCATGAGTATGGGCGTTGCCTTCGCGGCATTTGCCCTGAGTGCTTCGCAAACACTGCGTGGTGTTTCCTCGCTGGGGCTGGTCGACTTCCGTTATGCCTGGTTCGCCATTGGCACGCTGATGGTGCTGGCCGCGGCAGGTACGTTACGACTTGACCGGAACGCCGGAGTCGCCATTTCCAACCGGCCATGATGACGGTTCGCTAACGCGGGCCTGATGCCCCTCGCCGATTCGAAGTCGATCAACGAGGAGTCAGGCATCCGTACTCATCTTGGCGTTGCATCCGGCAAGCCTCCATCGACCGGAATCGTCGCTCCGGTTGTCGGCGTCTGCCGGGTCGCAAAGTACATGACGGCACGGGCCACATGTTCGGCCGTGACCTGGGTCTTGAGCAGGTTGCGCGAGTGGTAATAATCCTGCAAACCCTTTTCGTCCAGACCGCGCGCCTTCATGCGGTCGGGGCCGACCTCGGCCCACAGGCCCGACTTGGTCTTCCCGTGCGCGAACACCGCGTCCGGCGCGACCATATTGACGCGCACATCGATGTCGGCCAGTTCGAGACTGGCAATGCGCGCCAGTTGATGCGAAGCGGCCTTGGTCGCGCTGTAGGCACCGAACTTTGCACCCGGTGCAAAGACGTTCTTGGTGGAGATCAGGACAATGTCGCCCCCGGTGTTCTGAATCTTGAACAGGCGTCCGGCTTCGGCAATGGTCAGCAGCGTTCCTTCGATATTGACCCGTTCAAGCTTGCGGAAGGTATCGATCGACAGTTCGGTCAGCGGCGCAACGGCGGCAATTCCGGCATTGACAATCACCAGATCAACACCGCCCCAGGCCATGAGAATGGAGGCATAGCCGTCGGCAACCGAAAGCGGATCGGTCACATCCATGGCCACGGCCAGAATGCGCCCGGGATACAGATTCTCGAACGCGGCTACCGTAGTCTCCAGAGCCGGTCCTTGCAGATCGCTCAGTGCGACGTGCCAGCCTTCGGCAAGCAGCTTGTCGCAGATGCCATGACCGATCGCACCGGCACCGCCGGTAACGATGGCCACGCCGGTATTTTGCGGAGCCTTGAGCTTGGCCTGCTGCAGCAGGTGATATTCCATCTCGAACAGATGGTCTTCGGAGAGCCCCAGATAGCTGCCGCCGCTCTCAGCGATCCGTTTTTTGACCGCGAGTTCCTGCAGCGTGATATCCGCAGCGATCTGGGCATCGGCGACCGATGCTCCGCACGCTACGGCACCGATGCCCGGAATCATCACCACCCGCGGCAGCGGATCAAAGGACCCGAATTCACCTGCGGCGAGATGGCGGTGGCGTTCGGTATAGCCGGAATACGCCTTGGCATACGCATCAACGGCGTCGCCCACCTGGGCGGCAAAGCGCTCAGAGTCTTCAAATGCAGGCTGCTCGATCCACAGCGAAAGCGCCTTGGTGCGGATCAGGTAATCGGGCGTCAGCGGCGGTGTGTTCAGCAGTGCCTTACTGCCATCCCAGGCCAGCAGGTCAAGAATGTCCTGCGAAGTGACCAGCTTGAGAATCATGCGCCGATACGGCTGATCCAGGTCGCCGCTTGCCGGCGTCAACGCCCCGCGTAGTACCGGCGCAATTTTTGCAAAGCGCGAACGGGCGATTTCAAGCGTGTTGGCGGTATTTTCAGGAAACAGATTCTTTTTATGTTCATCGAGATACTTTTCAGCCGCAGAGACAACCCGTACGGTCACCTCGTACGCCTCCTGCGCCGTCGCACCCCAGGTCACCAGTCCGTGGTGCATGAGAACCAGCGCGTTGCCCATTGCGGCCCCGGACACTGTTTTCGCAATCGCCTTGCTCAGATCCGCTCCGGCGCGGGCATAGTCGAGCACGCGGACGTCATTGCCCAGCGCTGCCAGAATAACCTGCCGGGCATCGCTGCGGTTGGTCAACGCCAGGACAGCTTCAGCGTGCGTATGCAGCACGAATTTCGCAGGAATCAGTGCATGCAGCAAGGCTTCTACCGAAGGCCGCCCGGGATTGGGGCGCAGCTGATGCGTGGCAAATTCATCGGCCATCTGCTGATCGCTGAATGTGTCCAGAGCGCCAAATCGTGCCATGTAGGCACGGTCAAGGGCGACAAAATCCTCCGGCCGAATATTCGCCATGTCGCTTCCCGAAGCCTTGACATGGAGACATTCATGCTCCTGCCCGACAAAATCCTTCATCCAGGTCTTGACCGAGGTATTTCCACCACCGTGCATGGCCAGCAGAGGATTCCCTCCGACCAGCCGTGTCAAATAAACGCAGGCGGCCAAATCATCGCCCCACGGCGTAGCGTACTCGGCAATGCAGTCATTCAACCGCCCGACATTCCATGTGTTTTTCATAATTTTCCAGAAGTACTTGTAAAAGTCAGAAATTCAACCTTCGGAGAGACCTACTTGGTAGTCATGCTGAAACACATGGATAAACCGTCATTCCGGCGAAAGCCGGAATCCAGTGGCGCACTCCTGGCTGTGCATTCCCTTCGGTCAGATTCCGGGTAAAGCCCGGAATGACGACTCTTTTTATTGATCTGTTTCAACATGACTGACTACTACACCGGGCACTGTTCTATGAGAATCCGATGAAATTTCGCCACGGCGGCACTCGGATCTCCACCCGAAAACAAGGCGCTTCCGCTGACCACGAGCGCCGGTCCGAGTCGGGCGATCTCATTGATATTGTCGTGAATCACGCCGCCGTCTATCCCGACGAGGATCTCCCGCCCCGAGTCGGCAATCATCTTCTTGAGTTCGGCAAAACGCTGCGCCGTATTGGCCGCGAACTTCTGACCGGAGAAACCGGGATTGACCGCCACCAGGACCGCCAGATCGACGACATCGAGCAGTGGCTGCAGCGCCGAAACCGGAGTTCCCGGATTGATGGCGATGCCGCGCATGATGCCGCGCTGCACATCATTGGCATTGACAGATTTCCCGATCAGCTCAAGTACAGCGCGCGGATGCCGGCAGCCTTCGACGTGAATAGTGATGATGTCGGCCCCTGCCGCGACGTAATCGGGAATCGACGCATAGGGCTCTTCGATGATCAGATGCACGTCCTTGAGCAGCGTCGTCCTGATCGCCTTGATGAACGGCGGCCCGACAGTCAGAGCCGGCGCCGCATGCCCGTCCATCACATCGAAGTGCAGCAGCACCACTCCGCAAGACGCGAGACGGGCGATGTCATCCTCAAGACGCATCAGGTTGGCACTCAAAACCCCCACGCTCAGCGCGGGGGCCATTCGCTTGACCAGAGAAACGATGACCTCAGGCATTTTTCTTGTTCTTCTGGTCAAGGTAATACTCGTGTGCCTGCTTGTAGTTCATGCCCTCGTGAACGACCTTCTGTACCGCGTGCAGCATGGCAATCGGCGCCTCGGACTGGAAGATGTTGCGTCCCATGTCGACGCCCGACGCCCCCTGCTGGATCGCATCGTAGGCCATCTTGAGCGCATCGAGTTCGGGCAGTTTCTTGCCGCCGGCAATGACCAGCGGTACCGGGCAGCCGGCCGCCACCCTCTCGAAATCCGGACAGAAGTAGGTCTTGACAATCGCGGCACCGAGTTCGGCGCACATCCGGGTGGCCAGGCCCATGTACTTGGCATCGCGCACCAGTTCCTTGCCGACTGCGGTCACCCCGAGAACGGGCATGCCGACCTTCATGCCGGAATCGACCAGCTGGGTCATGTTGTTGACCGACTGGGTCTCGTACTCGCCGCCGATGAAGACCTGAACCGCAACCGCCGAGCAGTTCATGCGTACGGCATCGTCGATGTCGCAGGCAATGTGTTCGTTGGACAGTTCCTTGAGGATGCTCGGGCCACCGCTGGCGCGCATGACAATCGGTTTGCCCGTCGCGGCAGGAATCACCGAACGCAGAATGCCGCGCGTCAGCATCAGCGCATCGGCAAACGGCGTCAGCGGAACAATCGTCACATCAATGCGTTCGAGTCCGGTGGTCGGGCCCTGAAAATAACCATGATCAAAGGCCAGCATGACGGTCTTGCCGGAGCGGGGATTGAAAATCCGCGCCAGGCGATTCTTGAAACCCCAGTCGTAGTTTGCACAGCCCTTGAGAAAGAAAGTCTCGTTCTGCTGTGGAATGTTGAGGAAGTATTCCTTTTCACCGCTTTGGATCTCGGCTTCTGCCATGACGTGTTACCTCAAAAAAGTTAAAAAAATCAGGATGCATCAAACATAAATGAACCGCGTACATGGAACGTAGTTCTTCTTCACAACAACAATATCATGCATGACAAGACAAGAATATCGTATTTGTTCTTGTAAAGCAACATTTATTATCCGTTTATGTTGTTTTATACGTATAACCGGACTTATATTTACCATTGCGGATAAACCAGCGGCTATTGTCCGCGATAGGAATACCTGATTTTCATGCGATCAAGTTCCGCCCGCCAGGTCTCGTCGGGTTCCATATCGGTGAAGATGCAGTCGGCAGCGCTTACCGGAGCGATGGCCGCGAAGGAGGTCTTTCCGAATTTGGTATTGTCGGCGATGATGATTTTTTCCTGAGCTTGCTCGAGCATCTTTTTCCTGATCTCAGCTTCCTGTTCGTCCGAATCGGTGAGCCCATTCTGGAGGTCGATGCCGGTGCAGGAAACGAAGGCCTTGTCGGAGTAGTAGGTGCACAGGCTTTTGACGGCAGCCGGTCCGGTGAAACTGAGCTGGCGAGGCCTGAGGGTGCCTCCGGTGCAGATCACCTTGACCGCTTCGGCATCCGAAAGGATATTCACGATCTTGATGCCGTTCGTGATGACAATGATATTTTTTCTATTTCTCAGCCGTTTGGCGATATGGATTGAGGTCGTGCTCGAATCGAGAATGATCGTTTCCCCATCAACGATGAACTGCTCCGCGAGATCGGCTATCGCTTCCTTGCCTTCGAGGTAAATCCCCTCGCGGATACCGACGGGAATATCACTGTGTACCGTCTTGGAGATATAGGCGCCTCCGTAGGTTCGCACCACTCCATTCGCCGTCTCGAGCTTCTTGAGGTCGCGACGTATCGTCTCCTCGGTCACATCGAAGCTCTTGCTCAGTTCAAGGACCGTGACAATGCCCTGGCTGCGCAACGTCTCAAGAATATTGTCCCTCCGCTCTACTGCGAGCATCTTGTTCTCCTTTCACGCCATTGCACCTACGGTTAGACAAATTCATTCACCACGGGGAAGAACTTTACCGTGTTCCATGCAAGCGAGGGGCAAAATGATTGTCCCGATCGCCGCTGTCTACATGGAGGTGACAAGCGCCACGGGGGCAAGAGGGGTGGTGGCGAATAGGCTTTCGAGAAGTTAAATCGCAAATTTCTCAGCTCCTGATTACAGTGATGACCTTGACCTTGCGGGTCGAAACCCCTTGCACGTACATTTTGGGCAGTGCCGCAACCAAGGCCTTTTCGCTGCGCGCGTAGCGCTCAAAGAAGGCCGTCGGAAATTCGCCGCCGCGGTTCCGAGGCACACGCAGCTCAAGCTTGCCGATCCGGGTCACCAGGCTACGGCCGTAATAGCCCGTTTGATACCCGCTTGGGGCCGCCGTGCATTCTTCCGGCTTCGTTCCCATAAACTCGCTCATATCGCTTCCAGAACGCCCTTTAGCACCTCCTTCATCAGCGCCTTCATCAGGTCACGGTCGCCCGCGATGCATGCAAATTGTGGTTGACATGGTAAAAGCCGGTGCGCTAATCTCGTGATGTTGTAACGTTGCAATGTAACGTTACAACACTCTGTTCTTTGCTTCGCCTGAAAAATTTCCGGATTTCGCTGTGCCGCTTCAAGTCCCGTTTAGTCCATCGCGTTTCGAGTCCAAATCGATATCCAATCAGAATCAGGAGACCACCATGAAATACCCGCTTCGTGTCCTTGCTGCCTTGCTCATTGCCTTATCATTTGCTACGCCCTCATTGGCCCAGACTGCGGCCAAGAAAGTCGTTCGCATCCATACCGCCGGCCCGGCCGATCTGGGTGTAGATACGACGGCGCTGGCGACCAAGTTCATGGAGGAAGTCAACGCCAAATCCAATACAATTGACGTGAAGGTCTTCCCGAACAGCCAACTCGGCCAGTCGCGCGAAGTCATCGAGGCCATGCGCCTCGGGTCGGGCGCCTCAGCGACCACCGGCGGTCCGGGCGAGTACTCGCAGTTCGTCAAGCGTCTCGGCGTCCTCGGCCTGCCTTTCCTCTGGAAGAGCTACGATCACGCGATCAAGGTACTCGACGGTCCGGTTGGCACCGAACTCAACGCCGATATGGAAAAATCGGGCTTCAAGGTGTTGTCGTGGGCGGTGGCCTGGGGTTATCGCAACGTCGTGACGGCGAAGAAGGATGTGACCAAGGCCGAAGATCTCAAGGGTCTGAAAATCCGCACCATCCCGAACAAGGTCTTCGTCGCGGCGGTGAACGCCATGGGCGCCAACGCCACGCCAATGAATTTCGGCGAAGTCTATACCTCGATGCAGGCTGGCGTGCTTGACGGCTACGAGCATACGGCAGCGACAACGCTGTCCTTCAAGTTCTCCGAAGTGGCATGCTGCATGGCCCTGACGCGGCACCTGATGGACCCGACGATGCTGGTCTTCTCGCTCGCTGAGTGGAAGAAATTCAGTCCCGCCGAGCAGGAGATCATGATGACCGCGGCGAAAAATGCCGGCGACTACGTCCGAGCGCAGGCGCCGGTGCGCGAGGCCGAGTCGCTGGCCGCGCTGAAGAAGCTTGGCATGAAGGTCAATGAGATCGACGTCGCACCGCTGCAGGCCGCAGCGCTCAAGGCGCAGGACGAGTTGGCCAAAGAAATCGGCGCCGAGTCGATGCTTGCGACCATCAGGAAGTGAAGCAATGAAGCGCGACGTCTTTGCCGTAGTCGACCGGGGCGCTGATCTCCTGGTCGCTATGATTTTTGCATTCATCCTGGTCGTCGCGCTGGTACAGGTCTTTTACCGCTTCGTACTCAACTCCTCGCTCAGCTGGAGCGAGGAGGCGCAGATCTTCGGCCACATCTGGATCGTCTTCCTGGGTATTCCGGTGGCCTATCGGCGCGGAGCTCACCTCTACATCGAAACTTACTGCGACAAACTGCCGAGGAAGCCGCGCATGGCTTTCAATCTGATCGTCGAACTGATGTGGGCGGCGTTTGCCTTGTCCATGCTGGTGCTTGGTACCATGGTTGCGCGCATTGCCCACATGCAGGAATCGCCGGGCCTCGAATTGCCGATGAGTTTCCCCTACGCCGGCATGGTCGTGGGCGGTGCTTATCTGCTGTTTGTCGCGATGCGCCGCATCGGCAGCCGTTGGTGGCAGGTGGCCGTATGATCTGGCTGCTGTTTGCTTTGATGTTCGGCACGATGATGATCGGTGTGCCTATCCTGCTGTCGATCGCGCTCGTCGGTTATGTCGGCATAGCCGTCGTACCCGATCTTGTACTGCCAATGTTCGCGCAGAAGATGTTCGTTCAGCTCGACTCATTTACATTGCTCGCCTTGCCGTATTTTATTCTTGCCGGGGCACTGATGTCGGCGAGTGGCATGAGCCAGCAACTCGTCGATTTCTCGCGCGTCCTGGTCGGCCACCTCCGCGCCGGTCTGGCGCACGCATCGATCGTCGCCAGCATGATCTTCGCCGGCGTTTCTGGATCGAGCACAGCCGACGCCTCGGCCATCGCCTCGATCGTCATCCCGACGATGAAGAAGGAGGGCTATAACGCCGGCTTTGCCGCAGCGCTGATCGCGACTTCCGGGACCATAGGCGCGATCATCCCGCCGAGCATGATCATGGTGGTGTACGGCTCGATCGCCCAGGTGTCGATCGGTGGCCTGTTTCTCGGCGGCATCATTCCCGGCGTACTCGTCGGGCTATTTCTGATGGCCACCGTCAAGGTCTACACTTATCTGCCCGACTATCCCGAACTGCGCGTCATCCACGGGAAGTTCAATTTGCGTGCCGTGCTGCGCTCGCTGCGCGAAGTGTGGACCGCGCTGATGGGGCCGGTAATCATCATTGGCGGCATCTTGAGCGGTATTTTCACGGCGACCGAAGCCGGCGCCATCGCCTGCCTTTACGCGCTGATCATCGGACTGGTGGTCAGTCGCAAGCTCAAGTGGCGCGACCTGCCGGGCATCCTGGTCGAGGCTGCGGTGATGACGACAATGGTTTCGGGCGTAATCGCCGTCGCAGGCGCGTCCGGCTGGCTGCTCGGCTACCTGGAATTCAACGAAGGCGTCGTCAAGTTTACGCTCTCGCTGTCGCAGGACAAGACGACGATTCTGCTGATTCTTGCCGTGGTCATGATCGTTCTCGGAACTTTCGTCGACTCGCTTGCCGTGCTCCTCGTCTTTGCGCCTGCGGCCATACAGCTCAGCCGGACCTACGGCATCGACCCCTTCCAGATGGGGCTGGTGATGGTCATGTGCAACCAGATCGGTTCGGTGTCGCCGCCGACCGCGCCGCTGCTCTTCATCACGACAAGCATCGCGCAGACTACCTATGCCGAGGTCAATCGCCATGTCTGGTGGTTCATGCTGGCCGAGACGCTGGTCATGCTGATGGTAATCTACGTCCCCGGCCTCGCGTCGTGGATACCGCATTATTTCGGCTTCTGAGGCCACGCAGGCAAGCCAGGAATGCATACTTAGGAAAGCATCAATGCTCAAGACCAGACTGCTGCATCCTGAAATTCTCCATGCGCTGGGCAGCAGTGGCCATGGCGCTCAGGTGCTAATTGCCGACGGCAATTATCCGTTCTCGACCGGTGCTCCGCCCGGTGCCCGCCGGGTCTATCTCAATCTCGCCAGGAACATGCTGTGCGTGATCGACGTGCTCAAGGTACTGGCCGAGTCGGTGGCCATCGAGAAGGCCACCGTGATGTTACCGGCCGAAGGCGAGGTGCCGGAAATCTTTCAGGAATTTGCCGACGTCCTCGGCGCCGGAATTCCTTTCACGAGGCTCAAACGCTTCGAGTTCTACGCTGAAGCGAAATCCGACGCCACCTGCCTGGTGATCGCCACCGGCGAGAGCCGGCGCTTCGCCAACATTCTTCTGACCTTGGGGGTCGTCAGATGACAGTCGATATGACGTACAGGCAATGCGGCGCGTCCGACCTGAAGCTATCGGTTCTCGGGCTGGGCTGCTGGGCTTTCGGCGGCGGCCAGTACTGGGGAAAACAGGAGCAGAGCGACGTCAATGACGTCGTCCACGCGGCCGTCGATTGCGGCATCAATTACTTCGACACGGCCGAAGCGTACAACGAAGGACGCAGCGAAACCGCGCTCGGGATCGCACTGCAGGGACTGCAGCGCGACCGGCTGTTCATCGGATCGAAGCTTACCCCGGCCAACTGTTACCCTGGCGTTCTCGAGGCTCACTGCGAGGCATCCCTGCGCCGCCTGAATACCGACTACATCGACCTGTACATGCTGCATTGGCCGATCCATCCGCATTCGATCAGGCATTTTACCAATGACGCCAACGTCATCGCCAATCCGCCCGCAATCGGGCGTACCCTCGAAATCCTGGCGGCGCTGCGGGAGAGCGGCAAGATCCGCCATGTCGGAATCAGCAATTTTTCGAGTCGCAGAATGCACGAGGACATTCAGTCGTCGCTCAAGATCGCCGCCAACCAGTTGCCTTACAACCTGCTGTGCCGAGCCGTCGAATTCGACACGCTGAGTGCGTGCTCGGAAAAGGGCATCGGCGTCATCACTTACATGACGCTATTGCAGGGCATACTCGCCGGCAAGTATCCGACCCTGGCCGAGGTTCCAGAATGGCAGCGCAGAACGCGTCATTTCGCCGCTGCCGGCTCGCCGCTCTGCCGGCATGGCGAAGGCGGCTTCGAAGCCGAGACGGAAAAAGTCGTCAAGGAGGTCAAAGTGATCGCTGCCGATATCGGCGTAACGATGTCCGATCTCGCGATACGCTGGGCCGTCGACAATCCGGCAGTCAGTTGCGCGCTGGTCGGCGCGAGGAACCGCACGCAATTGCAGGCCAACGTCGGCGCGCTGGGCGTCGCCATCGATGTACCGCTCATCGAGCGACTGAACGCTCTGACCGATCCGCTGAAGCAGCAGATGGGCAATCATCTAGACCTTTACGAAAGCGTCGAGAATGATCGGACCTTGTGAAGCACAGTGCAATGTCAAGGACCCGCAGGTAATCGATGATTAGACTATACGACGTCGCCCAGCGTGCCGGCGTGTCCGTCAGCACCGTATCCAACGTCATCAACGGACGCACCGAGCGCATGCTGGCCGAAAACCTGCGGCAT
>JAIFKU010000093.1 GCA_020049495.1 Accumulibacter sp.
GTGTGGCCGAGACCCTCGACGGTAATGTATTTCACTTCCGCGCCGTCCTGGCACGGACTGTAGACTTCGGTTTGGACGCCGTTTGCTTCGGATATGTCTTGCGGTGTTGCGGGGCAAGCGAGCGCCTTAGCCCACTTCAGGATCGACTCGCGTACGGGCGGCTTAGCCTTCGCGCGAACCCTATCGCTGCCGCCGGTCGCTAGTCTTGGCGCACCGCCTTCTATCAGATTGAGCGGATCAGCCGTGCCGGTAATGTAGATCATCGAGACGGGGCGTTCCAACTTGGGTGGCTCTTGCCACAACGCGCCCGCGACAGGTGCGATGGCCGCAATGCGCTTCGATAATTCCACGCCGACGCGAAAACTCATCGCAGCACCATTGGAGAAGCCTGTGAGGAAAATCCGTCCTTGATCCACGGCAAACCTTGCGAGTACATCATCAAGCATAGCGTTGAGAAAGCCAACATCGTCAACGGCGTTCTGGCCGGGATAGAACCGGTCGGAACCATCGTTCCACAGTTGCGGGTTTCTGCTGAAGTGGCTTCGTTTCCTCGGGTCGGGAGGTATGGCATCGGGGAAGACGGCGAGGAATCCGACCTCGTCGGCTTTGGAGTCCCAGCCGGTTTCGGTGGCCGCTGCTTTGCCGGTGCCACCGCCACCGTGCAACATGACGACGACGGGCACGGGGTTTTTACCGTCGTAGCCCGGCGGAACGTGGACAGTGTAGTCGCGATCATGATCGCCCACGCGGATCGTAAAGTTGTGATCGCCGGAACTCGCAGGCTTTGCTTGTGTGGTAGCAGCCAGACCCGTGCCCGCGCTCATGCACCCGAGCAGAATCAAAATCCCCAACAGAAAACTCATTGTGGTATTTGAGCGTTTTTGCACGGCATGCATCTTTTGTCTGATGCTGCCCAGCGTGAAGTGGACACCAAATGTGCCTGAATTCATGGGATTGAGATTCACGGACACACCATCCTCCCTTGGAGAAAAGAAATTACCTCATCCCCAACACTTCTCGTCCAATGCGGCCATCAAAATTGGGACACCAGAGTCAGAAATATGGGCAGACCGGCCATTGAGTATACCTATGTTATCAGGCAGATCTCAGTCTGGAACAGCCGTTGCCGGTGGTTTTCAAGGTTTGCGTGAGTCGATGACTCTTCCAGACTGATTGCTATCTCATGATAAATGCATCACCAATGACTGGTCCACTCAGAATCCTGCCGTTTAGCCTCGACCCGATTGGATGGCTCTTGCGTGCCCAAAGCGGAAGCAACCCGATTGGGTAGCGGACGTTCAACGTGCAAGCTCAGGCAGGCGAAACCCGCTTGCCGGCGTTGCGTCCCTCTGGAGCTGAAAGTTAGGCACAAAGACGATGACCAGAAGTCGGTGCTGGCGGTTCGGCAAGCGGCTTACCGCTTTTCGAAGCGATCCCCTTCGTCTCGAATACGATAGTGAAGGAATCCGGCCAGGTTCTCGGCAAAAGCATCCCGAACTTCCTCACGCCCGGCAATCGAAAACCCCAGCCCGGTCACGCCATCAACCTCGACGTGGTAAAAGTAAGTGCCACCCGAGTCGAATGCACTGAAGGTTCTGTATTTCAGCAGCGTTCCATTTCGCGGCAAGTCGACCACGACGGATCTCGTTAAGCCGAATACCCCATACGACTTCGTTGCCCTTTCTTTGGCGGGCTCGAAAGTTTTTTGTTGCCATGTCAGTCCAAAAAGAACAGCCATGATTGATAAGGGCGGGCAGAAAACGAGCGCGGTCCAGGTAATGAAGCCACCACTGTCCCAGGCTGACCAAAGCAAAATGAGGCACGGAATGCCGAATAGCAGCCCCAGAAATACCCTTGCTGGCGATGCCTTGGACCGTAAGGTAAATTGCGACGGGCCGCTACGATCTACCGCCGACAGGCTTAAGTCCATGTCGGTATTGGCCAGGATATTCTCAAATTGGCGACGCAGCGCGTTCAATGTCGTACCTCAGACTTAAATGGACCCAAGGAATTGGAACTCAGCGGCGGCCCGCCAGGGCCGTCCTCTTCAGCGAATGGTTAGCGGACACGGTGTATGTATTTCGGCTCATTGGGTGGGTGCCGGCCTTTCCAGATACTCCACAACCAATGAACGCCGGCGACAAGCAAGAACAAACCGAATCCTGCAATAGGCCAGCGCCATTTATACCCAATCGTTCTACCCTCCCCTGCTACGCGGTGGATTGATGGAAAGCGAGAGGAATACTCGACCTGAATGTTTTCCCCATTCGTTCCCGAGTAACCGCTGCTAGTCCCGATACGGGTCGTATTGAATTGATCGACAAATGCATAGCGGATGAAGTTTACATTGCCGCTACGCGATGATCGTGTTTGCCCTGAACTGATAATTGAACCCGATACCTTTACAGGTTCAGCAAGCATGTACTCGTAAACAATCAGGCGGCCTCCAATGACAGATAATCCAAGGCCGACCATCGTAGCTACTATGGCGCCGATAAACTGACTTTGTAGTTTATTTTGACGTGTCATTTCGACTGACGACCAATTCCGGGTCATAGCGAGGTATCAGAATTCCCTCTTCGACAACCGCCAATAGGGGTCGACCTTCGGTACCGCATCGCCATATTCTTGCCGAATAGCTACGGTTGGCGGGCTGCCATCCCTGTGGAATGAATTGATACTTCCAGTCCGAATGGCCAATTTCACTCACGGTGGCATGGTAGGTCTCACTGTCGCTCCATGAGGTGATTTCAACGCAGACCGTCCCTACGGTTGGGTCGTCACAGTCGTAGGCAAGAATCGCGGACAGAATGTTGGGGCCGGCGCGTTGTTCTGAGAATCCTACGACACCCAGAAAGAAGGCAATCATCAGCGGCCAAGGATGCCAGAACACAATGGCTGCAAGAAAACCTATTGCGGCTCCTGCCAGAAACCATTTGTGCATGTGTGGCGCAAAGATTACGGCAGGTCTGAGGCGGGCGATTTGCGTCTCGACTGAAGATGTACTCATGTGGATGCCCCGATAACGAGTTATGCCCGGAGGTCCGGCATGGTGGAAACAAGGTCCCCTGTTTCGAGTAGACAGAGGGCTTCGCTGGCGTCGTCGCGAGTCGAAAGCAGGTCCTTCAGTTCCACTACCAAGCAAGCCTTCGCCTTGCGTAGTATCAGGCTCTTGCCTGCCAACTGAGAAAACAGCGCGTGCGCTAATGCGCCAGGCGAGCGTCCTTCAGCGGAGTAGAGGGCTTCGTAAGCATTGGCGCGCGCAGCCGGCGGGGAGGATCTCGATACCGGCTTCAGCCCGGACATGTTCAGCGACAACGAGAGCATTCGTTTAACCAGAGTGAGCCCGAATTCCGGCAGCCGCGGCAGATTGACCCATGTCCAGTCCGGTTCGTTGACCGGCCAGGGCAAAGCCAGAATGAGGCTATAGCTACGACCACCCGCGTCAGGCGCAACCGTGAATACCTTGCAAAGTATTCTCCCGCGCTGATCAATAAACGCTGTTTCGGCGTAGGTGCCAGACGACACCAGCGCATCCTTCACCGCGGCTACCCGAAAAGCTGCCAATACCGGCTCAAGCCGATGGTCACTGACCTCGATTTGCGCAAAGCGTCGAGTGGTCATGAAATTGGCGAGTTGGCTTGCTTCTGTGTCTGCGGGCCTGCCACGTTTCGATACCAATAGCCCTATCAATACAATGACTGCAATGGCAACGGCGAACAGTTCTGTAATGGGAGTGTCCATGTGTGACCTCTTATTTATAGTGAGCCATGGCGTTATCGACCCTGTAGCGGAATTACTGGTCATTTTCTCAAGGCCTTGGATGCGAGACCCAAAAAATAAAGACACTGCCAACTATTACACCCACAATTCCATACAGGGCTTGCATGCCTGGCTACTTTCCGTAGTCCAAAGGAAATGCTGAAGTATTCGTCACCCCGGCGAAAGCGCCCCGAAGGAAGTACCCTTGGGGTGCCGGGGTCCAGTTCGTTGATTATTCTGGATTCCGGCTTTCGCCGGAATGACGGATTTGGAATACTTCAGCGTTTCCCAAACAGAAGAGGTGCTAGTGGTATGCATTATGGGACTCCGAAAATGGCTAACGAGACCTACCCGTAAGAGTAGGAGACCTGTAAGCATGCCTGGCCGTTGGTCTCGTTGATGGTGAGGAGAAGGTATTCGAAGGCCGAGCCACTGGGGAACCGAAGGGAATTAGGGCGGCCCGCGATGCCGAAGACTGTCGGCGGCACGGAGGCACCCGCCACACAACTGGGGCCAGCATGAGCGATAAGGCGCGCGAGGGGAGACGGGGTTTCCGATGACGAGTGGATGCTCTCGAGCGCAAAGGTGCGAATGACAGACGCGGTTTCTGTCGGGGACATGAGAAGGGAGCAGGAGGCGTTTCGTGTAGTGCCAGCCATGCGGCATTCGAGAGACTGCGGTATTACCGCGGCTGTCTTGAGGACGTGCCGTACATCAGACTCTATACCAGAGCGATTGGAGGTGTTCCAGAGAGGCTCGCAGCCGATGAGGAGAAGGAACAACAGCGCGCCGGAGAGGCGAAGCACGTTCAATGTGTCAGCTCCAGGACGTTATTCAACGCTTTCCATAATGGCCGGGTCCCGACCGCCACCTGAATCATATCCTGCCCGCCGGAACTGCGGGTGGACTCAGTAAGCCGCCACTTAAACCCCCGCGCCTACAATGCCGAAAATGGCTCCACCCGCTGCACACCTGCCCGAAAGGCTGAAAAAGTGTTTCCCTTGGGTTCAACGGCTGCTTTCGGTTGGACGTTCCTTGCCAACGACCGCAATAGAGAAGAATCCCAAATGACCGGAGTTGGCCGGAAGGGTGAGCTTCCAACACATGCTGAGAGCAAATCATCGGTCTGTTTCAATCTCCAATACGGTTATTCCAGTCACGGCGGTCATTTGAGTAATCAGAACGTCGCTCCAGCCACTTGAGCAGAATTGCGTAAAGCCCATTATTTCATTTCTGATTCGTAAATGAAGTAAAAAATGCGCGAACGATCCAAGGTGTAATGGATATTATTCTGCTGACCACACCATATCTGGATTCCGTCCTGTGTGATTCTTGTCACCCTCTGCATCCGTATTTCCCGCAGTTTATTGCGGTAAGTACGGATGCAAAAGCCTCAGAGCATATGCAAGAATTAACTTGTAAATTGGAAAGTCAGTGCTAAAAGTAAGGACGCATATTTATCAAATGTCCTGTCTATCAAAAGGGAGTTCTGCCATGTTTCCCCATCTGAAGGTACTTCATCGCATTTTGCTGCTCGGGGGCGTTTTCATACTGGCCCTGGTAATGGTCATCATTTTCGGTAATGTTGGTATGCAGTCGGCCGTCGCCGGCCTGGAGAGCATGCGCCAGAATCTACGCGACATGGTCGGTCAGATCCAGAATACCTCGGTACAGTTGGCTGCCGCCTCAGATCAAATGGCAACAGCCGGTAAACAGGTCACCATCAGTTCCGAGCATCAGGCCGAAGCCACCTCGTCGATGGCCGCCGCTGTCGAAGAAATAACGGTCAGCATTAACCACATTTCCGAGAGCGCCAGCCTGGCCCGGAAGAACTCAGTGATTTCCAGTGAGACTGTCGATCGCGGGCTTAAGGTGGTTGATCGAACCGTCAACGAAATGAGCAGCATTACGACTTCGGTCTCGAAAACGACCACGGATATCGAAGAACTGGCCAAGAAATCTACGCAGATCAGCTCAATAGTCAATGTCATCAAGGAAATTGCCGACCAGACCAACCTGCTGGCCCTGAATGCCGCCATTGAAGCGGCCCGTGCGGGCGAACAGGGACGTGGTTTCGCTGTCGTCGCGGACGAAGTTCGCAAGCTGGCCGAGCGCACGACCCGATCAACGCTGGAAATCGTCCAGACTGTCCAGACCATTCAGGACAGCACCCATCAGACTCTAGCGAGCACGGAAACCAGTCACCAGCAGGCCGTCGAAGGAATGCGTCTGGCCGATGAGGCCGGTTCATCGATGCGCGAAGTCAAGGCAGGTATTGACATTGCCCTCGCCTCAGTCAGTGAAATCAGCGAGGCACTGGCAGAGCAAGGGGTGGCCAGTTCCCTTGTCGCAGTCAATGTCGAAAAGATTGCGCAAATGACCGAAGAGAACTCGACGGCTGTAGCCAGTCTCAACGATTCTGCTACCCACATCAGCACTCTTGCGGAGGGTTTGAAATCGCTTGCTCAGCGTTTCCAGTTGTAAGTTCGTCAGCCGCCCCGTTTTGTCCGTGGCATTTTGACTTTTTTCACATGTTTGAACAACGCTGACTTTTCATAAATCCAAATACTCCAATGATCATTCCCAGCGAAAGAAACAGCCCAGCCATGCAGCGTATCCTCACGCTGCTGGCAAAAAAAGCAGACATGTCGGCAAGTGACATTTCGCGTGAAGCCTTTGTCGGCATTACGACTCTAGCGTGCGGTGGATACCTTAAGGCACTCCGGGACAAGCGGCTCGTTCATGTCAGCGGGTGGCGCAAGACTCGCAAGGGATTTGTGACTCCCTTGTATAGCTTGGAGAATCGTCCCGACCTGCCCCGGCCCGAATTTACGGATAACGACAGGGATTCGGCCGGGATGAACCTCATCGTGCTCGCTTTGCAACGGCTTGGAATGCTGACTTATCTTGAAGCCGCGCAAGCGACCGGACTGTCGTCCAACACCATCAAAAATGCCCGGTATATGGATATCCTGGCCAAGCAGAAGCGAATTCATATCGCCGCCTGGCGTCGCAACCGTGCGGGTCCAATGATCGCTGTCTATGCCGCTGGCTACGCGAAATCCGTCGAAAAACCGGCCCCGCTATCAAAGGCCGAGAAGTGTTGTCGCTGCCGCGAGAAGAAACGTGCACTCTCGAACGACAGAGGGATTACTGCTCAACTCTCAAGGATCTAGCCTATCTGCTCCTTCAAGTGCGGCTCGGCAATCGGGATGGTTATATGATACGCAGGGACATGGCTGTGGATAAGCTTGCTGTTGTTGTGCTGTTCCCAACTCAACAGCTCACCAAAGCCGCCCTGTTCATTGACAACGCCTTTCGACCTGCGGGCGAATACACTACTCGCCGCGAACGGTGGCCTTTGTAAAATAACACGTTGCAAGCAAATCATCGACCTGATCATTTTTTCGTGGTCAGATTGTCGCGCAGGCACTGGCGGTGCTCGCGGTCAAGCTTGTCCTTGCACAGCGCGTGCGCCTTCTTGTGTTGCTCGCAGCGTAACGGCTCGGTTGACTTCTTGCAGTCAATCGTATTCTTCTGTTCGTCCAGACACTGCTTGCGTGCCGAGCCGGCCTTGCCCTTGCAGGCTTCGAGTGCCCTGGCCCGGGCTTCCTCGCGTGCCTTGCAGCGCTCGACGTCCTTGGCCTTTGCACAACCCTTGGGTGCTTGTCCGGGCTTCTTGGCTTGAGACGGGGGTGAGACGAGCGGCGCCGTGACCGATTCGGCGAAACCGAACGCACCGGGAACACCGGCCGGCCCTTGTTGGGCGATTGTCGGCCCGGAGCAGAGCGCGATGGTCAGTACAGCGGCAAAAAACATTCTTTTCATGAAGCTCTCCGGTCAAGATCGGTAGGGATGGTCTGAAAGACAATTTCAGCCCGATTGTAGCCCACTTCACCGCCTCGTGTTGATGCCGGCATTGAGCCAGCCATGGCTTGTCGGGTATAGTTCCTCAATAACCCAACTGGAATGTGTCCCATGACCGATCAGCCGGACAATACCGTACCCGAACACCGCCTGACCGTGGCCGAAGTTCTAGGTTTTCTGGTGGCCGACGGTCTCGTCGATAAACCTGACGCCGATGCGCTGATTGCGGAAAGTCGCCTCAAGCGCCTGGTCGCCCATCCCTTGACGATCGTTGCCGACCAGAAGTGGAAATCAAGGCGCGCGCCGCATCGTCCGCTGACCATGGACGACCTCGGTGAGTGGTTTGCGGCAAAGGTCAACATGGAGTATTACCACATCGACCCGCTGAAGATCGACTTCACGGCGGTGACCGATGTGATGTCGAGTGCCTATGCCACACGGTTTGGCATTCTCCCGGTGCAGGTTAACGCCAATGAGGTGGTGATTGCGACCACCGAACCCTTCCTGCGTGACTGGGAAAAGGAAATCAAACCCATCGTCAAGAAGAACATTCGCCGGGTGATTGCCAGCCCGGTCGATGTGGCGCGCTTCCTGGTCGAGTTCTACAACCTGGCGCGCTCGGTCAAGAAGGCGACGCAACTCGGCGGGCAAAGCTCGGGACTGTCGTCGTTCGAGCAACTGGTCGAACTGGGCCGCACAAACAAGCAGTTCGACGCCAACGACCAGCACATCGTCAATATCGTCGACTGGCTCTGGCAGTACGCCTTCGAACAGCGCGCCAGCGACATCCACATCGAGCCGCGACGCGAACTCGGCATCGTGCGTTTCCGTATCGATGGCGTGCTGCATCAGGTGTATCAGATCCCGATGAGCGTGATGGCGGCGATGGTCAGCCGCATCAAGATTCTCGGGCGCATGGATCTCGTTGAAAAGCGCAGGCCACAGGACGGGCGCATCAAGACGCGCACCGCCGACGGTCAGGAAGCCGAGTTGCGCCTGTCGACCCTGCCGACGGCGTTCGGCGAAAAGCTGGTGATGCGTATTTTCGACCCCGAAGTGCTGGTGCGCAATTTCACCGATCTCGGTTTCTCCGACGAGGATCAGGCGCGCTGGAAAACGATGTCGGAAAGCCCCAACGGCATCATCCTGGTCACCGGCCCGACCGGTTCGGGCAAGACGACGACGCTCTACTCGACGCTCAAGCAACTGGCCACACCGGCGGTCAACGTGTGCACCATCGAAGACCCGATCGAAATGGTCGAGCCGGCGTTCAACCAGATGCAGGTACAGAACGCCATCGATCTGGATTTCGCCCAGGGCGTGCGCGCCCTGATGCGGCAGGATCCGGACATCATCATGGTCGGCGAAATCCGTGATCTGGAAACCGCCGAAGTAGCCATCCAGGCGGCACTGACCGGCCACCTCGTATTATCGACCCTGCACACCAACGATTCGCCGTCGGCGGTGACCCGCCTGCTCGACCTTGGTCTGCCGTCCTACCTGATCAGCGCCACGGTATTGGGGGTCATGGCGCAGCGTCTGATCCGTGTGCTCTGTCCGAATTGCAAGAAGTCCAGTCCGGCTACGCCGGAAGACGAAGCGCTGTGGGATCGCCTGGTGGCTCCGTGGAAAGCCAATCGCCCGGTGCAGTTCCATCAGCCGGTGGGCTGCCTGGATTGCCGCATGACCGGCTATCGCGGGCGGGTCGGCGTCTATGAGATCCTGATGCTCTCGCCGGACATGAAACAGGCCATCACGGACAACGCCGATGTGGCCAAGATTCGCGATCTGGCCTACCGCGAAGGCATGAAGCCCCTGCGCATCGCCGGCGCGATGAAGATTGCGGCGGGCATGACGACGCTGGCCGAAGTGTTCAAGGTCGCGCCGCCGTCCGAGCGCTCCTGAAGCTGGTCTGCAGCACCCGCCAAGCGGCGATCTTCGGCGGGCATGCCGTGGGAGCTAATGTCTACGCGGCTTCCGTGGCGTGTCGTTGAAAATTGCTTTTTTTGGTTGATAAATACTATGGTTGAGGTCAGCTCCCGGCCAGGTCCGGTCATTAGCGATGTTTCTCCATAGCTGACATTCACACCGCAACTCCTAAATCCTCCCAAATTATTTCCTTTCTGCGTTAGCCGGTATGATTGGCAAGAAATCGACGGAGCAGATTAGATGAAACAAAAGGGAGTATCTCTCGACCAGGCATTCCCTGAGGTCGCGAGTAGTTGGGACTTTGAGCGCAATGGAAATCTAACTCCGGCAGATGTCACTGCATTTGCGAAAAAGAAAGTTTGGTGGAAATGTGACAAATGCGGAGAAAGTTGGCCTGCTGCTGTTGCATCGAGAACTGCAGGAAGAATGTCAGGGTGTGGATATTGCGCGGGAAAGCGAGTATCGGTCTCTAAGTCCTTTGCTGCGCTCTATCCTGACATTGCAAAACAATGGGATGTTGTCAAAAACGGGATATTGACACCTCAGCAAGTACTCCCCAATTCCGGCCGCAAGGCATGGTGGATATGTTCGGAGGGACATTCATACCAGTCGCGAATTTCTGGCCGGACACGCGGACGAGGGTGTCCGATATGTTCAGGGAACATCGTTATTGAATCGACCAGCTTCGCGGCGAAATTTCCTGAACTTGCTTCCGAATGGCATCCTGACAAGAATCTTCCATTGAAGCCAACTAAATTGGGTGCCTACTCACAACAAAAGGTGTGGTGGAGTTGCGTCTTTGGGCACGAATGGCAGGCAACTATAGCCAATCGCACTGCAGCAAGTTCCGGCTGCCCCTATTGCGGAGGCCAGAGGGCCACACCAACGACATCGCTTCTCGCCATTAACCCGGACCTAGCTGCTGAATGGCATCCGACACGAAACCACGACCAGACGCCTGATCAGTTCACCGCCAACTCCGGCATAAAGGTATGGTGGTGCTGTCCTCGTGGGCACGAATGGGCTGCAACAATTAACCATAGACAGAATGGATCAGGGTGCCCGTTCTGTGGTGGTGGCACATCGGCGCTGGAAGCACGTGTTTTCACCGAATTGAAACATCTGTTTTCAGATGTCGTTTGGCATAGCAACGCAATGGGTGTTCAGGTCGATGTCTTTCTGCCGACGTTGGGCATCGGTGTCGAAGTGGACGGTCACTATTGGCATTCAGAAAAAGTTGAAGCGGACTTGCGGAAGAATGCTACCTGCGAGCAGCAAGGTGTGCATTTGATTCGCCTTCGGCAGCTACCACTAAAGAAGCTTGCCGATTGGGACGTCGAATATCTGCGTTCAGATTCTGATCTATCGGTCATTCAAAGACTTGTATCAGCAGTAGTCGCGATGAAGGCAGAGGCTGAAATCAGCAAGATTGCCGATTCATATCTCGGCTTAGGAATATTGGTCGCCGACGCTGACTACCGAAAGATCATTGCAAATCTTCCATCTCCACCTGATGGGGCATCCTTCGCATCGATATATCCCGACGTTGCGGCAGAATGGCATGAAGAGAAGAATGCCCCGCTTGAACCGACAATGTTCGCGCCAAAGGCCAACAGAGAGGTATGGTGGAGATGTTCAAAGAAAGGACATGAATGGCTGGCGGCGATTTATACCCGCGCTACCGGCATTGGGTGCCCGTACTGCTCCAACCTCAAGACAGGCTCAGACAACAGTCTGACTGTTCTTCGCCCTGATCTGGTTCAAGAGTGGAACTTTGAGAAGAATATCTCAGTTACCCCGGAGACCATCGGGCCGGGATCAAAGAAGAAGGTTTGGTGGAAGTGCAAGGCAGCAGGACATGAATGGGAAGCACCTGTAGGAAACAGAGCGCGGGGTTCCGGTTGCCCGTATTGCACAGGTCGGTTTCTGACTCCCGAAAAATCACTCGCCATCATTTACCCCGAGATTGCAGCGACTTGGGATTTTGAGAAAAATACACCGCTGCGTCCGGAGGATGTGCATAGTAAATCAACCCGAAAGGTCTGGTGGAAATGCATTCGATGCGCAATATCGTGGCAGTCAAGTGTCGCACATAGAGTAATCGCGAAAATAGGATGCCCAAAATGTTCTCGACGCATTGCAGCTGAGCAGATGAGAATCACGAAACTTAGTTCTCTTGGAACGCTTCGGCAAAAAGCGCCTGAGATCGCAGCAAGATGGCATCAGCAGCGCAACGCTGATCTGACACCTGATGAAGTGGGACGACACAGTACCAAGCCGGTTTGGTGGTTATGTCCCGACTGCGGTCATGAGTGGCACGTATCGCCGAACGATTACTGTAAGTGTTCACGCTGTGGATCAAAGTAAAGAACGCCTTTGACAACAGTGCTGGGGCGGGGAAGTCAACTATTTGTTCGTTGGCGGTCAGGAGGATAACGATGGCGAAGGACGCGATTTACAAAGGCACTCGTGAGGTACGCACATTTGTTGATCTCGCACATGGTGCTGACGTGTTGATAACGACGGCTGAACAGGAACCGCAAGGGAGCTATTACACAACGATGAGTGCGATCCTATTTACCGCATTCACCTTTGAGGCTTATCTCAACCATCTCGGCGAGAAGACGTTCAAATTCTGGAAAGAGATCGAACCAATTAAGGTCATGGACAAATATAGGGTTCTTTGCAAGAACTTGGACATCCGTCCCGATTTTACAAAACGGCCCTATCAAACGCTCAATACACTTTTTAAATTCAGGAATGCAATTACGCACGGCAAGTCTCAGATACTGGTTGAAACCAAAGATGTGAGTTCTTATGACGAGCCGTACCAACACACTCCCAAGGCGCACTGGGAAGAGTTTTCTGTACTGGAGAATGCCAGGCGCGCCAAAGAGGATGTATCGCAGGTCATTTCCGAACTACACAAGACTGCGGGGTTTGGTGATTTCCCGTTCATTCACGGCCTAGGAACTGGTTCGCTTTCCAGAAAGACGCCCGACCAGGACGTGCCAACACGCGGCTCGCCCGTTACCTAGCATTTAGAACGTCCGCTTTCTTGAACTCACGAGGTCTGCATTGGGTCGGCAGTACGCCTTGACCGTCGGGGAAAGCGGCCTCTATAGAGGAATACGCAAAGAATTGAAACTTGCCGCCAATAGTGGAAGTCCACTGCTTCCATACAATCAGATACCCTAAGGGATAGATCATGGATCAATTGAAAATCACGTATTTTGATGTAGACGGTGGTCGAGCCGAACCAGCTCGGCTGGCACTACATATCGGCGGAATTGCGTTTGAAGACCATCGCTTTTCGTTTAGTGAGTTTGCAGAGGTCCGCAAAGCAACGCCGTTGAGTCAGGTACCTACCTTGCAGGTCAACGATGTGCAGGTCACCCAAAGTGGTGCTATAACGCGGTATGTGGGGAAGCTATCTGGCTTGTATCCAGAAGACGCGTTTCAAGCCTTGCTCTGTGACGAAATTATGGATGGCGTCGAGGACGCTAGCATTAAGTTAGGAGTCACTTTCGGCCTGACTGGTGACGATCTGAAGAATGCACGAAATGATCTGGTAGTAAGCGTTTTCCCGAAATACCTACGGTGGTTACAGAAACAACTTGAAAGCCACGGCGGTGAGTTCTTCGCAGCGAGCAGCTTGACAATTGCCGACCTGAAGGTATTTGTCTTTATCCGTGGGCTCAACTCAGGCCATTTAGATCACGTTCCAACCAATTTGGTCGAGACGGTGGCACCGAAGCTGAATGAGCATATGCAGCGTATCGCCCAAATACCCGCCATCGCTCAACATTATTCGAAGAACTCAGCAGCTTGAATCCTCTTTGGATCTGCACTTCCGCTTTTTAGAACGGCAGAGGTCAGCTCAGGGTCGGTTGTTCGTATATAAGGCTGGAGGAAACTACCGTTCGAGCGCAATTTCACCCGGATGCTAATAGCGGTAGCCGCCCTGGCTGAACGGCGGCCAGCGACCGACCAGGCTTTCCAGCATTTCCAGTTCTGCGTCGCTGTGGTTGATGACACTGGCGTCGACCATCATCGGCAGCGACGAATCCCTGTTGATATACACCGGATGATCGTGATGCTTGGTCTCGATGTGTTCGACGTGGCTCGGGTCGGCGACCGGGATCAGATCGGCAGCACCGTAGCACAGGCAGAAGTAAACCCGGTTGTCTTCGGCTTCGATATAGCAGCCGGTCCCGCGAATGCCGATGGTGGCGGTTACTGTTTCGATTTTCCTGCTGCCCTTGGCGAAGACCGAGAGGAGTTTGCCGGTGAGGATGCGCAGCACATCGACGGCCACGCCGGAAAAACTGACGGCGCTGTTTTCCCGCTGCAGGAAGGCATCCTGGCCGATCACGTAAATGGCTTCACTCGCGGTGCCGGTGACGATGGTGTCGCCGCTGCCGACGGCCATACCGGCTTGCGCGGGTTGGCCGTTGACGGTGACGTTGCCGGTGATTTTTTGCAGGCCGGGCAGGATGGGCCGGGAGCCGCTGGCCAGTGCCTCGCGGATCAGTCCACCGAGGCCGGCGCCGGTAAGCAGACCGGCGGTAGCGAGGGATTTGAGCCACTGGCGACGGCCGGATTGATTCATGATCGGTTTCCTTGACGGTGAATGGGCGGGCATCAAACCGGTTTCCGGCTGGCGCGCGCAAGATTAAGCGCCAGCAGTCGGCGCAGGATTTCGTCGTCAGGCATCTTTGGCGTGTAATCGTTCCATCCGTAGGCGGCAGCCACGGCCGCGTCGAACGCCTGGTGCGCGTTGTCCAGCCAGGCAGGGCACTGGTTGTAGAGATTGTTTATGTTGAGTGCCTGTAGTTCTGTAGGTCCACGAAATCACGGCATCTTATGCCAGTTTGTTAATTCGGGACACTGTTGTCGCGTATCCATGCGGCCAGCCCGGCTTCGGAAAGCTCACCTGAAGCGAGAGCGAGCATTCGGGTCACGCAGTCGACGTCACTGGCAACAAGCGTATAGCCATGACACAACAGAAAAAGCTCAATGCAGACAAAGGCGGTTCGTTTGTTGCCATCGACAAAAGGATGGTTGCGGGCGATTCCGAAGCCGTAGGCCGCAGCGAGATCCGCGAAGTCAGGATTGCCGTAGGCAGCCAGTTGTTGTGCTCGTCCGAGTGCCGACGTCAGCAAACCGGCATCGCGCATGCCGGACGGCCCGCCATGCTCGGCGAGTTGCGCTTCATGCACGGCGTGTACAACAGACTCCTCTAACCAGATCCACTGATTCACTTGGCCAGTTCGCGCAGGACGTTACGCCGTGACTTCATGACCTGTCGGGCCAGTTCCATCTGCTTTTCGAATTGCGGATTGAATGGGGTCAGACGGACGCCTTCGGGCGATTCGGTGGCGTAGAGGGTGTCTCCCTTTTCAAGACGAAGAAGGGAAAGAAGTTCTTTTGGCAGTATGACGCCCACCGAGTTGCCAATCTGGGTCAGTTTGAGATTGAACATGACGCGCCCTTGCTGTAATAACAATTGTAATACTAGACGACTTGTCTTTCTGGATCAAGATATTGCTGCGCGCCGCACGCATTCGAGATAGCGTTCGCCGTTCATTGTGCTTCCCGAAGGAAACGCTGAAGTATTCCAAATCCGTCATTCCGGCGAAAGCGGAATCCGACCGAAGGAAGTGCAGAGCCAGAAGAGTCAACGAACTGGACCCCGGCCTTCGCCGGGGTGACGAATAAATCAATTCCCCTAATGCTGGGCGCGCCACAGTGTTTCACCGAGGCATTCCATGAGCGCGTGCTCGGCGTCGCGTACGTCGAGCCGCTTGCGGGAAGCGCGACACCAGGCAAGACCGGCAGTTTGCCGCAACCGGCTTGGCGGGTAATGACTACGATTCCATCTCGAAGTGCTGCCGCACCCGGTCTTCCAGTAGCTGAAGCGAATCGCTTTCGCTGCTGTTTTCCAAGCGAGTGAAAATTTCGGAGGCCATGGTGCGAAACACCGCCATGACCGAGGGGTCAAAATGGCTCCCGGTATCTTTTTCAAGAATCGCCATCGCCGCAGCAAAGCCCATGGGTTCCTTGTACGGGCGTTTTGAACAGAGTGCATCAAATACGTCAGCTACAGCAAAAATGCGCGCCGCCAGAGGAATTTCCTCACCCATGAGCTGGCGCGGATAACCGGAGCCGTCCCATTTTTCATGGTGAGCCGCGACGACGGCATTGGCCCCATCCAGCCACCCCATGCCGGTGACAATCTGCTCGCCCTGGGCGACGTGAGTGCGCATAATGACGAATTCCGCATCGTCGAGTTTTCCAGGCTTGAGCAGGATGGCGTCGGGGATCCCGATTTTGCCCACGTCATGCAGAAAGCTGCCGGCAATCAAGGCCTGCATTGCATTTCCGGTCAGCCCCATGCATTCGGCGATACGCGCAGCGATCCAGGCGACCCGGTAATTGTGAGCCCCGGTATCGGAATCACGCTTGGCGATGGCACGCCCCAGAGACTCCATCATCGAAATATGTGAATCGAGCACCTCGCGCGCTTTTCGTTCGTTGTCTGCCGACAGATGCACGACGACCGGATAGAGCGCCATGCCACAAAGCAGGGAAGCGAGACCGACCATCAAGGCCACGATCAGGGAGCTGGCAAAAATTTGCTCCTCTTGCCAGGCGGGTACGACGCGAACCCCCTCGAAATAGCCGGTAATGGGTGCTTTGCTATCCGTTTCCGAATCGCGCAAGGGGACGAAAACCCGCAATACCCACTGCCCACCGGGCAGTACCATGCTTTCGTAAGATGCGGAAGTATAGTTTGGCTGACCATGGTTGGGCAAAGCCGATTCAACCGCATTGCCATCGCCGGTCAGCGATTCGGCAAGTTTTTTCCCATTACTGTCATAAATTTCGGCGATGTCGAACAAGCCGCCAGAAATGGACTTGGCCGCAATGACAGCATGCTCGGCCGCATCCGGACCATTCAGATTGATTGCGTCGTAATGGTGCAGCAAACGGCCTGATTCTTCGATCGCCAGCGATACGATGCTTTCCTCAGCCTTCTCGCGGGCGACGAACCACGCGGCAGGGCTGGCGATAGACGCCAGAACTACGCTTACTGTGGCAATTCGAATCGCCGTACGTCGCTGAAAGGGATTCATCGTTACTTTTCCGATCAAAGCGGGCCGGGTTGGCTTCTTGCCGGCCTTATCCGGCGGCGCGCCGGACGCATTCGAGATAGCGTTCACCGTCCATTGCACTGCCCTCGCGCTGGGCGCGCCACAGCGTTTCGCCGAGGCATTCCATGAGCGCGTGCTCGGCGTTGTGTACGTCGAGCCGCTTGCGCAGGGCGTGGTAGGCGGCGCGGATTCCCGGCGGCTGATCGATGCTGATCTGGTCGGCGATGGCCAGGTGCAGCGAGAGATGCAGGAAGGGGTTCATCTGCCCGCCTTCGGGAGTGAATTCCTGCTCCACGGCAAATTCCGGCTTGTCCAGCAGGGCGTGGTACTCCGGGTGATCGGCGATCAGGTCTGCGGCCGTAACTTCGGCGCCGTCCAGCGGTAGCTTCTCGCGGTGCTTGCGCCAGGCTGCGCAGAAGAAAAGGCGAACCTGCTCGCGGGAGGGGTTGAACATGGGCGGTCAGTCTGGAAAAAAATCGTTTAACCACGAAGAACACGAAGGGCACGAAGAAAGACATGCGATTGAAATATTTTTTCACCTCATCGGTCGGACAAGATGCGTGAGAGCATTGGGCATTTGTTTTCCTGCGTGTTCTTCGTGAACTTCGTGGTTAAGTCAAGTTTTGAGGTTCAAACCTTTAGCGCACCGATCAGGTTCTTGATGTCGGTTTCGCCGTGCGCCACCATCCAGGCTTCGATGTCCTCGGCAATCGTCTGCGCCGCACCGGGATTGATGAAGCTGGCAGTACCGACCTGGATGGCCGTGGCGCCGGCGAGGATGAATTCCAGCGCATCGGTGGCGTTCATGATGCCGCCGATGCCGATGACCGGAATCTTCACCGCCTTGGCGACCAGCCAGACCATGCGCAGGGCAACCGGCTTGATGGCCGGCCCGGACAGTCCGCCGGTGATATTGGCCAGCACCGGGCGGCGCGCATTGAGGTCGATGGCCATGCCGATCAGGGTGTTGATCAGCGACAGCGCATCGGCGCCTTCGTCGGCGCAGGCGTGCGCCATGCCGACGATGTCGGTGACGTTGGGCGAGAGCTTGACGAACAGCGGCTTTTTCGTTGCCGTGCGGCAGGCCTTGACGATGCTGGCAGCGCAGGCCGGATCAGTGCCGAAGATGATGCCACCCTGGCGCACATTGGGGCAGGAGATGTTCATTTCCAGCCCGGCGACTTCGGGCAGGGCATCCAGCCGCGCCGCCATCTCGGCGTATTCCTCCGCGGTTTCGCCGAAGAAGTTGACGATGCACGGCGTATTCACCGTGCGGATGAAGGGGATTTTTTTCGCGATGAAGGCTTCGATGCCGACGTTCTGTAGGCCGATGGCGTTGAGCATGCCGCCGGGAGTTTCGACGATGCGCGGGGTCGGGTTGCCGGAGCGCGGCTTGACGCAGAGGCCCTTGGTGATGAAGGCGCCGATCTTGTGCAGGTCGACGTACTCGGCAAATTCCTCACCGTAGCCAAAGGTGCCGGACGCCGTCATCACCGGATTGCGCAAGGCAATGCCGGCGAGATTGACGCTCAGGTCGGGTTTGTTTTGTTCCATGCTTATGCCCCCCACTTGAGTTCGCTCGATGCGAAGACCGGGCCTTCGGTACACACGCAGCGGTAATCGGGCGTCTGCGGCGAATGATCCTTGCCGGTCGCCACGCAGCCGAGGCAGGCGCCGACGCCGCAGGCCATGTAGCCTTCGAGCGAGACCTGGCAGGGGATGTTGCGCTCGGCGGCGATTTTGGCCACGGCGTGCAGCATGGCGTCCGGCCCGCAGGCGTAGATTGTAGCCTTGCCCTTGAGCCGGTCGAGGTGCTTGTTCAGAGCCACCGTGACATAGCCCTGCTCGCCCAGCGAACCGTCCTCGGTGGCGGTATAGCATTCAACGCCGAGTCGCTTGAATTCGGTGATGCACAGGATGTCGTCGCGCGTTCGGCCGCCGGCAAAGAGTCGAACCGGCGATTTCCGGGTGACCAGTTCGCGCGCCAGCAGATACAGGGGTGCGAGACCGATGCCGCCGCCGACGATCAGTTTTTCCTCGTCTTCCTCACCCTGGTCGAAACCGCTTCCCAGTGGCCCGAGAATGTCGAGCATATCGTTGTCGTGCAGGGCGGAGAGCAGGGCAGTTCCCTTGCCGACGACCTTGTACAGCATCTCGAAGAAAACCTGCGACACGGCCCCGCTTT
>JAIFKU010000126.1 GCA_020049495.1 Accumulibacter sp.
AAAATCCTGTAAGCGCAAATGCGTGGCTAGATAGCACTCCTTCAAGCCTTTAGATGGCTCGGGCAATGCCCACAGTGTCAGAGAAAACCGGACGTTTTCAGTCTGAAGCACTCATTCCCTGATTTAAGCTGACCGTCTCTTGATGGACGGCTGCGGTCCTAGCTTATCACTCAATAATACATGATATATAAATATTGCACTGCAATACGCACAACCACAATCTTGCCCGTCCACCAGAAAATCCGGATACACGGCATTCACGACCAATCGATGTCTTCTGTCTTGAAAGTCAATTCGTGGTGAATTCCGGCTAGTATCGAGTTTCTGGGTTTGCCAGAAAATCGTGACCAAACCGGTGTTCAGGCTGATGCGGTGCAAAGCGACACGGAGACAAATAATGAACACTCAGGAACGCGATCAACTCACCCGCTTTCTTAAGCAGTTGAATCAGGCACAGGTGGCGCACAAGGACAGCGAGGTCGAGGCCATGATCCGCGAGTCCTGTATCCGGCAAGCTGATGCGATGTATCCGCTCATTCAGCGAGTCCTGCTTCTGGAGAACGCCGTGCAGGGTTCACAGGCACAGATCGCTCGTCTGCAAGGCGAACTGGATCAGGCACGGAGCGGGAATCAGGGCACAAGCTTCCTGGACGCCAATACCTGGGGTCACTCTGCCCTCAGCAAACCCGCAGTGCCCGCTCAAACACCGTTTTTATCCGCCACACCGGTATCCGCTATCGCGCCCACTTCTGCGTCATCCGCCTCTGCAACGACCAGCGCCTGGGGTTCCGGAATGCTGGGCAACATGGCAAGCACGGCTGCCGGTGTGATTGCCGGAGGATTCCTTTTGCAGGGGATTGAACACCTGCTCGATAGACAGGGTTCGCATTCGGGACAGATGAATGGCCTGAGCAATGGGCTGTCCGCAGATCGACATGGCGTGACGGACTTCGACAAGGCTATGGAGGAAAGAGCAGACAGCGCCGGCGTTTTTGATACCAGTTCCATTGATGATTTCATCGCCGACGACACGGACGGCATCGGTTGATCTTTGTTGTCTTTCTGGATCGACGGTAAAAACTGGGGCAGGGGTATCAATACGGTTCAGTTAAGCTGTCCCCCAAGAGGACTTCCTTCGGGGCGTCATCCCCGCGAAGGCGGGGATCCAGAGCCAAGACTGTAACTGGATTCCCGGCTGTGCACTTCCTTCGGTCGCCTGCGCGGGAATGACAAATTTTGATTCAGTTAGGTAAACCCCCGTCTTTGCCGGGGGACTCAACAAGGTTTGACTGAACCGTATTGGGGCAGGGGTACCCTATTTACGGTCAGGTTCCTGGTCCGTCCCGGCAAATTCCCAGCCGATCAGTTCGCGCGTCACCTGCCAGCCATTGCGGTAATGGGCGCGCAACATTTCACGCAGCAGGGATCCGTTGCGATCCTTGAGAAAGCCAAGGATCTGCTCGTGTTCGGCGACGGCACGATCCCAGCGTTCGTGGTGGCGGTTGCCGGCAAAGCGGTAGCGGCGGATGCGCGCACATTCGGCCGCATAGATCCGTGACAATGCGCGGTTTCCGGCTGCATCGACGATGCGCTGATGGATTGCCTGGTTGAGTTCGAAGTACTCCATCAATTCTTCAGCGCGGTAGGCGGCCACCATCCGCTGGTGCAGTTCTTCGATTTCGACGATTTCCTGCAGCAGGATGTTCTTGCAGGCCGGTTCGGCCGCGAGTCCTTCGAGTCCGACCAGCAGTTCCATCGTGTCCTCGACATCGGCCATCGACAACGCGGTCACCGTCGCTCCCCGATTCGGGGAGATCGTCACCAGACCTTCGCCGGCCAGAATCTTGAACGCTTCGCGTAGCGGCGTACGGGAAAGTCCCTCGAGATGTTCCCTGATCGCTCGCTCGGAAATGCGCTGGCCGGGTGCAAGGTCACCCGCAACGATCATTTGTCGCAGCCGGTCGGCGGCCGTCTGAGTGCGATTGCCGTGCTTGGTTTCGCTCATCGGATCTCCTGTTTGCAAATATTACCTTAAACTCACCTTTTCCAATATTGCATGAAATAATTTGTATTAAATACTATATTTCGATGAAATATTACTAAACAATATATAATTGTATGCAATCAAGGCATCTTGAGCATCTTGTCGGCTGCCTTGAAGACCCAACCGGAACAGGAAAAACGACATGAATCATCTTGATTATTACGCTGCTGCACAGCGCCCCATCGAAACCTGCGTCGTCGGAAGTGGCGGTTTCGGCCGCAGCTTTCTCGCGCAGGGCATGCGCGTTCCGCTGATGCGTGCCCGTATTGCCGTCGATGTCGAAGTCTCCATTGCGGCAGCGGGATTTTCTGCCCTAGGCGTGCCGTCGGCCGACATTGCCATTTGCCATACGGTTGAAGAGGCGCATCAAGCCTGGGGCAACGGCAAGTTCATTGCCGCCGCAGATCTGGCGACTGTTGTCAATTTGCCTATCGATGTCGTCGTCGAGGCCACGGGAAACCCCGAGGCGGGGGCACGGCACAGCAGGATGGCCATCGACGCCAGACATCACCTCGTCCTGGTTTCGAAGGAGGTGGACAGCGTCATAGGGCCCTATCTTGCGCATCTCGCCCGCCAGCGCGGCAAGGTGGTAACTCCGGTCGACGGTGACCAGCCGAGCCTGCTGATCGGACTCATCACCTGGGCCCAGACGCTGGGTTTTGACATCATTGCCGCCGGCAAGTCCAGCGAATACGACTTCGTGTATGACGAAACAGCAGGAACGATGACGAGTGAAGGTAAAACAATCCCGTTGCCGGGCTTCGCGCCACACTGGACACTGGGTATGCGTCCGGTATCTGACCTTGCCCGGGTGCGGGCAGAGATCTGCGCCGCGTTGCCGCAACGAGCCGTACCGGATTTGTGCGAACTGCTCGTCGTCGCCAACGCCACCGGATTCATGCCGGATCGTGCCGACCTGCACGCACCGATTGCCCGCATTCCTGAAGTCCCCAGTTTCTTTGGTACAACACCCGAGGGCGGGCTTCTGTCGCGCGGGAACGTTCTCGACGTCTTCCACTGTCTGCGCCGATCTGATGAAGCGAGTTTTGCCGGCGGCGTGTTCGTCATCGTCCGCTGCGAGGATCAGGTGACCTGGGAACTGCTGGCGGCAAAAGGCCACGTCATTTCCCGCGACGGTCAGCGTGCCATGCTCTATTTGCCGCGCCACCTGCTCGGGCTCGAAGCGGCGACCAGCGTACTCGACGCGGCCATTCATGGTCGCTCGAGTGGTGCCCAGTCGCCACAGCCGAGGCTGGACCTGATTGCCCGTGCGACCCGGCGCTTGTCGGTCGGAACGCTGCTGGCGATGGGGGGCCACCATCACACCATCGATGGCACAGCGGCGGAGTTGCAGCCGGCAGCTCCGCTGGGCGCGGGCAATCCGGCGCCGTTTTATCTTGCTGCCAACCGGCATCTGGTGCGCGACGTCGAAGCCGGCACTGTCATCGCTATTGACGACATCGAGATAGATCCGGCATCGACATTGCTCGCTCTGCGCCGCCAGCAGGATGCGTGTTTTTTTGGCCGAAAGAACATGGCCACAGGCACCTGATGACTTCGCTATAATCTCTGCGGCTTCAATTCAGAGGCCGGCGAATTGAAAACCGCGTTACAGGAATGAATCATGAATGACACTGACTACGTAGCCCGCAGCACCCGTTATGACGCCATGCCCTACCGGCGCCTGGGGGTGAGCGGCTTGAAATTGCCGACCTTGTCACTGGGGCTATGGCAGAACTTCGGAAAAAATTCGGATGCGGCCACCGCTCGCGATCTGCTCCTGCGGGCCTTCGACCTGGGCATTACCCACTTTGACTTGGCCAACAACTACGGTCCGCCACCGGGTGCCGCCGAGGAGTTTCTGGGACATGTTCTTTCCTCCGACTTGGCGAGCTACCGCGACGAACTGATCATTTCCACCAAGGCCGGTTACCCGATGTGGCCGGGACCCTATGGCGTCGATAATTCGCGTAAAAGCCTGCTGGCCAGTCTCGACCAGAGCCTGACGCGGATGAAATTGCAGTATGTTGATATTTTCTATTCGCACCGCTTTGATCCGCATACGCCGCTTGAAGAAACGATGGGCGCACTGGCTTCTGCCGTGCAGCAGGGCAAAGCGCTGTATGCCGGAATTTCGTCCTATTCGGCGAAAAAAACCAGGGAAGCCTCGGTACTGCTGAAGGACATGGGGGTACCCTGCGTGATTCATCAACCGTCGTACTCAATGCTCAATCGCTGGATCGAGGAGGATTTGCTCGATACCCTGAAGGATGAGGGCATCGGCTGCATCGTGTTTTCGCCTCTGGCCCAGGGTCTGCTGACCGGGAAATACCTGGCCGGCGTGCCGGCGGACTCGCGTAAAGCCAGAGGGGTGCCCGCCTTCCGGGACAACTACCTGACCCCGTCCAACCTGGAAAAGATCGGGCATCTCGCCGACATCGCCCGGAGGCGCGGGCAAACCCTGGCGCAGATGGCGCTGGCCTGGGTCTTGCGCCATCCGCAAGTGACGTCGGCACTGATCGGGGCAAGCAGAATCAGCCAACTGGAAGAGAACATCGCCGCCCTCTCCAACTTGAGCTTTTCGCCCGAGGAACTCGCTGAAATCGATCTCTGGGCCAGCGATGCGGACCTGAACCTCTGGGTGGCGTCGAGCTCAGCAGGCTGATACCGTCATGGGTCGACTGGGCCAGTGCAAAATTATGCAGGACACTTGCATTACTAACTTTTAGAACAGCGGATTGGGAAGTCTCGCCCGGGTCAGGTTTCGTGGCGTTGCTGATCCTGATCATGGAACAGGCTATGGCCCGAACTTCATGCAACAAAGCGGTCTTTTGGCTGCTGCTGTCTGCTTTCTCGCTATTTACCGGCTGGGCCTTGGATCGTGCAGGGTTTCCGGCGGCGTTCCTGGTGGGGCCGATGTTGTGCGGGATCGTTGTTAGCCTGACGGGCCTGGGTCTGGCGCTGCCGCGCAAACTTTTTCTCTTTGCGCAATCGATAATCGGTTGCGCGGTAGCCAATTGCATCACGGTGGCCATTGTGGCCACGATCTGCAAGGATTGGGCGGTGATGTTCCTGATCGTGGGCAGTTCGGTGTTCGCCGGCGGGCTTGTCGGGTGGACGCTGATGAAGTGGCATGCGCTTCCGGGAACCACTGCCGCCTGGGGTTCGACACCGGGTGCGGCTTCGGCCATGGTGGCCATGGCCGAAGAGTATGGCGCTGATGCGCGTCTGATTGCACTGATGCAATATCTGCGGGTGCTGGTCGTGGTCTTGACCGCCGCGATGGTCACTCACTTCCTGTCGGGAACCGGGTCATTGGCGCCTGTTTCCCCGGTACTGCCATCGCTCAGTCTGAGTCCGGATGTCTGGCCACCGTTGCTGGTCACTCTCGCGGTAGCTATCGGCGGCGCTTTCCTTGGCAAGTGGCTGCGCATTCCGGCTGGAGCCATGCTGGTCCCCATGCTGCTGGGGGCCGTGCTGCATGCCAGCGGCCTGACCGACCTTTATCTACCGTTCTGGGTACAGGCCGGCGCCTCGCTGTTGCTGGGATGGTATGTCGGGCTGGGCTTTAATCGCAGGCTGCTGCTCTCTGCGTTCAAAATGCTGCCCCGTCTGTTGTTATCGACGGTGTTTCTGATTGGCTTGTGCGGCATATCGGCCTGGCTGCTTGTGGCGATCCTACATGTCGATGCGCTGACGGCGTACTTGTCGACCAGCCCTGGCGGGCTTGATTCGGTGATCCTGATTGCCATGAGCAGCCAGGCGGATGTTCCGTTTGTCGTGGCGGTACAGACTCTGCGTCTTTTCGTGGTGATTCTGAGCGGACCGCACATTGCCCGGTTCATCTGCCGGCATGCCTGAATTGATGGGGCGACCACAGGCCATCTCTACGCGGAATCGTTGTCGTGTCCGAGCAGGCTCAAACGGACAAGATCAGGTACGCCGCGCACCTGAAGCTTCGTCATCATGCGTGCCTTGTGCACTTCAACGGTACGGGAGCTGATCCCGAGTTCTTCGGCAATTTCGCGATTGTGTTTGCCGATAACGACCAAATCCATGACCTCCCTCTCGCGTGGCGTCAGGCTGGCCAACAAATGGTCAGAGTCAGTGCGCCGCTTCCCTCTTTCTTGGTCAATTGTTTGACGAAGGAAAGCTTCATTGATGGCACTCATCAATTTGGTGTGATCAATGGGCTTCTCAAGAAAGTCTACGGCATGTGCGCGGAAGGCATCACGCGCCGAATCAATATCGCCGTGACCGGTCATGAGGATTGCCGGCATCTTGCAGTCAGTTTCCAGCAAGCGCTTCTGCAGCATCAGGCCGTCCATGCCCGGCATGCGGATATCAATCAGCAGGCAACCACACCATTCCGGCCGGTAAGCCTTGAGAAAGCTCTCTGCATCGGCAAACATGGCAACCGCATGGCCTTGCAAGCCAAGCAACAGACCAAGTGCATCGCGCACGGATTGATCGTCCTCAACAATAAAGATGGTGTATCCGCTAGGCTGCATCGTCCGCTTTCCCTTCCGTGGGTAGAACCAGCCTCAATAAGCCGTGAGCGGCCACCTCGGCCCAGAGATGTCCTCCGTGTGCCTCGACGATGGCCCGGCTGATGACCAGACCCAGGCCAAGCCCGCTGGCCTTGGATGATTGAAACGCCTCAAACAGCCGGGCAGCCGTTGCTTCCGAGATGCCCGGGCCACTGTCCTCGACCCGCACGCAAATCCGGCCAGCTTCCTCTGGGTATGCGGAGACTCTGATACGGCGATTTCCTGCGGGTTGTTCAGACACTGCATCGAAGGCGTTGGAGAGGAGGTTGCGCAAGACGACTTCGAGTTGCAGACGATCAACCAGTAGCGCACATGGCGGCACCGGATCGATGGTCAGTTCAATGCTGAGTTGCTCCGCCTTGAGTGTGAAACGCGAAGTAGCCGAGGCCAACAATGCTTCGAGTGTAATCGGTTCGAGCCGTGTGGCACCCGTCCGGAAAAAGTCGCGCAGACGGCTCACCACGTCTGCTGCGCGAAATGACTCCGTAACCATGCGCTTGATCGTTTCGCGCAATCGCTCACCCGTATCGCCCTGTTCGAGCAATTGTTCGCAGGCCGTACCATAAGCGGACAAGGCGGTAAGCGGCTGGTTGAGCTCATGCGCCAAGGCACCGGCCATCTCGCCTGCTGCCGCCAGACGAAGGGTCTGGCGAAGTTCGGCGCTCACTCTCTGTTTCTCGTCTACCACCACGCCAATAAAAAAACCAAACAAGGCCAGTACAGCGGCCAAGGCCTGGATTTCAAGCACTGTAACCGCCGAATAGCCCAGCCACAGTACGGAGCAGATAATGCCAATCTGTACCATGGCCGCACTGAACACAGCGCCGGCGAGACCTTGTCTTGCGGCGGCCCAGACGATGGGAAGAAACAAGACATAGAAATACTTGAAATCAGACGCCGCGCCGATGCCGAAGGCGATCCACAGAGCCATCCCGGTGACCGACAGGTAACCGACCGATTCCCAGGTCAGAACCATCGCCCTGAGCTGAGTTCGCCCACGCTCATCCAGAAGCATCCACAGCAGCGGCATCGAGACCAGGGCACCAACACCATCGCCTACCCAGTAGCGGACAAACGCCGGTAGCAATTCGCCAGCAGGAATGAGGTTTACTAGCGAAAGCGCGGTGACGAACACAACGCTATTCAACAACGTGCCGACAACGACAATTCCCGCCCATTCAAGCAGTCCGCGCCGATCATTGAAGATGCTTCTGCTCGAAAGACGGTGGCGCAAGACTTCGGCAACAGCCCAATAGCCCAGAGTAAGCAGAACAGACAAGCCTATGGATATCGGCAGCAAGGCCGGCAGATTGCGCACCCAGGCATCGGCTATCAGAATGGCCAGGGCGAGAGCGGGTGCCGCACTTCTTCCAAAACGGAGCAGGAAAAGCAGGCCGAGCGCCGGCGCCGGACTCCACGGCGTGATATTGAGGCCGTGGAGCGGATGAATGTAACTCGCCCAGTCAAGAACGACGTAGCCCAATACCAGGGTCAGTACGTCACGCCACCCGGGTTTTTGTGTTGGCAGCATCGGCGAAAACGCCTCGCTCCTATTGATCAGGTGAACAGTGTGCTTGGGCATGGCAGATTTTGTAATTCGCAAAAGCGCGTACGGGAAACCCTTATTTTCCCTTAAACCTGAGTATTGCGTATTGTTTTCAGTTCGAACTTTCCGCCATCGAAGATAGCGGCATCCCTTACGTTCGATCCCTAATTTACAAGCCAGAAAAGACGTCCTAGTGTTCGCCATCATGGCTCGCTCATTTACCATCCTGGTTGCGTTGTTACTCTTCTGGCTATTGCTGTCCGGAATGTTCGTGCCATTTCTCCTGGCCGCCGGCGTTGGTAGTGCGATCGCGGTTCTCCTGTTCTCCCGGCGCATGGACGTGATCGGTGGTGAAGAACTGCCGAACCGCCTTCACTGGTTCAAACTGCTTGCGTATGGGCCGTGGCTGATCAAGGAAATTATTCTTGCCGCTTGGGATGTCTCGAAACGCATCCTGCACCCGAAGCTGCCGATCTCTCCAGCACTGGTCGAGTTCACCCCGTCGCAGACCATGGACGCTGGTCTGGTCATACACGCCAACTCGATCACCCTGACACCCGGCACGATCAGCGTCGAGGTTGAACATGGACGTTTCCTGGTGCACGCGCTGAGCAGCGAAGCCGCCGCATCTCTCGCCGGGAGCGAAATGGATCGCCGCTGCGCTGATATGGAGGTTCGCTGACCATGCTCGCCGCTGCCACGCTCGCCCTCCTGGTTACCGTCGCACTGGCGCTGGCGCGTGCCGCGCTTGGCCCGACGATATTTGATCGCTTGCAAGCCGCCAATACCATCGGTACCTGCGCGATGCTGCTGCTTGCACTCCTCGGTTTCCTTGGCGGTCGGCCGGAGTTCCTTGATATTGCTTTGGTCTATGGCCTGCTCAATGTGCTTGGCGTAATTGCCGTTCTGAAATTTTTCCTGCAGGGAAATTCGAGTGCCACAGGCCAGGTGCGTCGTTCGGAAGAGCTGCGGCCATGACCACCCTCATTGACTTTCTGAGTGCCCTCTTTCTTGCCGGTGGGGCATTCTTCAGCCTTGTCGGCGGTATCGGTCTCGTGCGCATGCCGGATTTCTACACGCGCATGCATGGCGCCAGCATCACCGAGACCCTTGGCGCCGGGTTGATGCTGATCGGTCTCATGTTGCTGGCCGGTTTGACGCTGGTTACAGTCAAGCTGGCGATGATCGGCCTGCTGATTCTCTTTGCCAGCCCGACGGCAACGCATGCGCTGGCCAAGGCCGCACTGCTGAGCGGCCTGAAGCCCAGGCTCGGCGAGCAACACTCCACTACAGAGGTGGCGTCATCGAAACCCTGATTATCAATGTGCTGCTGGTGTTCATGGCGATTGCAGTGCTCACGCTGCTGCTGACGCGCAATCTGTTTTCGGTGATCGTACTCTCCGGCATCTACAGCTTTCTCATGGCGACCATCCTCGTCGCACTCGATGCGGTTGACGTTGCCATGACCGAAGCCTCTGTTGGTGCCGGCATCTCGACGGTGTTGCTGCTCGGTGCGCTGAGCCTTTGCAAAAGCGAGGAAGCAACCCCTGCGCACAAGCCCTGGCTACCTCTTGCCGTTTCGCTGTCGGTCGGTGCGCTGCTGGTCTATGGTGCCCTTGGTCTGCCGGGCTTCAACGATACGGCGGCGCCGATGCACCAGAATGTTGTGCCCCGCTACATGCAAAACGAGGTCGATGTACCCAACGTCGTGACCGCTGTTTTGGCCAGTTTCCGCGGTTACGACACGCTCGGCGAAACGACAGTCGTGTTTACCGCTGGCGCCGGCCTCATCGCGCTGCTGCGCCGACGCAAGAAAATCGAGCCAGTCGAATCCGGGCGAAAGGATGACGCATGAAGAACGATCTTGTACTACGGGTCATCGGAAAACTGCTGATTCCCTTCATTCTGTTGTTTGCTCTGTATGTTCAATTTCATGGGGATTTCGGACCGGGTGGTGGCTTTCAGGCCGGCGTCATCATCGCCGCCGGCATCATTTTCTACGCGCTGATCCATGGTGTCGCCACCACCCGGCGCATTGTGCCTGACTGTCTGGTCGAGACCATGCTCGCCAGCGGCGTCCTGATCTATGCCGGCGTCGGGCTGGCCGGGCTGCTATTCGGCGGAAATTACCTCGACTATTTCGTGCTCGATCCCAATCCGGTGCTTGGTCAGCATCGCGGCATATTCTGGGTCGAAGTCGGTGTAGCAACCACGGTGAGCGGCGTCATGCTGAAAATCTACTATATGTTCGCCTCGCGCAGCGGTTCGGAGGATTAGCTGTGATCGGGCATTTTTCCTACATCGTCACGGTGTTCCTGATGGTCGCCGGACTTTATATCCTTATTGCGTGCAGCAACCTGATCAAGAAGCTGGTCGGCCTCTCGATCTTCCAGACCTCGGTCTACCTGCTCTACATTGTTCCGGGCAAGCTGGTCGGCGGTACTGCGCCAATCATTTCGCCGCAATACACCGTCTATTCGAATCCCCTGCCGCATGTCCTGATTCTGACCGCCATCGTTGTCGGCGTTGCCACGCTGGCACTCGGCCTGGCGCTGGCTGTACGCATCCGTGAAGCATACGGAAGCATTGAAGAAGACGAAATACTGGCGCGCGACCATGCCGTGATCGCCACCGAGGCCGCCAACGAGGAGCCCCTATGAGCCTCGCCCAGCACCTGCCGGCACTGCAAGTCGTGTTGCCGTTGATTTCGGCACCGCTGGCTGTTCTGCTGCGTCGTGGCGGTCTGGCGTTTGCCATGGTCACGGCCGCTGCCTGGGCTGCTTTTGCCATCGCCATCGCGCTGTGGTTACAGGTTGATTCCAGTGGAAGCATTTCCTACCACATCGGCAATTGGGAGCCGCCCTGGGGCATTGAGTATCGCATTGACCGCCTGAACAGTTTCATGCTGGTTCTGGTTTCCGGCATGGCTGCAGTCGTTCTGCCCTACAGCCGCGCCAGTATCGAGCGTGAGATTCCCCGTGAGTCGCACTATCTGTTCTACGCCATGATGGGGCTGTGCATGACCGGCCTTCTCGGCATCACGATCACCGGCGACGCCTTCAATCTCTTCGTGTTCCTCGAAATCTCCTCGCTCTCTACCTATGTGCTGATCGCTCTTGGCCGCGACCGCCGGGCACTTACGGCCTCCTACCAGTACCTGATCATGGGCAGTATTGGCGCGACCTTCATCGTCATTGCCATCGGCTTCCTCTATCTGATGACCGGCACGTTGAATCTTGCCGACATGGCGACAAAACTCTCGACAATCAAGGGCACCCGTCCGGTATTGGTCGCACTGGCCTTCTTTACCGTCGGCGTTTCGTTGAAAGCCGCGATTTTCCCCCTGCATCAATGGCTGCCCAATGCCTACACCTATGCCCCCTCTGCCGTAACGGCATTCATTGGGGCGACGGCCACCAAGGTTTCGCTCTATGCGCTGATTCGTTTCTATTTCACGATTTTTGGCGACAGTCTGGTGTTCGAACAACTACCGTTGCCGGAAATCATGCTGATGTTGTCACTGTTTGCCCTGTTTGTCGCGAATTTCATCGCCATCTTCCAGTCCAACCTAAAGCGACTGTTTGCCTATTCAAGCATTGGCCAGATCGGCTATATCACGCTCGGCCTTTCCTTCGATTCGGTGCACGGTCTTGCCGCCTCGATCATGCATCTGTTCAATCACGGGATCGCCAAAGGCGCGATATTCCTCCTGACCGGAGGCATTGTCGCCACCTTGACCACCCGGCAAGGCATTCCTACGGCACCGACTTTCGAGCGCCTGGCCGGTCTGTCGAAGCAAATGCCGCTGACCTGCTTCGGCATCGTTATCGGCGGTCTGAGCCTGATCGGCGTACCGGGCACCGCGGGTTTCATCAGCAAATGGTATTTGATTCTGGCGGCGATTGAAAAAGACCAGTGGTGGCTGGCCGGTGCGATCGTGATCAGTTCGCTGCTGGCGCTTGCTTACGTCTGGCGCTTCGTCGAAGTGGCCTATTTCCGCTCGCCGCCCGTCGGCCAGAATGCCCATGGCGAGGCTTCGATATCCCTGTTGATCCCGGCCTGGCTGCTGATTGCAGGAACGATCTGGTTCGGCTTCGATACATCGTTCACGGTCGGCTCCGCGCTGAATGCCGCTCAACAACTGATGAGTAACAGCAGATGAACCCGGATAGTCTGATTGCCTTCATTCTCATCCTGCCGCTTTGCGCTTCAGTGGGTATCGCACTGGCGCGACGCTGGCCTAATCTGCGCGAAGGCGTCACGCTGCTTACCGCTGTGCTGCTATTCACGAGTATTGTGCGCTTGCTGGATCCGGTATTGGCCGGCACCTTCCCCGGCATGACGCTTTTTGCGCCACTGCCCCGCCTGCCGATTGCCTTTCGTGTCGAACCTCTGGGGATGCTCTTTGCGCTGATTGCCTCAGGCTTATGGATTGTCAATTCGATCTATTCGATCGGCTACATGCGCGGCAACAAAGAACAGCACCAGACGCGCTTCTACGTCTGCTTCGCGCTGGCCATCTGGGCAGCGATCGGCATCGCGTTTGCCGCCAATCTGCTGACGCTGTTCCTGTTTTATGAGGCGTTGACGCTTATCACCTATCCGCTGGTCACGCATAGCGGCACCGAGAGTGCAAGGAAAGGCGGGCGTATCTATCTGGGAATCCTGATGGGTACCTCGGTGCTTTTCCTGCTCCCGGCGATCATCTATACATGGCATGTGGCCGGTACCACCGATTTCCAGGCCGGAGGCATCCTGCCTGCCGATCTCGATCCGCTTGCCGTGAGCATTCTTCTGGCCCTGTTCATGTTCGGTACCGGCAAGGCCGCACTGATGCCGTTCCACCGCTGGCTACCTGCTGCGATGGTTGCGCCGACACCGGTTTCCGCCTTGTTGCATGCCGTTGCGGTGGTCAAGGCCGGCGTGTTTACGGTGGTGAAAGTAATCGTGTATATCTTCGGCTTCGACATCCTTGCCGGCACCACCGGCTGGCTCGTTGCCCTTTCCGGCTTCACCATCATCGCCGCCTCGGTGGTCGCGCTCAATGCCGACAACCTCAAGCGCCGGCTGGCCTATTCCACCGTCAGCCAGTTGTCCTATATCATCATGGCGACCGCACTGCTGACCCCGCTATCGGTAATGGCTGCAGCACTGCATCTTGTCGTACATGCATTTGGCAAGATCACCCTGTTCTTCGCTGCCGGCGCCATCTACACCGCCGCACACAAAACAGAGGTCAGCCAGCTTAACGGAATTGGCCGACGCATGCCGTGGACCATGTCGGCGTTCGCTGTGGCGGCCTTGTCGCTGATCGGAATTCCCCCGGCTGCCGGTTTCCTCAGCAAATGGTTCATCCTGATCAGCGCGGTGGATGGCAGCCATTTCTTCGTACTGGCCGTACTCTTCATCAGCACCCTGCTCAACGCGGCCTATTTCCTGCCGATTGTGCATGCGGCATTCTTCCGCAAGCCTGATGTCAGTGATGAGGCACACCCCCATGGAGAAGCTCCCTGGCCGATGGTTCTGGCTCTGCTGCTGACCGCCGGCATGACCATCGTCCTGTTCTTCTTTCCCGATCCCCTGCTGCAGCTCGCCAGGCAGCTCGTGGCAATTAGTCCTTAACACCAGGCATATAAGGAACTTGACCATGTCCGAACCCAAAGACTACTGGCTCGATCACAGCGAGAACGTCACCAAACTGTTCAAGGGCCTATGGGCAGTCGGCCTCGCGCTTCTGTCCATTGACCTTTTCCTGCACAGGCATGAGGAGTTCGGCTTCGCCACCTGGTTCGGCTTCTACGGAATTTTCGGATTTTTCGCGTGTGTGGTGCTGGTACTCGTCGCCAAGAAACTGCGTGTCGTTCTGATGCGTCCCGAGGATTACTATGAACGCTGATTTCCCGGTTGCCCTGATTCTTATCCTTGGTGCAGCTTTGGTGCCACTGCTTCGTGGCGGCCTGCGTACAGTCTATATGGCCCTGCTGCCGCTGGCATCCTTTGTCTGGCTGCTGGCCTTGCCGCAGGGTGAGTTTGCTCAGCTTCAGTTGTTCGGCCAGTCTCTGGTGCTGATGCGGGTTGATCGGCTGAGCCTGATCTTCGGCTACATCTTTCTCATTGCCTCCCTGCTTAATGTCATTTATGCCCAGCACGTCGAGGATACGGTGCAGCATGTGGCGAGTCTGGTCTATGCCGGTAGTGCCATCGGCGCAGTTTTTGCCGGTGATCTGATGACGCTCTTCGTATACTGGGAACTCACTGCCATCTCCTCCGTTCTACTGATCTGGGCGCGACGCCGCGAAAGTGCCTTCCGTGCAGGCATGCGCTATCTGCTCGTGCAATTGCTTTCAGGCATGTTCCTGCTGGTCGGAGGTTTGTTGCACTGGTACGCAACCGGTTCCCTGGAATTTGGTCAGATCGGGCTTTCCGGTGCCGGCGGTGTGCTTATCCTGATCGCCTTTGGCATCAAGTGCGCCTTTCCTTTCCTGCACAACTGGCTACAGGATGCTTATCCGGAAGCGACCCCGACCGGGGCGGTGGTGTTGTCGGCTTTTACCACCAAGTTGGGCATCTACGCTCTGGCACGGGCCTACCCGGGAACAGAAATGCTGATCTGGGTGGGTACTGTAATGGCCGCTTTCCCGATCTTTTTTGCGGTGATCGAGAACGATCTGCGCCGGGTACTGGCTTACAGCATGAATAATCAGATCGGGTTCATGGTGGTCGGCATCGGTATTGGCAGCGAGCTGGCGATCAACGGCGCGGTGGCTCACGCCTTTGCGGACATCCTCTTCAAGGCGTTGCTGTTCATGTCGATGGGTGCCGTGCTGCTGCGAGCCGGCACGGTCAAGGGAAGCGAACTCGGTGGTCTGTACAAATCCATGCCCTGGACTACAGGATTCTGCCTAGTGGGCGCAGCGTCGATTTCTGCCTTCCCGTTGTTCAGCGGGTTCGTTACCAAGTCGATGATCATGAGCGCTGCTGCTGGCGAAGGTCTGCAACTGACCTGGCTGGTATTGCTGTTCGCCTCGGCCGGGGTATTCCATCACGCCGGCATCAAGATTCCCTACTTCGCTTTTTTTTCTCACGACTCCGGCATTCGTTGCGAAGAAGCGCCACGTAACATGCTTCTGGCCATGGCGATCACTGCTGCGCTATGCATTGGTATCGGCGTTTTCCCGCGAACGCTCTATAGCCTCCTGCCCTATGCCGTGGCATATGAGCCTTATACGGCGTCTCATGTGCTGGCGCAATTACAACTGTTGATATTTTCGGCGCTTGCGTTCTCGGTGCTGATGCGCACCGGTATCTATCCGCCCGAATTGCGCTCCATCAATATCGACAGCGACTGGTTCTATCGCAAGGCCGGACCGTTAGCGGCACGTTCTATCGCTACGGCCTGGAAACACCTGCTCGCCGGCGGGTCCGAGGTACTGTCGGCTCAAGCCGCGGAATTCGGCGATAGCTTTGCTCGCCATCGTCAGCCTGACGGATTATTGGTGCGCTCCTGGCCAACCCGCAGCATGGCGATGTGGGTCATGGTGATGCTCCTTGCCTATCTGCTTGTTTACTACCTCGGAAAATGAGGCGGACATGACTTTTTCAAATGTTTCCTGCCCTCCTGGCAGGTCGCTCAAGCGAATATTTTTGCCTTGTACCGTTCTGCCTGCGCTGTTTGCAGCGTGGGCTGAATTACGTAGTCGAACGCCGGCAGCCTGCCGGCTGATTCGATCCTTAGAGGAGGCATCGTCATGATCAGAACTGAAAACAAGCTTGCTTTGAGTAGCAGGACACATGGATTTTTACAAACGCAGAATTTACGGGGATTGACCACCATGAGCACATCTGATCAAACCGAATCGAAAGTCTTACGCCTACTGGTGCCGATCAATGCCAGCGAAGATTCCCGTTGGGGCATCCAGTATGCCTTGCGCCATCATCGTCAAGGGAATCGCCTGGAGGTGATTCTGCTCAATATAGGCGAACCGATCACCCAGTGGCAGATTCTTCGCTTCCGGACCCAGCAGGAAATCGAACAGTTTCAATCGGAGAGGGCGCAAGCATTCATTGAAGAAGCAGCCCAGTTGCTGGTGGCGGAAGATATTCCATATCGAGGACTGTTCAAGCAAGGCGAGTTGATCTTCTCAATTCTGGATGCTGCCGAGGAGCTTGATTGCGACGAGATCGTCATGCCTGCTTCAGATAAAGGGATCTCGAGCCTGTTTTCCTGCAGCATCGTCCACACGGTTCAGCAACAGCAGCGAGACGTTCCCGTTGTGCTTGTGAATAGTGAAGGCGAGACTCCGGAATGCAAACGGAATTTGCAGTGACACCAACACTTCATCCGGGCCGATTGTCTGAATAGTGTTTACTCGTCCAGCCAGTGAGCCGTCTCTGAACACGACTTGAGACTGAAGCCCTGCGCTGGAATTGCACAGGCCTCTGAACGAGGCCGGGCGTGTAGCGTCGTTCCGGCAGGTTTCTCCTGACTACCTGCTCCCTTTGGCAATCTGTATCAGTTCGGCCAGACGCTTTTTCTGGGTCTCATCGAGCTTGTCGATGTTCTTTTTCCAGCCGTAGCTCTGGTAGTTCGCCTGGACGAATTGCCACCCGATCGGGCCGTAGGCCTCGACGTCAGCTTTCATTTTCGGGATGGATTCGATGATCGCCCTGAACTGTTTCCAGGGCAGACTCTGCAATTCCTTTTCCATGGCCTGACTATCCGGTTCGACCTGCCTTCCGGAAGATCCAATGGCTTTCCCGGCGACGGCATGAGCCACTTCACCTTCTCCGGAAGCCTGCGCCAGGGCAAGCGGCGTCGTGCTGGCCAGGCAGAATGATAAGAACCAGGAGACCAGGGTATTCATTGCTGGCCCGCGTTCAGTGCGCTTCGTCCCAGTTGGCGCCTACACCCACTTCAACAACCAGCGGTACGCGAAGTTTGGCGATCTGCGTCATCAGCGGCGGCAATTCGATGCGCACTCTTTGCAGTTCGTCGTCCGGCACTTCGAGGATGAGTTCGTCGTGCACCTGCATGATGAGGCGGGATTTCAGTTGCCCGGCATCGATCCAGCCTTGCACGGCGATCATCGCCAGCTTGATCAGGTCGGCGGCGGTACCCTGCATCGGCGCGTTGATCGCCGCGCGTTCGGCGCCCTGGCGGCGCCCGGCCTGAGCGGCGCGGATTTCCGGCAGCCACAGGCGACGGCCGAAAACGGTCTCGACGTAACCCTTCATCCTGGCGGTGTTGCGCGTGCTTTCCATGTAGCGGGCGACGCCGGGATAGCGCGCGAAATAGCGCTCGATGTAGGCTTGCGCGGCACTGCGATCAAGGTCGAGCTGGCGGGCCAGGCCGAAGGCGCTCATGCCGTAGATCAGACCGAAGTTGATGACTTTGGCCACGCGCCGCTGATCCGATCCGACCTCGATCGGCGTCACGCCGAAGATTTCGGCGGCGGTGGCGCGGTGCACGTCTTCGCCCTGCGCAAAGGCTTCGAGCAGGCGTGCGTCTTCCGAGAGGTGCGCCATGATGCGCAGTTCGATCTGCGAGTAGTCGGCGGAAACGATGTGTCCGCCCGGCGGGGCGATGAAGGCGGCACGGATGCGCCGGCCCTCGGCGCTGCGTACCGGGATGTTCTGCAGGTTGGGATCGCTGGAGGCGAGGCGCCCGGTCACCGCCACGGCCTGCGCGTAGCTGGTGTGCACGCGCCCGGTCTGCGCATTGACCATCTTCGGCAGCTTGTCGGTGTAGGTGCCCTTGAGCTTGGCGAGCTGGCGCGATTCGAGCAGCAGCTTGGGCAAGGGGTAGTCGAGCGCCAGTTCGGAAAGCACTTCCTCGTCGGTTGACGGGGTACCCGACGGCGTTTTCTTCTTCACCGGCAGGCCGAGCTTGGTGAACAGAATGTCGGCAAGCTGCTTTGGCGAATTGACGTTGAATGGCTGTCCGGCAGCTTCGTGGGCCAGCGTTTCCAGCTCCACCAGCCGTTGCCCGAGTTCCTTGCTCTGCTCGGCAAGCAGCTCGCAATCGATGAGTACGCCCTGACGTTCCATGCGAAACAGGATGTCGCGCGAAGGCATTTCGATCTCGCCGTAGATCCGCATCAAACCTGGGTCTGCGGAGATCTGCGGGTACAGTTGCTGGTGCAGGCGCAGGCACAGGTCCGCATCCTCGGCGCCGTATTCGGCCGCCTGAACGACGGCGACCTGGTTGAAGCCGATCTGGCTGGCACCCTTGCCGCACAGTTGCTCGAAGGATATCGTCGCCAGCCCGAGATGGCGCAACGCGAGCTGGCCGAGGTCATGGCCGCGCACGCCTTCCTTGCCGGCTTCGAGTACGTAGGATTGCAGCAGCGTGTCGTGTGCGACACCGGCCAGCGCGATGCCGTGATTGGCGAACACGTGCTGGTCGTATTTGAGATGCTGCCCGATCTTGGCGTGCTTCGGCGATTCAAGCCAGGGCTTGAGGCGCGCCAGTACGTGCTCGCAAGGTAATTGTGCCGGCGCACCGGCGTAATCGTGGGCTAGCGGCAGATACGCCGCATCGCCGCATCGCCGGGAGCAACGGCAAACGAAATGCCGACGATGCGTGCGCCAAACGGGTCGAGACTGGTGGTTTCGGTATCGAGTGCGGTGAGCGGGGCAGCTTCGATTTTCTTCAGCCACGCTTCAAAACTTGCCCAGTCAAGAATCGTTTTGTACGCCGCACGGTGCGAGCCGTCGGCCAATAGATCGGCGGGCGCAGCTTTCACCTCTGACGCCGCTGCCGTCATCCCGGCGAAGGCCGGGATCCAGGCTTTTGGAGCGCCAGCTGGCTCTGCATTTCCTGCGGTCAGATCCCGGCCTTCGCCGGGATGACCGGCCATTGTGGCTTCCTTCAGCCACGATTTCATTTCGTAGCGAGCGAACAGGTCCGCCAGTCGATCCCGATCAACGGCAAGCGGCGCGAGGTCGCCGAGCTGCAGAGGCAGCTCAAGGTCACAGCGCACGGTGACGAGCTTGCGCCCGAGCGGCAGAAAATCGAGCGTCCGGCGCAGGTTCTCGCCGACCACGCCGCCGATTTCGGCGGCGGCGGCGATCACGCCATCAAGCGAACCGTAGTGTGACAACCACTTGACGGCGGTTTTCGGGCCGACTTTGGGTACGCCCGGAACATTGTCGACGCTGTCACCGATCAGCGCCAGATAATCGACGATGCGTTCAGGGGCGACGCCGAATTTGGCCAGTACGCCGGCCTCGTCGAGTACTTCGTTGCTCATGGTATTGACCAGCTGGATCAGCGGGTCGACGAGTTGCGCGAGATCCTTGTCGCCGGTCGAAATCACCACCCGGATGCCCTGTGCAGCAGCCTGACGGGCCAGCGTACCGATCACATCGTCGGCCTCGACGCCGTCGACCATCAGGATCGGCCAGCCGGAAGCAGCGACGCCGGTGTGGATGGGTTCGATCTGTTTCACCAGGTCTTCGGGCATTGACGGGCGGTTGGCCTTGTATTGCGCATACCAGTCGTCGCGGAAGGTTTTGCCCTTGGCGTCAAAGACGCAGGCTTTGTACGCGACATCCTGTGCCTTGTAGTCGCTATCCAGCCGGCGTAGCATGTTCAGTACGCCGTAGATGGCGCCGGTCGGTTCACCCTGGCGGTTGCGCAGGTCCGGCATGGCGTGAAAAGCGCGGTAGAGATACGACGATCCGTCGACCAGCAGCAAGATTGGCATAGTTAACAATGGAAAAGAAATGAGCGAAAAAGAAAAAATACCCGCGCTGGCTGATCCCGGTGCGTCAAAGTCCGCCACCTCGCAAGAAGCCTGGCGGGTTTTCGGCATTATGTCAGAGTTCGTCGAGGCCACGCAGCGTCTGTCAGCGATCCGCCCGGCGGTATCGATCTTCGGCAGTGCGCGGACATTGCCCGATTCGCCGTACTACAAGCTGACCGAGGACATCGCCCGCCAGCTTTCGGATGCCGGCTTCTCGGTCATCTCCGGCGGCGGCCCCGGCATCATGGAAGCGGCCAACAAGGGAGCCTTCTTTGGCAAATCGCCGAGTGTCGGCCTCAACATCCAGTTGCCACAGGAACAGTCGGCCAATGACTATCAGGATATTTCACAGTCCTTCCGTCATTTTTTCGCGCGCAAGTACATGTTTGTGCGCTTTGCCAACGCCTACGTCGTGATGCCCGGCGGCTTCGGCACGCTCGACGAATTGCTGGAAGCGCTGACCTTGATCCAGACCGGAAAGAGCCAGAAAATCCCGATCATCCTGGTCCATGAGCCATTCTGGCGCGGCATGATTGACTGGTTTCGCAGCACGCTGGTCGATGAACAGGTGATCTCGCGCGAAGACCTCGATCTGATTCAGATCATCGACAAGCCGGAAGACGTCGTCGAGGCCATCTTCAAGCACTACGAGTCACGTGGATTCGCCCCGCTTCCCGCCGAACGCGAGATGTTGCTCAATCTGTAATACAATCAGCAACATCGGAAAAAATTTTGGAAAGCCATTGCCATGCCTCGTTTTGTTTACCTGTTCGTCCTGCTGAGCCTCCTTGCGGCCCCGGTTGCCGCCCAGACACGCAGCAATTTGCCGCCTGTTCCGGATGCCCAGCCACCGGCCATGATCCCGCTGGATCTTTCCCTTGAGCCGCAGGTGACCATCATCAAACGCGAAGGCGCTACGGTTCAGGAACACCGCGTCAATGGCAAGTTGTTCAAGATAACGGTGACGCCCGAACACGGCGTGCCCTACACCCTGATCGATAACAAGGGTGACGGTTCCTTCGTCCCGCTGGAGACGCCGGGAACACCCCAGCTCAGCGTGCCGATGTGGGTGATTGGTACCTTCTGACCCGATGCCCTCAGTGCGCTATCGCGTACTCTCTTCGGCAGGCGAGGGCCGGGTTGAGGGCAATACGCTCCGGTTTTTTCTTCCCCATCCGATCAAGTGAGCGATGACATGGAATCTTTCCCGATTCAGGCTCCGGCCTTCAACGGGCACAGTCGCGTCGTCGCCTCC
>JAIFKU010000065.1 GCA_020049495.1 Accumulibacter sp.
GCGGCGAAGCCCTGTCGCTGGTGGTCATCGATAAATTGCCTTTCGCGCCGCCCGATGATCCGGTACTCTCGGCACGTATCGAACGCATGAAGAACGAGGGTCGGAACGCTTTCATGGACTACCAGTTGCCGCGGGCCGTAATCAACGTCAAACAGGGTGCCGGACGCCTGATCCGCGATGAAAGCGATCGCGGCGTGCTAATGATCTGCGACCCGCGCCTGATTTCCAAACCCTACGGCAAACGCATCTGGCGCAGTCTGCCGCCGATGAAGCGCACGCGTGAGCTTGACGACGTGCTGGCGTTTTTTCAGACAAAATGACGGACTCTACTCTTCACGTGCCGTTTGCCCCCCTGCCTGCCGACTGCCGTGATGCCGCAGCGGTGCTCAATCGCGGCTGCATTTGCAGCTCGGTCGATCACGACAGGCTGCGCCGCACCCTGGAAGGCGGGGTGGGTGCTGCATTTTCGTATGCCGACCTGCTGACCTCGCGCCCCAATCTTTTTTCCGATACCACGGTTTTCGTTGCCGAGGCCCATCTGCGCTTCATGGCCGAGTTGATCGTCGCGATCGAGCGGGTTGTCGCGCTGCCCCTCTGGCGCGAACGTGTTTTTGCCCATGCGCCGGAAATTGCGCGCCATTCGCCGCAGGCTGCCGGAGTCTTTCTTGGTTACGACTTCCATCTCGGAGCCGACGGGCCGCGCCTGATCGAGATCAACACCAATGCCGGAGGCGGTCTGCTCAACGCCAAGCTGTTGCGCGCCCAGCGTGCCTGCTGCACCCAACTGGGAGGCTGACTTCGTGGCCATGTTTCGCGAAGAATGGCGGCTCGCCCGTGGCGACGTGCCGCTGCTGCGCGTCGCCATCGTCGATGAGGCTCCGGCAGGGCAGTATCTGGCGCCCGAGTTTGAACTCTTTCGTCAGTTGTTCGAAGCCAGCGGACTGTCGGCGCTGGTAGTTGATCCCCGTGATCTCGCCTTTGATGGTGAGCGATTGCGCTGTGGCGGACAGGTCATCGATTTGGTCTACAACCGCCTCACCGATTTTTCTCTCGACGAGCCGCAGAACGGGGTGCTGCGGGCGGCCTACCTCGCTGACGCGGTGGTGCTCACGCCCCACCCGCAGGGGCACGCGCTCTACGCCGACAAGCGCAATCTGGTGGCCTTGGGCGATGAGGCCTGGCTGAAGACAATCGGCGTCAATGAAGCCGACCGGCAACTCCTGAAGACCGGCATCCCCTTTACCGAAGAAGTGCCGGGCGAAGGTGCCGAGTCGTTCTGGGCCAGCCGCAAGCAGTGGTTTTTCAAGCCGGCTGCCGGCTACGGTAGCAAGGCAACGTATCGCGGCGACAAGCTCACCCGCCGCGTCTTTGCTGAAATTTCGCGTGGCGGGTACGTCGCCCAGGCGCTGGTCACTCCGTCGGAAAGGCGTTTGCTGGTCGACGGAGTGGAACAGGATCTCAAGCTTGATCTGCGCAATTACGTCTATCAGGGCAAGGTTCAACTGGTTTCCGCACGTCTCTATCAGGGGCAGACGACCAATTTCCGCACGCCGGGCGGTGGTTTCGCTGCGGTGTTCTCGGTGCCCTGTCAGGGCCAGGCCAGGATTTGCGCATGAGGGCATGACCCTGGCCTGAGAGTCTGAGACCCCGGTCTCGCGTTTGCTGAGCACCGGATTGGCGGCTTACCCCCTGCCGGAACGCATCATCCCGCCGCAGTGTAAAAGATCAGACGTCAACATTAACGCCGATGCCGGCAGCGATGGCCTTGTCGTAGACCAGTTTTGCCGTTGCGGCGTCCTGAATGGCCAGGCCATTGGATTTGAAGAGCGTGATTTCCTGGTCATTCAGCCTGCCGGCCTTTTGTCCGGAGATGATTTCTCCAAGTTCCGCGTAGAAATGACTCTCGGTGATTTCACCGGCATTCAGCGGAATCATGATGTCGCCCGCTTCCTTGAAACAGGCTTCGCGCGAATCGCCGATGAATTTCGAACGCTTGACGATGGCTGAATCGAGTTCCCGGGCGTTGGGTGAATGACTGCCGATCCCGTTGATATGCGTTCCTTCGCGCACCCGGTTACCGTCAAACAAGGGAGAAGGCGAGGAGGTGGCCGTACAGACGATATCCGCCTTGAGCAACTCGTCGGCGGATTTGACCCTGATGATCTCCAGATCAAGTTTGCCGCCCATTTCCTTAACAAACGCCTCTGCGGCCGCGTCTGCCGGGTCGCAAACATAGGCTTTGGCAATGTTTCGTGCTTCGCAAACCGCCCACAACTGCATTTTTGCCTGTACGCCCGCCCCAAGAATTCCGGCGGTCTGCGCCCTGTCTTTCCGGGCAAGGTATCTGGTTGCAACGCCGCTGGCTGCCCCCGTACGGACTGCCGTAAGGTAGCCTCCATCCATGATGCAGATGACATCGCCGGTGGCCGGATTCTGAAGCATCACCTTGCCGATGGTGGTCGGGAGGCCGTGTCTTGCCGGATTGTTTTTGTATACCGTGACGACCTTGCAGGCGAGGGCCCCCATCTTTTTCAGGTACGCGGGCATGTACAGCGAAAGCCCGTCGTCGGGGGTGATGCCAATTCTCAGCGGGAGCACAGCCGTACCCGCTGTGAGCTCGGCAAACGCCTGCTCGACAGCCACCATGCAATCGCCCATTTCAAGAACCGATGCGACATCGGCTCGGCTTAATATCAATGTCATGTCCAGCGCCCCCGAAGGATAAAGGATAGGAATTTCAAGTACACGACCCGAAGTATCCTTGTCATCTGCGCCCTGGTCAATTACTCTTTGCCCTGACTACCTGGTTCGGGTAAATTGGAGTCGTATATGAAAGCACTTGTTAAAACATCCCGTGGGCCGGGCAATCTCGAACTTCGCGACATGCCAGAACCGACCTGCGGCGACGATGAAGTCAAGATCGAAGTGGCCGCCTGCGGCGTGTGCGGCACCGACATCCATTTATGGAAAGATACTTTCCCGTCGAATCCGCCGGTCATCATCGGCCACGAGTTCGCGGGGACGGTAGTTGAGGTCGGGCGGTCGACGTGCCGCTTCAAGGTCGGCCAGCGGGTCGTAGCGGAAAACGTATGCCTTAACTGCGGCGGGTCCTGCTATATGTGCACCGGCGGGCACTACGCCATCTGCGTCAAGCGCGGTGCTCAGGGCCTGAATGTGGACGGTGCCTTCGCACGCTGGATCGTGTGCAAGGAAAAGAACGTCTATCGCCTTCCCGACAACATCTCCCTGGAGGAAGGGGCCCTGTTCGAGCCGCTGGTATGCAGCGTGCATGCTGTGCTGGATCAGGCCCGGCCGGGTGCAGCCGACCTGGTGCTGGTGACCGGCCCCGGCGCAATCGGGCTGCTGGTGGCCCAGGCCGCCCGGACAGCCGGCGCCGAGGTGATCCTCTCCGGCACTTCGGCCGACGCTGAGCGCTTGGCTGTCGCGGCCGGCTTGGGTATCGAGCGGGTGGTCAACGTTCATACCGACGATCTCAAAGCGCTGGTCATGGATCTCAGCGGGGGCCGCGGAGCGGATGCGGTCATCGAATGTTCCGGTGTGGAATCGGCCGCTGCTTCCGGCATCGAACTCCTGCGCAAACGCGGCAGCTTTACCCAGGTCGGTCTGTTCGGCCAACGCGTGGCCCTTGACATGGATTCGGTGGCCATGAAAGAGCTGACCATCCGCGGTTCGGTTTCACACACCCGCAATGCCTGGGAGCGCTCGCTCAAGCTGGTTGAACAGGGAAAAATAACACTCGCCCCACTCATCACCGCGCGCCTGCCGCTCGCGGAATGGCATCAGGCCTTTGAGAAATTCGAACGGCGCGAGGGCATTAAAACTCTTCTTATCCCGGAGTGATTGTAATGAAAAGTGAAGATAAAACCGGCGGTCAGTGCGGCGACGAAGCGCGCCTGCTCAAATTCTCCGGCGAATTCCGTTGGCATGGCCTGCCGCCGGACGGCTACGGCGGGGTCAAAGGCGACGATGACCCCAACGGGGCCTACAAAGCCGCCCAACGCTTCACTATTTTCGGCGACGACTGCGCAGTGGCCTTCCATCAGCGCTACTTCGAACTGGGCCCAGGCGGCTGGTCACGTCTGGAAAAGCACGAACACTCCCACTGCGTAATCGTCATGCGCGGCCGGGCTACGCTTGTATTGGGCGGGCAACTGCACGAGATCGTTCCCTACGATGCGGTCTATATCGCCCCGCGCGTCGAACATCAGTTGATCACCATCGGCGAGGAGCCTTTCGGCTTCCTATGCACGGTGGACGCCGAACGCGACGAGCCGGTTCAGCTCGAAGGCCGCGCGCTTGCTGAATACCAGGCACGCTTTCCGCACCTGCTTGGGGTAATCCGGCCTTTCCCGACGCGCGCATCGTCCTGAGGGACATCGGTAAGGGCGATTGCATGAATGTTTTTGTCATGCTGATATGGCTCCATATGGCCAATTTATCCAAAGTAAGTGTCGTCCCGGCGAAAGCGCCCCGCAGGAAGTGCCCTTGGGGTGCCAGGACCCAGTTTGTACCCCAAAAACCTGGATTCCGGTCATGGCGGTCACAGCCTTGATGTGGCCCAGATTCTCCGCCACGAGAATGATGGCCACCGGCGCGATCATGAGCATGGCCTTGGGGTCAAACACAGGGACGGCAAAGTTGGGCATTCCGAACCAGGCGGCGGCAGCGATGCCCGAGAGTTCCATCGCTTTGCCGAGGCCCAGGACGTTGGTCAGTAGGGCATAGATCACGGTGGCGGCAACAAGACCGACCAGAATGAGTACGCGCTGCATCAGGCCGCTGGTAAACACGGCCACCAGCCCCACGCACACGAAGGTGACAACCTGCATCCAGCTGTCGAAGTTGCTGGCGGCCATGTTCTTCACCGGCACACTCGCCAGGTTCAAACCGATGACGGCCACCACGGCGCCGGTGACCACCGGCGGCATGATTCAGTGCTGCGTAGATTATGCGGCATTATTTAAGTCGGTATGTTTAATAATAGGCGTCCCGAAAAAATCCGACACAGTATGCTCAAACAACAGGAAAAAGGATAACGTTTCAGTGGCATGCTCTCATTCGCCGGCAAGACTGTAGAATCCCGACTTGTTTCAGCATACATAAACGAATGAAGGAGGCATCACATGCCGACAATGCACATTGAACTTTTTTCGGGTCGTACCAAGGAGCAAAAGCGTGAACTGGTTGCCGCGCTGACCAGGGAGACGTGTCGCGTGCTCGGCTGCGAACCCGCTTCCGTGGATATCCTCTTGACTGATGTTGAGCGCGAGAACTGGGCGACTGGCGGCAAACTCTGGTCGGAAGCCTGAACGCGATACGCTTCGGAAGCGCCCGGCTCAATAGCCGAGCAAGCGATCGACGCCTCCATCCATGGGTAGCCTGGCCGCGTGCTTGCGCAAATTCGCGGCGATTTGCGCCACCGCGTCGGCCGGTACGGTATCCGCCGCCACGTGCGGCGTTATGATTACGCGCGGATGCTTCCAGAAGGGATGCCCTGAGGGCAAGGGTTCCACGGCAAAAACATCGAGCATCGCAAAGCGCAGCGATTCACCATCGAGCAAAGCGAGCAAAGCATCTTCGTCGATCAATGAGCCACGCCCGCCGTTGATGATCGCTGCCCCTTCAGGCAAGAGAGCCAGGCGCCGGGCATCGAGCAGGTGCCGGGTATCCTGGGTCGCCGGTAATAGACAGAACAACACATCCGTCTCCATCAGCAGTTGATCTAGACCAGCTTCGCCATGCCGGCAGTCGACGCCCTCGATTTGCCGCGCGCGCCGCGACCATCCTTGAACCACATACCCCATGCCCGAAAGGTCGCCCGCCACCCTCTGACCCAGTTCGCCAAGGCCAAGGATGCTGACCCTGAGATTGTTTGCCCGGCGCGCATCACGCGGCGTCCATTGTTCTGCCTGTTGCTGCCGGCGATAGATATCCATTGCGCGCTGGTAGTGCAGCAGTCCATAAAGGCAGTATTCGGTCATCTGCTGCGCCATGCCGGCATCAAGCAGCCGGACGATCCTGACTGATGCGGCAAGATCATCACGTTGCAGCAAGGAATCGACACCCGCGCCCAGATTGAAAACTACCTGTAGATGTGGAAAGCGGGCAAAAAACCCCGGCGGCGCACCCCAGGCAGCCACATGCGTTACAGCATCGGCCGCTTCGGCGGCGTCGGGCCAGCCAAGGATTTCCCATTCCGGAAGGGCGTCACGCAACAAACGCAAATAAAT
>JAIFKU010000012.1 GCA_020049495.1 Accumulibacter sp.
TGCTTGCTCACCCATTGGGTGAGGCGACTTAACATCGTAAGCTCACGATTCTCTTCGTGAACTTCGTGCTCTTCGTGGTTCAACTGCTTTTTCTAGGTTTATTGGCTTGCTTCTTGGCTTCCTAGGGTGATCGTTGTACAACATAAGCGGTTTGTTGTGAGAGGTGACTCGTGAAACTGGTCAAATGTTTCAGGTTGCTGTGCCTGTTTCTGCTGTTGGCGCCATTGCCGGCGGTCGCGGTGACCTACGCCATGACTACCATCACGTCGACCTGGATCGACTCCAGCACCCATAGCAAGATCACTGCCAACAGCACGCCTTACAAGTTCAACGGCGGCGGCGGGTGCGGGTCAACGCCGCCAACGCTTGATGACGTCATCAGCGATGTAATCCCGATCGGTTTTACCTTCATGTATGGTGGGGTCAATTTCGCCAATTTGCGGGTGATGACCAACGGGCGCTTGCAATTTGGCAATGCCACCTGCGGCTACGGAACGGCAAATGTCGGGCCGCCCCAGACCTTCCCGTACGGGTATCCCAATGCGAGCATGAATTACACCATGCGCATCTACGGCGGTGATCTGGATGCCACAGTAAAGCGCAGTGCGGCCACTGATCCGGGTGACTCGGTAGCGGCCTATCCAACAACCTGCACCGACCGCAACGCCTGCTACATCAGCTATACGATGATCGGCACGGCGCCTAACCGCAGCTTTATCGTGACCTGGAACAACTTGCCCGAGTGGGTCAATTTCACGCAGACCGCCGGCAATTTCAACCTGCAGATCATCCTGCAGGAGAATGGCGAATTCATCTATCAGTACGGCGTGACCAATTACGCCAGTACCGGCCGGGCGCAGATCGGCTGGCAGGTCGATACACAGGACTACGAGGTGTCGCAGGTCGGCTTGCCGCCCTCGGGGACGGCCTTCAAGTATTACATCCCGCGCCCGGTGGCCGAATACCGCATGGAGCAACTAAGCTGGAGCGGTATCGCTGGCGAGATTCTCGATACCAGCGGCTATGGGCGGCACGCCACGCGGGTCGGGGCACCGGATACGGTGCCCAATGCTCCCGGCTATATCTGCCGCGGGGCGAGTATTCCCTCCAATGCCAACGCCAATACTATCGACGCCATCAATACGCCGATCATTGTGACGAACGACGTGGGAAGTTCCGGAACCATTACCTTCTGGTACAAGCCTGTGGCCTGGTCGGGCGCCAGTGCCAAGGCCGCGATGCTTTTTGACGCGACGACGGCCAACAACCAGTGGTTCTATCTCGCCAAGACCATGAGTGGAGCGACGCCCCAATTGCGTTTTGTTGTTCGCGATAGCTCGGGAACGTCACGCGTGGTCACCGCCACCACGCCTGCACTCAACGCCAGCGGCTCGGTGCATATCGGTGTGACTTGGAGTTTCAATCCACTGGTGGCGGCCAACTCGGATTTCGTGCGGATCTACGTCAATGGGGTGAAAGTTGCCGAATCGGCGTTTACGACGGCCGCCGGACTATCGGCCAGTCTGGGTTCCCTCCATATCGGGGACAATCGCAGCACTTTCGTGGAAAACAATGAGTATGGCCGTTCAGCCAACGGGGTGATCGACGAATTTCGCACCTACAACTATGCTGGCGCACTCGGTCTGATCTTGCGCGACATGAATCAGGCCAATGTCTGTCTGGATCATTACGCCATCCAGCATGGCGGAACAGGCTTCACCTGTAACGCCAACCAGGTGACGATTCAGGCACATACCGGCGCGGAGGGGCTGGTGGTCATGCCCAACAATACGACGATGGTTCGTCTGTCCACCAACACCGGTCTTGGCGACTGGTCGCTGATCAGCGGCTATGGAAGCCTGAACAATGGCACGGCCAATGACGGCCAGGCGACTTATATCTTCAACGGCGAATATCAGGCAGTGTTCGGTCTGACGCATACCGTTGCCGGCACAGTGAATATCAATGTGACTGATGGGCAGATTATCGAATCGGCGAGCGAAGACCCCAATCTGGTGCTGTCTTCCTGCGGTCTTGCTTCGCTCAACGCCTGCGAAAAAACAACGCCGCAGTGTGTGCCCCAGAAGCCGATTACCAACGGTTACGATCATCTTTTTACCAAACTCGCCGATACGGCCTTCGATCTTGATTTTGTGGCATTGAAAACCGACGGTACGCTGGATACCGGTTTCAACGGGCTGGTGACCGTCAGCCTGCTGGCCAATCTTTCCACCGTGACCGTCAACACCTCCACAAACTGCCCGACGGCGGCCTCGACGGCTACCGTTTCGCTGGGTAATGTGACCTTCGCCAGCGGGCGGGCTACCAAGACGGTTGGCGCGACGGCTTTCAGCAGCGTTGCTCCCAATTACCGTGCCTACAAGGATGTGCGGGTCAATTTCACGTGTACGCTGGCCAATTGCGGGCAGGATATGAATGTATGCTCAACAGATAACTTTGCCGTGCGCCCACAGGCGCTGACCGTCGGCGTGACAAAGTCCGATGGCGTCAGTGCGCTGAACAATGCGTCTTTCTCGACCGGGACGCCTTCCCTGATGGCCGGGACGGATTTTCTGATTACGGCAACGGGTGTGGCCGGCTACAACGGCTCGCCGACGATCAAGCGGACGGTCGCCGACCAGACCGTGGCTTCGCACCTCTCGGCAACCGATTACGTAGGCAACCTGCGTGACGCTTCGGGCGCCAATCCGATTTCACTCGGCTCGGCAACGGTAGCCACCGGGCTGGCCACCGGGACGGTGCAGTATCACGATTACGGGCAATTCCTGCTCAAGGCCGGTGCAGTTCGTGACAGTGTTTTTGCCTCCGCCGATAGAACAAATGGTGATTGCATCCCCGACAGCACATCGAATGCGGCAAGCAGCGGCAAGTTCGGCTGCGACGTGGGCAATCAGAGCGATACCAGCCTCATCGGGCGCTTCTACCCAAGCTATTTCACGGCTTCCGGAACACTGACGCCAGCCTGCACGGGCGGTAATACCAACTATTTCGGTCAGCCTTTTACGTTGGCCTATAGTGTGACAGCAATGAGTTTCCCAAACCCACAACTGTTGAATTCGGTGGCGATGACACGCTACGTCCCTGCAGCCCCTGTCGTCACGCTGGCGCTCTACGATGGTACGGGGGCGGTCGATCTGTCAGGCAACATTCGCGACGCGGCTACCGGCACCAATCGTGCTGATGTCGGCGCGTGGGCCAATGGCATCTTTGCACCGACGGCGACCAGTGACGCCTATAGCCGTGGCGCGGCCCCCGTTGCTCCGGTTGATGCCGGCTACGTAGTGATCAGGGCCGTAGATCCTGACGGGGCGTTGATCGGCCGCGCTACGGCGGCGCAGACGACGGTCAGCGACAGCGATTTCAAGGCCGGAACACCGGTTTGCACCGCCGGCTGCACGCACAAGAAGCTGAGCGGCGTGCCGACACTTTTCCGCTATGGACGTTTGTCGCTGGGCAATGCCAATGGTTCCGAGTTACTCGACCTGCCGCTTGCCCTGCGCTTGCAGTACTGGGCAGGAGCAACGGGGTGGCAAAGCAATGCTGCCGATACCTGCACGCTAATCAATGCCTCCGACTTCGCTTTCGCTTTCCCGGGTGCGGGGAATAACCTCGCCGCTTGCGAAACGGCAATCACCATCGGCGGGACGGCGCCGAACTACCTACTAACGAAGTTGAGCAAACCCGGCGCCGGAAATGCCGGGTGGACGGACATTACGCTGAATCTCGGTGCAGTGGCTGCAGGTAACCGGTGTATTGCGACCGGGGCGGCTGGACCGGCCGACTGGACGGGCGCTATCGGCAATCCAGTTGCGCGAGCGACCTTCGGGGTCTACAAGTCCGGCCCGGTGATTCATCGCCGGGAAATGTACTGAAATGGGGTGCAGACATTCCCGTGATTACGCAACGGGCGAATCAGGATTCACACTGATCGAGTTGATCACAGTCATGATTGTGGTCGGCATTCTGGCGGTTGCGGCCATGCCGCGATTTTTCGACAACGTTTTTGCTGAACGCGGCTTTCACGATGCGGTGAAAGCCGCCGTTCAGCATGCGCGGCGGGTAGCCGTGGCCAGTCGCCGCTATGTGTGCGTGACGACAACACCGGGTAGCGGCGCGGCCGGCATTGTGGCGATCAGCATTGATCCGGCGCTGCCGGAAGCCAACACGCCTGCCGTAGCCTGTGATACAGCCGTAGCCTTGCCTGCTCCCGGGCGCGAATGTTCGCCGGTAGTGGCGAATCAGGTTTGTGCTCCGGTTGGTGTGACGCTGGGTGGCAATAGTGTGGTTTTTGATCCGCTCGGCCGTTCGGTGACGGCGGCAAAGGCAGTGCAGGCTGCCGCGCTCGGCATTGCGGTGACTAACCAGACAGCCATCAGCATCGCGCCGGAAACAGGGTGGGTTCAATGAATCCCATTGCCATGGCACGTCGGCAGCGTGGCTTGTCGCTGATCGAGCTGGTGATGTTCATCGTCATTGTTGGTGTAGGGCTGGCTGGCGTACTGTCGGTGATGAACGTTACGGTCGGATCCAGCGCCGATCCGGTGATTCGCAAGCAGGCGCTGGCGGTGGCCGAGGCCATGCTGGAAGAACTGCTGAGCAAGGATTTCCAGAACGATCCGGCTGATCCTGTCAATGCCAGCGCGACTCTTGGCTGCACACCAACAACGGCGCCGCGCTGCGTGCCGAATACGGTGGCGGATCGCCCCAACTACAACGACGTCGACGATTACAACGGCTGGAACCAGACCGGGGTGTACCAGGTGGATGGCTCGCTGGCACCGGTGCTTGGAAACTATAGGGTGGCTGTGGCGGTAGCGGCATTGGCCTTGAATGGCGTGGCCGGAAAACAGGTAACGGTGACCGTCGTCGGCGGTGCGGAAACCATAATCCTGAACGGATTCCGGGGCAATTTCTGATCATGCACAGGAATTTCTCCCACTCCATGCCGCGCGGCTTTACCCTGATCGAGGCGATCATGGTGATCGTCATCACCGGCATTATCGGGACGATGGTGGCGGTTTTCATCCGTGCGCCGGTTGAGGGCTATATCGATACGGTCGCCCGCGCCGAACTGACCGACGCGGGCGATACCGCCTTACGGCGCATAGCGCGCGATGTGCAATCCGCCTTGCCCAATTCATTGCGAACGACAGCCGGCGGCAGCACCGCGTGCTTCGAGTTTCTGCCAACGGTGGGCGGCGGGCGTTATCGTGTCGCGCAGAGTAGTGCCGCAACTGGCGATATCCTCAATTTTGCAGCAGCGGATAATGCGTTCGATGTACTGGCCAGTACCAATCTGCCGCCGCCGGGAGGTTATGGCGTCCAGCACCACGTGGTGATCTATAACCTCGGCATCTCCGGAGCGAATGCTTATAATGTTGCCGATCGCAATCGTGCGGCCATTGCTGCGGCGTCGACCGCAGCAACAATCACTCTGAGCGCTGCCAATCAGTTCCCCTTCCAGTCTCCAGGCAAGCGTTTCCATGTCATTCCAGACTTTTCAGTGGTCTATTCGTGCGCGGGCGGAACGCTGATCCGTTCGACCCAGGCGATCGCTGCTGCGCCATTGGCGGCCTGTCCTGTGGCAGGAACGGTGCTGGTTGGCAATGTGAATTGTGCGGCCAGTTCCTTTACTTACGTTCAGGCGGCCGCGCAACGCAACGGTCTGCTGACGATGACCCTGGTGCTCACTCAGCCGGGTGCGCGCGGGGCCGAAACAATCCAGCTTTATCAGGAGGTGCATGTTGACAATGGCTCCTGATATCAAGTGCCAGAAGGGTTTTGCCATCGTCTCGGCGATTTTTATCATTGTCGCGCTGGCGGCACTTGGCGGATTCATAGCCACCGTGTCGACCACGCAGCACATCGGCAGTGTCCTTGACCTGACGGGAGCGCGCGCCTATCAGGCCGCCCGGGCAGGAACCGAATGGGGCGTGGCACAAGCTTTCAATGCTTCGGTCTGTGCCGCCAGCAGCAATATCGGAACGGTCAACGGGATTTCGGTCACCGTGCTGTGCGCCACCGTGGCTACCGGCAATGCCGTCGAGGCGGGATTGGGCAGTATTTATTCGATTACGGCGATTGCCTGCAACCAGCCGGCCGCCGGTGCCTGCCCCGGAGCGGCGGGGGCGTCGAACTATGTGGAAAGACGCCTGACGGCCTTGGTTGAACGGTAGTTGGATGACCGGTTTATTTTTGTGGATTTCGTGAAAATTTCATTGTTATTTAGCTAGTTAATGAGTATCCTTAAACAAAAGTATGAGTATGGGAGCATTGATGTTTGGCTTTTCCTCCGCTCGACGCAAGCCAGGTTGGCTGGCCATTCTTCCGCAAGGCGGATGGGTGACGCTGGCGCACGTGGTTCGTGAGCCGACTTCCCGGCCGGAAGTCAGGCTGCTCAGCGTCTGCGTACGGCCTGGCAGCTTAAATCCTATGCCTGTACGACACTGATGGATGCTGGTGAATACAACATCACTCAACTGGATGCACCGCAGGTGCCGAAGGCCGAACGCAAGGAAGCGTTGCGCTGGGCGCTCAAAGAAACCGTGAGTTATCCGGTCGATACGGCCTGTGTCGATGTGCTCGACATTCCGAACGAGGGTCTGCCGCCGGGCCGTTCTGCAGGGGTCCTGGTTGTTTCTGCTCCTGAACAGGCAGTGCGTGCGCAGGTGGCTGCGTTCGAGGAGGCGAAGATCGTGCTCGATGCGGTCGATATCCCCGAACTCGCCCAGCGCAATGTGGCGGCCCTGCTGGAGGACGAGAATCGTGGTCTGGCGTTTCTCTTCATCGACGAGAGCGGCATGATGCTGACCCTGACGTTCCATGGCGAACTGATTGCCGTGCGCCGTGGTGAAATGAATTCGCGCCAGTTGAATGGCGATGACGAGGATCAGCGGAAGCGCGTGAAGGAACGCCTGGTACTCGAACTTCAGCGTAGTCTGGACAACTTTGACCGGCAGTACAGCCACATCCCCATTTCCAAGGTGGTTGTGGCGAGCTATCCGCTAGTTGTGAATCTGGCGACCGAACTGGGCCAGAATACCTATGTGTCGGTACAGGAAATGGATCTTTCCAAGGTCATGGATTTCCCCGCGATACCGGAACTGAAAGATCCCCAGTGCCAGGCGAAGAATCTGCTGGTCATCGGGGCGGCGTTGCGTACGCAGTCTTCTGCAGGGGGACTGCCTTGACTCAGCAGATCAATCTCTACGAAGAGCGCTTGCGGCCACGTTACGTCCTGGCGACAGCGCGCAATCTCGGGATTTGCGCCGTGATATTGCTTGGACTGATGGTGGCGCTTTCGCTATGGACGCGTCTAGAGGCAAATCAGAAGTCAGAAGCCGCCTTGGTGTCCCAGAAACAATTGGCCCAAGAACAGGAAAAGCTGACGGCGTTGAGCAAACTGGTCGCTCAGCGCAAGGTATCACCGGCGCTAACCGCAGATCTGGAAAATGCAAAGGCGATGCTGGTGGTCCGCAACGATGTCATGGCGGCTCTGAATTCCGGAAAACTGGGCAATACCTCGGGTTTCTCTGCATTCATGTCGGGTTTCGCCCGGCAGGCACAGATGGATTTATGGTTGACCGGGTTTCAGGTGTTGGCCGGTGGCGAAGAAATCGAGATCCGCGGCCGCTTGCTAGATCCATCCAGGTTGCCGGCCTATGTGCAGCGCCTCAGTACTGAGCCGGTGTTCCAGGGGCGTCGCTTTGCCACACTGGAGATGCAGGGTGTCGATCCCGAGGAACAGAAAACGGAGACCCCAGGCACCGTAAAAGCGGCAGTTCCTGGTATTCAGCAACAGTCCGCGCCCAGATTGCCGCGCTTTGTTGAATTTGTTCTTCGCTCGGAAAATGTGGGCATATCAGATGCTGCTCTGCAGGCAGGAGTGAAGCCATGAAAGAGCAATGGCTCAAACTGGCGGCACGCTATGATCTGCTGCAAATGCGCGAGCGCTGGCTGATTGTAGCGGCCGTGCTGGGCGGCATCGTCCTGATTGGCTTCAGTCTCTTCGTCGATCCGGCGATGAAGCGCGCGCAAGTGGCCGAGCGCAATTCGGCAGAGTATCGCACCCAGCTATTCGCCATCCAGTCGCAGATGGCGGCACTGCAGTCTCCGGAACGGGATCCTGACGCGGCTGCCCGTGCCGAACTGTCCGCTCTGAGGAAACAACTGGGCGAACTGGCTGGCCGTCTTGCGGTCATGGAAAATTCACTGGTGCCCCCGCAGCGCATGCCGGGTTTGCTGGAAGATATGATCGGGGGGAAGACCGGTTTGCGCCTGCTCAGTCTGAAAACCTTGCCGGTGGCCCCGCTGCTGGACAAGAAGCCTGCTATCGATGAACCAGCGACACCCAGGACCGTGGATAAACTGACGAGTTCCTCGGCGGGTCTCTTCAAACACGGTGTCGAAATCAGGCTTGAAGGCAGCTATCAGGAACTGGCGGCCTATCTTGAACGCCTCGAAAAGGCAAAATTGAAATTGTTGTGGAGCAGCGTTTCCCTGTCAGCGGACAAGCATCCCAAACTGGTGCTGACGCTAACCGTATTTACCCTGAGTCTGGATCGGGCATGGCTTATTGTTTGACACACTGGTGTACCTTGACCGTACTTCTCTTTGCTGCTGTTTCCGCACCGGCGCAAACGCTGCTGAACGATCCGACCCGCCCGCCCGCCGGCGTTCTTGCCGCTATCCCGGATACCGCAGTGGTGACAGGGCCTGTGTTACAGTCAATAGTTATTCCCAAGAAGGGCAAGCCGATTGCCGTGATCGGGGGGCAGCAGGTTAGGCTGGGGGGGCTTTATGGCGAGAGCCGCCTGGTCAGGCTGACTGAACGTGAAGCCGTTCTGGATGGACCGGCCGGTATCGAGCATTTGCTGCTGACGCCGGGTATCGAGAAAACCAATATCATTAGAAAAAACCTTACGAAATCGCCTGCTGCCAAACCAGCGCAGAGTGGGAGTAAACCATGAAGTTGAGATTGATTCTGCTGATCGTGCTGCTGCCGATTTTGGTCGTCGGTTGCGCAACCCAACCGAAGGCGCCGGGCGCCACCTTCGACCGGATTGGGCAGGAATTGCAGGGCGCAGTGAGTTCCAAGTCGAAGGGCTCAGATGACGCGCTTAGCCAGGCCATGTTGCCTCCGTTGCAACTTGATCTGCCGGATTCGGCAAAAAGCGTCGAGCCGCGTTTTGATCTGGCCGTAAGCAATGCGCCGGCCAGTCAGGTATTCATGGCGCTGGTCAGCGGAACACGTTACAGCATGCTGGTGGCGCCGGAAGTGAGCGGCAACGTGACCGTCAATCTGAAAAACGTGACCGTGCGTGAAACACTGGAGACGCTACGTGAACTGTATGGCTACGAGTTCAAGTTTCAGGGAACGCGCATCTATTTGCAGCCCAATACGATGCAGACACGCATCTTTCAGATCAATTATCTGGCTGGGAAACGGCAGGGGCAGTCCGATGTGCGGGTGACCTCAAGTTCTATTTCCTCGATGCAGCCGCAAACCCCGGGCACGATACCTCAAGGCAATTCAACACCAGCCAATGCAACGGGGTCATCGGGTGCGGCAAGCACTGCTGGCCCACCGAGCAGCCAGATCTCGACTACTCAGAACAGTGATTTCTGGAAGGACCTGACTACGGCGCTGACCAGCATTGTCGGTACACAGGACGGACGGACCGTAATTGTCAGCCCGGGTTCGGGGGTCGTGCTAGTCAGGGCTTTCCCGTCGGATATACGCGCTGTCGAGAACTACTTGCGGATTACCCAGGTGATCGTCGAGCGTCAGGTGATGCTGGAAGCCAAGATCATCGAAGTGTCGCTCAATGAAGAGTTTCAATCGGGCGTAAATTGGAATCACTTTGGCGGAGGCAGCAACCGCTTTGCCTATGGTTCGGCGCAGCCGGGAAGCGTTCTGAATACAAACAATCGGGCGGGTTTCGATTCTTCCAATGTGGCGCAGAGTGGTGCGGGTGCGGTTTCGGTGCCGGGGGTTGGCATATTGCCCGGCGCCGGCGGGATTGCCGTAGCGACAGCTCTGGGTAATGGATTTCTCGGGCTCGCCTTCCAGAGTGCCAATTTTGCGGCCTTGCTGAATTTCCTGGAAACGCAGGGTAATGTGCAGGTGTTGTCGAGTCCGCGAATCGCTACCATCAACAATCAGAAGGCGGTACTCAAGGTTGGCACCGACGAATTCTTTGTGACCAACGTGAGTTCTACGGTGACTTCTTCCGGAACCAGCAACATAACGACACCGACGATTTCCTTGCAGCCATTCTTCTCCGGCATTGCGCTGGACGTGACGCCGCAGATTGATGGTGAGAACAATATTGTTTTGCATGTTCATCCGTCGATCAGTGTGGTTACTGAAAAACAGAAAGTCATCGATCTCGGATCACTGGGAACCTATACCCTGCCCCTGGCCAACAGTTCGGTCAATGAAACGGACAGCATCGTACGTGTCCAGGACGGCAACATCGTGGCTATCGGCGGCTTGATGAAACAGGAGCAGGCGTCTGATGCCAACGGTTTGCCGGGTAGCACTGCATCGTCCGGTCTGGGTTTGCTGTTCGGCACCCGATCGAACTACACGCGCAAGCGCGAACTGGTCATTCTCATCAAGCCGACGATCATCCACAATGAATCGAGTTGGAAGGACGATCTGATCGAAACGCAAAGTCGCGTGCAGCAACTCGACCCGCGTCTGGCGAGGCCTCAGGCCGTTCAGTGATGATGTTTCCGCTACGGGAGTTGAGTTGTATCTGAAACACTTCGGACTTGCCGAATTGCCGTTCGGCATCACGCCGGATACCAGCTTTGCCTATTCCGTCCAGTATCATCAGGAAGCGCTCAATACCCTGCTGCTTGCGCTCAACGAGGGTGAAGGTTTTGTCAAGATCAGCGGCGAAGTCGGCACCGGCAAGACACTGCTTTGCCGTCGTCTGTTACAGACGCTGGATGATAGCTGGGTGACCGCGTATCTGCCCAACCCCAACCTCGATGCCGATACGCTGTTCCTGGCCTTGGCCGAGGAGTTGGCGATCAAGGACGCTACCGGACTGGACCAGTACCATCTGGTACGCCGGATTAACCATGCGTTGCTGGATTATGCCCGGGCGAAGAAGCGAGTCGTAGTCTGTATCGATGAAGCGCAGGCGATGCCGGTCGAGACGCTCGAGGCCTTGCGGCTGTTGTCCAATCTGGAAACCGAGAAACGCAAACTGTTGCAGATTGTCCTTTTCGGTCAGCCGGAACTGGATGAGAAATTGCGACGGCCGGAAGTACGTCAGTTGTTGCAACGTATTGCTTTCCATTACCGGTTGGGCGGCTTGAAAAAAAGCGAAATCGGAAATTATGTGGCGCATCGCTTGCGCGTTGCCGGTTACCGGGGAGAAGCACTGTTTACGCCGGCGGCATTGCGTGCCCTGCACCGTGCCAGCGGCGGAACGCCCCGCCTGATCAACATTCTGGCGCATAAATCGCTGATGTCGGTTTTTGGCGAGGGTCGTCAAACCGCCAAGGTGCGCCATGTCAGGCTGGCACGCAAGGATACCGAGGGCGCGCGCAGCGTGGGATGGCTGTGGGGGTAATCCTGTCGATGGGGAATTCATGAGTCTGATCAACAAGATGCTGCAGGATCTCGATACGCGCCGGGCGGCCTATGGCGTCGGTACAGCACTGCCGAACGACGTGCGTCCTTTGCCGAAGCCTCAGGCTTCACGCCTCCCGTTTATTTTGGCCGGAATGCTGCTGATCGTTCTGGTTGGCGGATTCGTGGTCTATCAGTTGCAGATGCGGCAGGAGGCTGCAGCACCTGTTGTGCCTG
>JAIFKU010000112.1 GCA_020049495.1 Accumulibacter sp.
CGGCGGTCTGCGAGAAAGTCACGCTGGTCGCGGCGGGGTTGCCGCTGGTACTCAAACAACCGTGAACCAGCGCGATGAAGACTTCGACCCCCAGGGAGTCTAGGCCAAGGACCAGTTGCCTTCGGGGCGTCATCCCCGCGTAGGCGGGGATCCAGAATGATGGTTTAGCTGGATTCCCGCCTGCGCGGGAATGACGGTGAACAGACAGAACAAATTCCCCCGGCTGTATTCATCGTAAAATCTCGACTTCCTTGCTGCGACTTTCCCATGCCGGCTTACGCGCCTTCCGATCTATTCACGCTTCATGTCCCGTCGAGTCTGTGGCTGCCTCTGGCCGCGCTGGCCGGGATTGCGCTTGATCGTCTGTTCGGCGAGGTCAAGCGCTGGCATCCGCTGGCGGGTTTCGGCAGCCTGGCCGAAGCGGCCGAGAACGCCCTCAACTGGGGCGCCTGGCGTCGGGCGAACGGCCTGCTGGCCTGGATGATCGTCGTGCTGCCCTGGGTGGCGCTGGCGTTCTGGGTCAAACGCTATGATTTTCCCGGCTGGTGCATCGACGTCGCCCTGCTCTATCTGGCCCTCGGCGGGCGCAGTCTGGCCGAACACGCCGAACGCGTGGCGACCGACCTGGCCAACGGTGACCTGCCGGCGGCGCGCAAGCACGTGGGCTGGATCGTCTCGCGCGACACCAGCGCGCTCGATGCCTCCGGCGTGGCCAAGGCCGGTGTCGAATCGACGCTGGAGAATGGCAACGACGCCGTCTTCGGTACGCTGTTCTGGTTCGTCCTATTTGGCGGCGCGGGGGCCGTGCTGTTCCGTCTGGCCAATACGCTGGACGCGATGTGGGGCTACCGCAACGAGCGCTTCCTGCGCTTCGGCTGGGCGGCGGCGCGCTTCGATGATCTGCTCAACTACCTGCCGGCCCGCCTGACGGCATTGTCCTATGCCCTGTGTGGCGGGAGTTTCGCGGCCATGCGCCACGCCCTGGCCTGCTGGTACAAACAGGCGCCGCGCTGGGAAAGCCCGAACGCCGGCCCGGTAATGGCCGCCGGTGCCGGAAGCCTTGGCCTCGTCCTCGGTGGCGCGGCGATCTATCACGGGCAGCTCGAAGAGCGGCCGCTGCTCGGCACAGGCCGGCCGGCGAACCCTGAAGACATCGCGCGGGCGCTGACCCTCGTCCGGCACAGCCTCGCCCTGTGGCTGGCCGTCTACGTCTGCGGAGGGCTGGCCAGTGCTTGAACACGGCGGCAAATTGCGTCTGGCGGCACAGCACTACGGCATTCCGCTCTCCGACTGGGTCGACCTGTCGACCGGCATCAACCCGCAGGCCTACCCCGCTCCGCCGCTAGATCCGCTGTGCTGGCAACGCCTGCCGGAAGACGACGACGGCCTCGAAGCGGCAGCCGCCGCCTATTACGGCAACGAGCGGCTGCTGGTGCTGCCTGGTTCGCAGGCGGCGATCCAGGGTTTGCCGGCACTGTTCAGCCCGGTTTCCGTGGCTTGCCTGAGCCCGACTTACGAAGAGCATGCACAGGCATGGACGCGCGCCGGCCATAAGCTGCGCCGCCTGCCGACCCTGCCGCGGGCGCTGGCGGCGGCAACGCCGAACGTCCTGCTGTGCAATCCCAACAATCCGACGGCGACAACTTTGCCGCGCAGTGCGCTGCTCGCTGCGGCCGAACAGTTGCAGCGACGCGGCGGCTGGCTGATCGTCGATGAAGCCTTTGCCGATCCCGAACCGGACAACGGCGTCGCCGCGCTGGCCGGTAGCGCCGATGCGCCCAATCTCATCGTGCTGCGCTCGCTCGGCAAGTTCTTCGGGCTGGCCGGCGCCCGCGTCGGCTTTGTCTTCGCCGCACCCGAGAAACTCGACCGCCTGCGCGAACTGATCGGCCCGTGGCCGGTGGCGCACCCCTCGCGCGCCGTGGCGCGGCTGGCCCTGGCCGACTTGGCTTGGCAGGATGCAACGCGCAAACGGCTGGCCGACAGTTCGCAGCGACTGGCAGATGGCCTCGCGCCCTTCGGCGAGGTGACTCGCACGGCGCTTTTCTGCACGCTGAAGACCGCCCATGTCGCCGCGCTCTTCGAACACCTGGCCCGGCGCGCCATCCTCACGCGCCGCTTCGATCAACCGGGCCTCCTGCGCTTCGGCCTGCCCGGGCCGGAAGCCGAATGGCAGCGTCTCGCCCTGGCCCTGGCCGAATGGAATACGCCATGCTGAAACCCCTGCTTGCTCTCATCCTCTGCGTGGCGTCCGGCATGGCCGGCGCCGAAGTGCTCGTCACCGACGACACCGGGGCGACCGTCCGCCTGGCCCAGCCGGCGCAGCGCATCGTCACGCTGGCGCCGAATCTGGTCGAAACCCTGTTTGCCGCAGGGGCCGGTGGCAAGCTGGTCGGCACTGTCGAATTCAGCAACTACCCGGAAGCGGCACGAAAAGTCCCGCTCGTCGGCAGCTATTCGCGTCTCGACCTGGAAGCCGTGGCCGCGCTCAAGCCCGATCTGGTCATCGCCTGGCATAGCGGCAATGCCCCGGCGCATATCGACAAGCTGCGCGCCCTCGGCCTGCCGATCTACTTCTCGCAGCCCGATCGCATCGAAGACGTGGCGGCCGAGATCGAGCGTTTCGGCATCCTGGCCGGAACCAGTAAAATCGGCAATGCCGCCGCCCAGCAGTTCCGCGAGCGTCTGGCCGGCTTGAAAAAGACCTACAGCACGCGGCCGCCGGTACGCACCTTCTACGAGATCTGGCAGCAGCCGCTAGCGACCGTTGGCAAGAATCAGATCATCTCCAGCGTCATCCGCCTGTGCGGCGGCGAGAACGTCTTTGAAAAGCTTGATTCGCTGGCGCCCATTGTCACCGTCGAAGCCGTGATCGCCGCCAACCCCGAGGCCATCGTCGCCAGCGGCATGGGCGAATCGCGCCCCGAATGGCTAGACGACTGGAAGCGCTGGACCTCGATCACCGCCGTCGCCCGCAGCAACCTCTTCTTTGTCCTCCCTGACCTGATCCAGCGCCACACCCCGCGCCTGCTCGACGGCGCCGAACGGCTCTGCCAGCACCTCGAAACGGCACGTTCCCGCAGGCCGCGTGGATAGGCTATCCTGGCAATGGTCCGGCGGAGATGCCCGTCGATACTGCTGATCCGGCACGGTCATGTTTGAAGACCGCTCGCGCTGAATTATTTGCTTCTGACGTTCCCGCGCAGGCGCCCTGAAGCATTCCAAATCCGTCATTCCGGCGAAAGCCGGAATCCAGAAGAATCAACGAGCTGGACCCCGGCACCCCAAGGGCACTTCCTTCGGGGCGCTTTCGCCGGGGTGACAAATCAATCAACCTTTCCCTAACCCTCAGGCACACCCGCCACGATGGACGCCGCCGGCCAAAAAGGCTATGCTTCGCAACCTCCACGCGCCCGTAGCTCAGCTGGATAGAGTGCCACCCTCCGAAGGTGGAAGTCGCACGTTCGAATCGTGTCGGGCGCGCCAGTCACACCTGAAAATGGGTACCTGATTCCAGGTGCCCATTTTCATTCCGGCAATGGAATCACCGCTGTCGCACTTTTCCCTATCTGTTCCACGAATCAATTGCATAGCATAGCACATAGTCATACACTGCATTTTTCAATATATTGATGGCTCCCATGTTTCTTGAATGGGGAGAACAACACCAATCAACTTGGAGATATCGTCGAGCGATATCGATAACCCATTTGCAAGGGGTGGCAATTGATGTCCTGAAAAAACGAATCTGACTAAAATGCTTTTTAGTTTCCGGGATTTAAGAGTTTATATTCCGTAATTTACGACATGTAATTCCGGATTTATTGGTGACAATGTCCGGTTTTATCGGTACCATTACGGCATGAATACGCCCTCTCTCTATCCGCGCCTTGTGCAAGCACGTATTGCTGAAGCCTTGGCGGATACGCCAGTCGTTCTGGTCGCCGGCCCGCGCCAGGCTGGAAAAACGACACTGGTGCGGCAAATGGCCGAACAAGGAATGCGCTACCTCACGCTGGATGACGAATTGACCTTGCTGTCTGCCCGGGAAGACCCCGTGGGGATGATCCGTAGCCTGGATTGTGCTGTCATCGACGAAATACAACGCGCTCCGCAGTTACTGCTGGCCATCAAGAAAAGTGTTGATGAGGATCGGCGGCCTGGTCGTTTCCTGTTAACCGGATCGGCGAACTTAATGGCGTTACCCACGGTGGCTGACTCGCTGGCCGGGCGCATGGAAACGCTAACCCTTCTCCCCTTGTCTCAAAGCGAGATGCACGGCAGCACGGCAAACTGGATCGAAGCGTCTTTCGACGGCCGTCTGCTCAAGGCCGATACGCCGATGGTAGGAGAGTCTATGGTCGATGCGGTTTTACGGGGGGGCTATCCAGAAGCCATTGCTCGTGAGAGTGCTCGCCGCCGCACCGTCTGGGCACGTCAGTACATCAACTCCATAATCCAGCGTGACGTCCAGGATATCGCCAACGTAGACAAGCTTGATCAACTGCCCCGCTTTCTGCATGCCTTGGCCCAGATCTCCGGCCAGATGTGCAACTACACCCAATTGGGTGGCCAAGTTGGCTTGGATGGAAAAACGGCTGCCCGATACACTGGGATCTTCGAGCAGATGTACCTGTTACGACGCGTTGAGGTTTGGTCCAGAAACCGGCTTAACCGTGTCGTGAAAACCCCGAAGTTGCATTTCATTGATTCCGGTCTGCTGGCTACCTTGACGGATCTCAGTGCCACAGAGGTTCGGCAAGATCGCAGCCGGTTCGGTAATGTACTGGAAACCTTCGTGTACGGTGAGTTGCTCAAGCATGCCATCACGGCTGAGGGGGACTATCGACTGCTCTACTACCGCGACGCCGATAAGTTTGAAGTCGATGTGGTGATCGAGAGTGCTGCAGGCCAGTTGGTTGGAGTGGAAGTGAAATCCTCTGCCACCGTAAAGGATAGTGATCTGCGTGGCCTGAAGAAACTGTCCAGCATTGCCGGTGATCGGTTCAAGTTGGGCGTTCTGCTCTACGACGGCAACGAAACCATGCCGTTGGGCGATGGCCTTTGGGCCGTGCCGTTGTCAAGCTTGTGGGGCCGTTAGAGCAGGTATTTGACGATTTCGCGCACCATTTTGTCAGGATTTTCCAGGTTCATTCGTAGAAGGGCGGGCGTGGTGGCCGGTCGTAAGCTGGCATTCAAAAATCGGGTTGTTAGTTTAAAGCCACAATCAGTCTTCAGATCGAGCTCTATGGCAAGAAGACTACTTGGCTGAGGGCTTATCAAGCATTCAGTGTCGCAAATTACTGCCGGAAAATACCCTGGTTTTCCCAAAAACGAGCCAGTCGTTCAGGTCACCAAAGCTACCAGCCCGATAATAATTCCCAAGAACACGACATAGGCGAGGCACCACGGGAGTGTTCGGCGGAGAAGTTCACCTTCCTTGCCGTTAAGGCCGGTAGAGGATGTGGCAATGGCGATGCTCTGAGGTGAAATCATTTTACCTGCCGTGGCACCACTGGCGTTGGCTGCGACGATCCAATCAATACGTTGGAAGTGGTGTCGCTGCCCGTCAGGAAGGTACCCAGCGCACCAATGGACGGGGCAAGGAAAGGGAAGAACAGGCCGGTTGCACTGAACATGGCTGCAATTACAGCGACCATTCCTGAATAGGCCATGATTTTGGACATAGCTACGATAGAGATAATGGTAACGATGGTTTTCCAGGCCATTTTCATGGTATCCGTAAAAGCACCGACCAAAGCATGAAAACTCATACGCAGGATCAACCCGCCGAGGATAGCCGAAATAAACAGGATGGTGCCCCCACTGGTGGCCAGTGGGAAGGAGAGTGCTTTACCGCCGGGGCCGAAATAAATTTGCTTACTGATCACAAACGGGGCGTGGTTAAGGAAATCCAGGAAAGAAAACGCCCGCGTGGCCAAGATGAACAGAAGGATGAGAAGAAAGGGAGACCAGGCTTTAAGCAGCACAACGAGGGGTTCCCGGCGAATCTCCGGGATCTCGACATTCTCATGGGGGAAGCGCCAGGCAGTCTTGGGAGCGAAATGCTTTGCAGTAACAACCAGCGCCAGGAGTGCTCCCAATGAACCGATTACTGCGGGCATCTCTGGTCCGATAAACCAGGCCGTCAGGCTTTGAAGGATACCGAACACCGCGCCAGAGAATATGGCGGGAGCGGCGACTTCCCGGGCGGCTTTCAAGTTGCGGGTGACCATGGCAACCAGAATAACCGGCAGAATCAACACCAGAGGAATCAACTGCACGGAGGCATACAGTGACAAGGGGTTTTCGGGGAGGCCGGTGATCTGCGCCAGTGTGACGACTGGTACACCAAGAACGCCAAAGGCCACTGGTATGGTATTGGCCATCAGGCAGACGGTGGCTGCCAGGAGAGGTTCAAAACCCATGGCAATCATGATGCTGGCCGGAATGGCCACCGCAGTACCAAACCCGGCGACCGCTTCCAGAAAGCCACCGAAGGCAAAGGCCAGAATCAGGGTCTGGAGTCGTCGATCAGGAGACAAGCCTGTCAGCATGTGCCGGATAACATTCATTCCACCGGAAACAACAGATACCCGGTACATAAACAAAGCCGAAATGACCACCCAGAGGATAGGAAAGAGGGCCAGCAGAACACCCTCCAGCGAGGCCTGCATAAGACTGACGGCGGGCATGGAGAAACCGGACAATGCCAACCCTGCCGCCAAAATCAGGCCGATCACAGCGGATTTCCAGGCCGCAAGCTGCAAAGCACCGAGGCTCAACAACAACCAAAG
>JAIFKU010000084.1 GCA_020049495.1 Accumulibacter sp.
CAGAACATATCGGCGGAAGAACTCGCCGCACAGACCCCTCGCCGATTTGATCTGGTCACCTGCATGGAAATGCTCGAACACGTCCCGAATCCGGCCAGCACCATCTCCGCCTGTGCCGCACTGGTCAAACCCGGCGGTCATGTCTTTTTCTCGACGATCAACCGTAACCCCAAAGCCTACCTGTTCGCCGTCATCGGAGCCGAATATGTGCTCAAGATGCTCCCCAAGGGTACGCATGAATATGAGAAATTCATCAAGCCTTCTGAACTTTCACGCTGGGCAAAGAGTGTCGGGCTGGAACCTGATGAATTGATCGGTATGAGTTACAACCCGTTCACTCAACGCTACCGTCTCGGTCGGGATACCGGTATCAACTATCTGCTGCATACGGCAAGGGTGGTCTGAGACATTCCTGTAGAGTAAGCAGGTATACGGACGCTCTTGACGCGGTGTGACGGGATTGTCTTTTTGACGGGAAGCAGGTCGTCCATGCAACGCAGAAGTTTTATCAGAGTCCTTATCGCCGCTGGGTTCATTTCTGCCTGTGGCAGGAAAGCGCAACTACCGGCTATCTCACCTGGAAAAACCGTTCTCGCCTTCGGTGACAGCGTCACCTTTGGCACCGGCGCCTCGCCCGGCGAGGACTGGCCTAGCCTGCTGGCCCGGAGTACCGGCTGGCGCGTGACCAATGCCGGAATCCCGGGCGATACGGCCGAAGCCGCGCAGGAACGAATCCAGGCCTTGCTGGAGGAACATCGACCGGCGCTGGTCATCATCGAAATGGGCGGTAACGATTTTCTCCGGCGCAGGCCACAAAAGGCGGTAAAGGATGACCTGCGCCGGATCATCCGACAGGTCAGGCAAAGTGGATCACAAAGCGTGCTCCTGGCTGTTCCGGAGTTCTCCTTGCTCAGCGTGGTGGCAAGAAAACCGTCTGATGCTCCCATCTACCGCGAACTGGCCGAGGAAGAAAAAATTCCGCTGATCAGCGATCTGTTTTCAGACATTCTGGCTCGACCTGAACTCTGCGCGGATCAGATTCATCCGAACGCCAAAGGCTATCAGCAGATGGCCTCTGGAATTCATGCGCAGTTGAAGAGACTGGGACTGATTTCAGCTTCAGCCCCTTGACCAAAGCTGAATGTCAGTTGCCAACCTCGAGCGAGGTTTTGTTTATTCCGATTTCTCAAAGCGACCCTTCTCATGGCCTTTGCCTGGGCAGCAACCCTGACATGCCGAAGCACTCATCGGTCCGCAGCTCGGCATCCGGTGGTAAACTCCGGCTTGTAAAACAACAAGGCCAGACCTGTTCTGGCCTTTGTCTTTCCGGCAAAGCACCGGAGACACGCACACACGCACGCCGGAGAACCACGCGCAATGAGCTATACCGCACAATCGATTTCCGTGCTCAAGGGACTGGAACCCGTTCGCCACCGCCCCGGCATGTACACGCGCACGGACAACCCGCTGCATATCATGCAGGAAGCCATCGACAACGCTGCTGACGAAGCGCTGGGCGGTTACTGCAAGCGCATCCAGGTCACTCTGCACAGCGACGGTTCGGTGAGCATTCAGGACGATGGGCGCGGCATTCCGGTCGAAATTCACCCGGTCGAAAACGTGCCGACGGTCGAGGTGGTGTTTACCCAGTTGCACGCGGGCGGCAAGTTCAACAAGGCTGATGGCACCTCGGCTTACCGTTTTTCCGGTGGCTTGCACGGGGTCGGTGTTTCGGTAACCAATGCGCTGTCCAGCCGGCTTGAGGTTGAAGTCACCCGCGACGGCGGTCGTCACCAGATAGCGTTCTCCGGTGGTGCGGTGATCGAACCGCTGCAGCGCATCGGTGATGCGCCCAAGAGAGCGAGCGGTACCCGCGTCAGGGCCTGGCCTGATCCACGCTTCTTCGACACGGCCAGCATCCCGGCGACCGAACTTGAACGTCTGCTGCGCAGCAAGGCGGTACTGCTGCCCGGACTGGAAATTTCGCTGGCCATCGAAAACGGCGCAAAGACAACCTGGTGCTTCGCCAACGGCATGCAGCAATACCTGGCCGAACAGCTCGACGGCGAACTGACGGCGCCGATGTTCACCGCCGAGAAATACGCTCAGGCCGGCGACGAGAACTTCCCGGTCGGCTCCGGCGCGGCGTGGGCCATCTGCTGGAGCGCCGAAGGCAATCTGGCGCGCGAATCCTACGTCAACCTGATCCCCACCCCGGCTGGCGGTACGCACGAAACCGGTTTGCGCCAGGCGGCCTTCGACGCCGTCAAGAGTTTCGCCGAGCACCGCGCACTGCTGCCCAAGGGGGTCAAGCTGGCCGCCGAAGATGTCTTCTCACGCGCCAGTTACGTCCTCGCCGCGCGCGTGCTCGATCCCTCGTTTCAGGGGCAAATCAAGGAGCGTCTCAACTCGCGCGATGCCGTGGCGCTGGTGTCGCGCATGGTGCGCGACCCGCTTGAGCTGTGGCTCAACGAACACCCGGACGACGCCAGGAAAATCACCGAACTGGCCATCCGTGCCGCGCAAGCGCGTTCGCGTGCCGGGCAGAAAGTCGAGAAGCGCAAACAGTCGGGCGTCGCCATCCTGCCCGGCAAGCTTTCCGACTGCCAGAGCGAAGACATCCGGCGCAACGAACTCTTTCTCGTCGAAGGCGACTCGGCCGGCGGCTCGGCCAAGGCCGGCCGCGACAAGGAGTTGCAGGCCATCCTGCCATTGCGAGGCAAAGTGCTCAATACCTGGGAAATCGAAGTCGGCAGCCTGTTCGCCAACCGTGAAGTACATGACATCGCCGTCGCCCTTGGCCTTGACCCGCACCTGCCCGATGCGCCGGACAGTGTGCTCGACAATCTGCGCTACGGCAAGGTGGTGATCATGACCGACGCCGACGTAGATGGCAGCCACATCCGTGTCCTGCTGTGCACCCTGTTCTACCGCCACTTCCCCAAGCTGATCGAACACGGCCACCTGTTTTTCGCGCAGCCCCCGCTCTACCGCCTGGATGTTCCGGCGCTCGGCAAGAAACGCCCACCGCGCAAGCTTTACGCGCTTGACGATGCCGAGCGTGAAGCAATCATTGATCGCCTGGGCATGGAAGGCGTCAAGTCTGAAGCGGTTGCTCTTTCGCGCTTCAAGGGTCTGGGCGAGATGAATCCGGAGCAGCTCTGGGAAACGACCATGTCGCCCGACACCCGCCGCCTGATGCGCATTCGCCAGCCCGGTGCCGACGAGGCCAATCCGGTGATGAACATGCTGATGGCCAAGAACGAATCTGCCGGACGGCGGGCATGGATGGAAGCCAACGGGGCGCTGATCGGTGCTGAAGTGTAATTGCACGAAGCAAAGGGTTTCGCCATAGGCGACGCCAGCAACATCAAAATACATCCTCTCTGGCACAAAGATTGCTATCACCAAGGCAACACTTGTCATCAAGGAAAGATCATGTCGGTTACCATTGTTTCGCCGCCGTCCAAGCCGGCGCAAGCCACTGTGGCTGACAAGGCCACGAGTAGCACTAACGGTAACGACGACACCATGGCAGGCGCTCAGAGCTTTGCCAGCCTGCTGCTTGGTCAACTGGTATCTGTCGTAGCGGAAACCGTGCCGGCAAGCCCGGAAAAGACGGAGCTGCCCGAAGCTGACGCCGCTCCAGCCGATACCGCCTCGCTCATTGCCACACTAGGCATCGTACCGCCGGAACAAAGGCTAGCGCTCAACACCGCGCCGGTTTCTGACCCCCACCAACCCGGAATGGGCAAGACAGAGCAAACAACTGCAGACAAACTGACACAGTTGCAGAGCACGGACGCCGTTGGAACAAGTCTGAAAGCAGAGACGAAAACCGCCCCTGATCCCGCCACAATATCCGCCACAAGTGATAAACCGGCAAAATTTGCCGTTTCCATACTGCTTGCATCGACTACAGATCCGACAGTTTCCAGGCACGTTTCGCCCGAAACACAGCCGAACAGTATTCAGGTACTGTCAACAAACACGTCCGGCAATGCGAATAACATTACTCTCCTCAGGGAAGCCTCTCTCCCGATTCCAACACCCATTCGTGATCATAGCTGGGCAGGCGACTTCGCTCAGAAAATTGTCTGGCTCGCCAGCAGCGACAAGCAATCGGCACAACTCACCCTAAACCCGCCGCATATGGGGCCAATAGAAGTCTCGTTGAGCATGGACAAGGGCAGTGCTACGGCGTCCTTCGTATCAGCCAGCGCGGAAGTTCGTGATGCGATCGAAACGGCCTTGCCACGCTTGCGGGAAATGTTTGCCAGCGCGGGAATTGAGCTGGGGCAGACCAATGTCAGCGCACAGTCGTTCCAGCAGCAGGCCAGCAATGGAGAGGCGAACCGGAGTCCGTCCCAATGGATGACAGATAACGCTATACTTGTCGCAAACTCGGCTGGATCACTTCCATCCAGGGCATTTTCTGCACAAAACGGCCTGGTCGACATTTTTGCCTGATCGTCACACACACGATCTGATGGCATCACGACAGAAATCGTAGCCGCGGCACAGCGGTGAATTAGAGTCAATCAGAGAAAACAGGAGGGTTCATCGATGGCCAAGGAAGCCAAGCCTGGTGCAGAGGGTGCAGAAGCTGCACCTGTTGCGCCGCCAAGGAAGAGCAAAAAACTACTGGTTATCATCGCCGCCGCACTTGTCCTGTTTCTGGCTGTTGGCGGGGCTGCCGCTTTTTTTCTGATGAAGGGGCAAAGCAATAAAGACGCCGAAGACGGCGAGGTGGCTAGCGAGAAAGCCAAAGTAGACAAGAAAAAAGGGGGCAAGGAAGCAGCGCCGGTTTATGTGGCTCTCGATGCATTTACGGTCAATCTCGTCCCGGAGAATGGTGACCTGTTTCTACAACTGATGATTTCCGTCGAAGTATCCGATCTTCATGTCGGTGACAGACTCAAGGCATACACCCCGAAACTACGCAACAACATCATGAAGCTGCTTTCCGGAAAGAAGAAGTCCGAACTGATCACCAATGAGGGAAAGGAAACTCTGGCCAACGAAATTCGTGATCAGATTAACGAGATTCTTGAACCGGGCGGCAAGGAAAAACCAGAGGATGCCCCGGTAAGAGAAGTCCTGTTTACGTCCTTCATCATCCAGTAGGGCAAAATGGCCACCGACTTTCTTTCCCAGGACGAGGTCGACGCTCTGCTCAAGGGCGTTAGCGGCGAAACTGACGAGCCTGAAACGACGGACGACAGCGAAGGCGGCGTTCGCTCGTACAACCTGGGAACACAGGAGCGCATCGTCCGCGGACGCATGCCGACGCTTGAACTCATCAACGAGCGCTTTGCACGCTACCTGCGCATCGGTCTGTTCAACTATATGCATCGCACGACTGAAATATCGGTCGGTCCGATCCGGGTGCAGAAATACAGCGAGTTCATCCGCAATCTCGTGGTACCGACCAACCTGAATCTGGTGGCGGCCAAACCGCTTCGCGGAACCTCACTATTCGTTTTCGACCCCAACCTGGTTTTTCTCGTCGTCGATAACATGTTCGG
>JAIFKU010000155.1 GCA_020049495.1 Accumulibacter sp.
GAATGGGCAATGCCTGTACCGGTCCGCACGGCAACAATTCGTGTGTTTTCAAGTCAGCGCTGTGTTCAGCAATTACCACGACTTTCCCTTTTCTTCATGACGATGAAAAATCACGCGACTGTCGCACAAAACTTTTCTCGTCCGCCAGGACTTCCAGTGACTTGGCAAACGTCTGTTGGCATCACGCTCAAATCTTCAGGTGTGTCACCAGAGACAGAGAGTGGGGGATGAAAACGGGCACGACTGCGACGTCCTGTTTGTGCAGAGACTCCAGTCCATGCCCGTTGAAACAGACCTGCTATTTCTTAGTGACCGGCAGAGCCTTGCGTACGGCAGCGGCATCGGCCAGGATGGCATCCGTGTCGCTACCCCACTTGGCTTTGGCTTTCTCGTAAGTCGGCTTGACGGCATCGCGGAAAGCATTGACATCAGGCGTGATGATCTTGGCACCCTTGGACGCCATTTCAGCCAGTTGCTTCTCTTCGTTGGCCTTGACTTCGGCACGGTTCCAGTCGCCGGCATCCTTGGCAGCCTTGACAATCGCCTTCTGGTCTTCCGGCGACAGCTTGGCCCAGGTCTTCTCGGAGATCGCCATCGGCAGCGGGCTGTAGTTGTGGCGGGTCAGGCCGACATAGGGGGCGACTTCATAGAACTTGTTCGAGTAGATCGTATCGATCGGGTTTTCCTGACCGAACACGGCACCCTGCTGAATCGCTAGATAGACTTCCGGCAAGGGCATGATCTGAACACCGAAGCCCATGTCTTCGAGCATCCAACGCATCATTTCGTTCGGGAAGGTGCGCAGCTTCTTGCCCTTGGCATCGGCCGGGGTCTTGAGCTGTTCCTTGGTGGTCATGCAGCGGAAGCCGGCTTCCCACGTTGCGAGAAAGCGGAAACCCTTGGCCGGGGCCTTGTCGAACTGGGCCTTCAGCCACTTTGATTCGTCATAGAACTTCCAGCCCTGCTCGTAGCTGTCGAACATGAACGGCATCATCGTCAGGTTCAGCGTGTCGACGTGCGGCGCATACGAACCCGTCGAGGACACGGTGAAGTCGATACCACCGGCAACAAGTTGTTCAATATTCTTCGGATCGTTGCCCAACTGGCCGCAGCAGAAAACATTCACCTTGTAACGATTCTGCGTGTATTCAGCGACTTTTTTGGCAAAAATCTGTGCGCCGGCTTGACGGGCGCCCTGTTGCTGGTCGGTATGACTGAACTTCAGTACGGTTTGTGCGTAAGCGCCTACGGCGAACGATGTTCCTGCGAGCACTATAGCGAAGCGGACGAGTTGCTTGGTAGTTTTCATAAAACCTCCATGAGTTTATCAACAGGTTGAGACCTTTGTTTTAACTAAACAAAACTAAACGAAACGAAACGCAATGCAATCGAATACAGAAACTGAATGGAACGACACTAAACCCGATAAATTTCCTTGGTCACTAGGCTCATTAATTCATTGTAGTTTTCTTCAGCCATCAGCTTGCGGTACTTTTTCGCATCAAGCTTGTTGACCAGATTCCAGATACCCAGACTGACTTCCGCGTGTCGCTCGAAAAAGTCGATGATGTTGAAGATACGAGGTGAGGCATCGGTGGTGAAATACTTGTTGTAACCGTATTCCTTGGCCCAGAAAAGAAGCTCAACGTAGTTCAGGAAGTGCCGGCTGCCGCCGGCCAGATCCCAGTCGGCCTTGGTGTCGTTGTCGTTGGTGTGGATATAGACGTCAAAGCCGGATTCCAGCGTAGTCACCAGCATCTGGGCCGGATTTTCCTGGCTCTGCAGTGAATGCCCGAGGTCCAGCGTAATACCGGTGTTCTTGTTGCCGACTTCCTTGAGCAGCAGGAGCGCTTTTGCTGTGCTGTCGAGCTGGCAATGCACGCGGACTTCTGAATATTTCGGCTCAAGGAACAGCGGGATCTCCGGCAGATAATCGGCGGCCTCGCCCACCGTTTCAATCATGTTCTTCCATGCGCTCTGGTAATCAACCTGGAACAACATGTCGTAGCCGTCCGACAAGGGGCAGCAGGTGACGTGAGGTGCGCCGACAGCTTTGGCAAAATCCTTGGCGCGCTTGATGATGGTGACAGCTTCGTCGCGGATTGCCTTGATCGGTCGGGACAGACTGCCGGGGATGAATTTGGGATCTTTCTTGACATTGGCGTTGATTGCCGCCCAGTTGAGACCGAGTTCCTTCATCATTCCATTGATTTCTTCGGGCGATGACGTTTCGTGGGGATAAACCATTTCCACACCATCAAAGCCTTTGATCTGCTGAACCATCTGCAGTTTTTCGAAGGTGGTCTTGGGGCTGTTGTATTCACAAAAGCGGTCTTGTGTTCTCCCCAGAAAGGCGATGATCACACTTTGTTTCATGGTGCTGCTCCTTGAGTTAGGTGCTGCTGTTCAAAACGCCTAGCCGCCTTTTTGGCGCCAATCGCTGATGGCTGCCAGCCGGAAATTGAATGCAGCATGAACAATAACGAGCATTTAAAAATGTGTCAACAGATACTGTAATGTATACTTTGGACTAGGTCCGAGGTTCATTTCAACCACTGCAATTACCCGCCCGGATTTCTTCATGGCTCATCTCCAAGGCCAATAGCGGGCAGCGCGGCAAAGACACGGATCATGACAGTTGCAGAATATTGAGGTGCTTTTCCATCAACTCGCTCAAATCCGAAGCGCCACGCTTGCGATGGGCTTCGACCAATTCGCGGGCGCGCAAACCATCACAGCAGCGAATGGCATCGACGATCTTGGCGTGTTCCTGTGTGGAGTTGACGGGATTGTTGCGGATCGAGAGCATGGTCAGGCGGGCGCGCTGGGAGCGGCCCCAGAAATTATCGACAACTTCGGTCAGTATCCGGTTGCCGGACAGTTCCACGAGATGATAGTGGAAGTTTTCGTCAGCCTGTGCCCATGCCTTCAGATCGGAAGCGTCTTGTGCAGTCTTCATTTCCTTCAATGCACTGTCCAGCGATTTGAATTCCTTGGCAGAAAGTTTTCTTGATGCGGCCAGTTCGACGGCCAGCGATTCAAGACTGGTGAGAATCTGGTAAATCTGCTGAATATCCGTAGCCGATATGGGCAGGACGCGCATGCCATGGCGCGGAACAACCTTGACCAGGCCGTCGCGCTGCAAACGGATCAGTGCCTCGCGTACCGGTGTGCGGCTAACGCCCAGTTCCTCCGAGAGTTCCTTCTCAAGCGCCTGATACCCGGTACCCCAGATGTTATAAAGAATCCGGTTCTGGATCTCGTGATAGACACGATCGACGAGTGTCTTTTTAGGTTTTTCGCTGCGGATGCGTTTGCTTGTCGTGTTCATATCAGTGGTAGTTCCAGTGAGCAAGGGGATGTCCTGCGACAGGGAGTTTCAAGTAGCCGACGCTCTCACCCAGAAGGCAGCCGAGGTAAGCCGTACGTAAATCAGGCCCGCCGAATGCCAGACTCGACAGGTTTTTCAGATATCGACTTTTGCTGCTGTCAAGATGGGGCCGGCCGAGCGTATTGGTCTGAAAGGCATTCTCCACCCACGCGACATGGTCCGCATCGGCATCTTCCAGAATCAACTGCTGACGGCCATCGGGAAGTACGCGGATGATCCGGTTACTGATGATGCTGGTGATCCACGCCGCACCCTCGGCATCGAAGGCCACTCCGTCAGGGAAGGTTCCGGCTCCGAATTCGGTGACTACTTCGCGTTGTCCAAGTTCACCGCCGGCTTTGATCCGGAAGCGTGACAGGCGGCGTCCATACGTTTCGTTGACGTAAAGCCAGTTACCGCCGGGATCGATGGCGGCTTCGTTGGTAAACCCCAGATTGTCGGCAACGATGCGCACACCCTTGTTGTCGACCATGACTATGAATCCGTCGGCAATGTCCTTGCGGTAAGCTGCGGCGCGCGGTATCTGGCGCGTACTGACCGTAATCCAGGTACGCCCGGCATGGTCGGTAAAGACGAAATTGCTGGGCGGCAGATCAAAGCCATCGACGCGGTCGACAAAGACGCTGACACTGCCGTCCCGCTGGAGGCGGAATACCCCGCCCCGTTCGCTGCCAAGATCGGCGATCAGGAAAGATCCGTCGGCATTCAGCGCGATGCCATTGGGCCGCAGTTCACGCCCGTCGGGCGCCATCCCTCGATAGAGCCGCTGCTCGCCATTGGGCCGAATGTGGGCAACGCCCCCTCGCCAGTCGGCCGTGTAAAGATCGCCGTAAGCCGTGCTCAGGACACACTCGGGACGATTAAGTCCTCGGCCGGCGAACGCCAGCGAACCCGGCCCGATTTCGACCAAAGCATCGTGAACAGCATTTGTGGCAACTTGACGCACTTTAGGCCATTCGGAGACGGATATTAATGGATACTTTAATGCCTACCGGAGAACTAGGTCAAGCTTATTGACCAGCCGGGAACAGCGCCCGGCAGCGAGGATGACATTTCCGCAGGCTATCAGGCATATCGACCAAGCCCTTACTCGATCCCGAGTACGGATTTGATTGTGCGCACGACGCCATTGTCGGCGTTCCCGGGCGAAAGGAAGCTGGCGCGCGCTTTCAGTTGCGGATGGGCATTGGCCATCGCGAAGGAGTAAGTGGCCTCGTCCATCATCTCAAGGTCATTGAGAAAGTCCCCGAAAACCATCGTCTGGTCCCGCGTAATGTGCAACCTCTCCTGAATATGGCGCAGACCTGAACCCTTGTTCGCCTGAGGGGCCATCACATCGAGCCAGTGCTCGCCGGAAACGACAACCTTATGGGCGTTGCGAAAGCTCGCAAACATCGGATAGATGACGTGTTCGGATGACCTTGGCGTGAACGTCGCGAGTTTGAGGATGTCGTCCTCTATCGCCAGAAGATCATCAACCATTTCCAGGCGGTGATAATACTTGGCCGCCTCGGCGAAAAAATCCTCGTTGTTCTCTTCGACGTAGGCCGAGTGTTTCCCGCAAAGAACGGCACTGACATCGGCCTCTTTCAGTTTGAGTTTCCGGTAAGTCCGGATCAGCTCTTGCACCGCTTCCCGTGTGAGGCAATCCGAACTGAACTCTATCCCTTTGTGCATCACGTAGGTGCCGTTTTCAGCGATGAAGATCAATTCGTTGGCGATCGGCCTGAAGCGCTCCAGCAGGCTGTAGTATTGCCGACCGCTGGCTGGGCAGAAGATGATTCCGCGTGCGTGCAACCGGTCGATAAGCGGCCAGAAATCGTCATGGATCGCGCAGTCGTCATCGAGCAGCGTGCCATCCATGTCGCAAGCGATCAGCCGTATGTCGGGCACATGAGCGAGGTTGATCGGGTGAATTTCGGGCGTTGTATGGATCACTGGAGAATGTAGCGGTTCTGGAGGGACGGCCGGCAGCGGCATGGCTCAGAGTATCCTTTACCCCTGTACCCATGTCAAATAACAGCGTTGTCCAATGGGGTATGAGTCTGAGCGAGGGGTGTGAATCCAACGGGGTATGAGTCTGAGCAGGTAGCCGGGATCGATCAATATGCG
>JAIFKU010000007.1 GCA_020049495.1 Accumulibacter sp.
TGCATCGTGCGCCCACACTGCATTCGTTTGGGTGCGCTGCTGTATTGCTATGCGGGAACGCGAAAACAGCTTGTCGGTGCAGCGTGGAATATTGTTGAACGGTGTGTAACTTTTGAAATATCAGCCGTTGAATTGACAGAAATTAGTTGGTATACTTTAAGCGTTGAGCGCTATAAAAGTTACACTAAAGTTACACAAAGAGTTTTTTACAGTTATAAGTAACTGATATAAAAGTATAAAAATATAACGTTACTATTGAGTGGGAATAAAGCAAGATCGGTTTGCACCGTTTCACAACAAAAAGAAACCATTTACGATCCTGCCAGCATCATGCCCGGATGGCGATGACAAGGAGACATAGTGAAAATTATCAGCGTGGAGACAATGCGCCCGCAGGAGTACCCTAATGTGCTGTGGGTCCTGATTCACACAGATGAGGGAATTTCCGGATTAGGTGAGACCTTTTTTGGGGCACAGTCAACAGAGGCCTACATCCATGAATGGGCCGCCCACAAATTGCTTGGTAGAAACCCGCTTCAAATAGATCGCATAGCCAAAGATTTGGTCGGATATCTCGGGTTTCGCAGTTCCGGCGCTGAAATGCGCGGGAATTCGGCAATAGATATCGCGCTTTGGGACATCTTTGGAAAGCTTACCGGCCAGCCTGTTTGCCAATTGCTTGGCGGTCAGTCTCGTGATCGGATTCGTACCTACAACACCTGCGCGGGCAGTAATTATGTACGCACGGTAAAACAGCAATCGGTAGGTAATTGGGGCCTGTCGGCATCAAACCCTGGAAGGTATGACGATCTTAACGCCTTCCTGACACACGCAGATGAGTTGGCTGTGGATCTGCTGGAATCGGGAATCACTGCGATGAAGATATGGCCCTTTGACCCTTATGCGGAATCAAGTGACGGGCTCTACATTTCCGGTCCCGATTTGGAAAAAGGACTGGAGCCATTCCGAAAAATCCGCCAAGCAGTCGGCAACAAGATGGACATCATGGTGGAGTTCCACTCGCTCTGGAATTTGCCAACGGCGCTGCAAATTGCTGACCGACTCGCTGAGTTCGATACCTTCTGGCACGAAGATCCCATGAAGCTCGACAGTCTTACCGGGTTCAAACGTTACGCGGATCAATGCAAAGCGCCACTTTGCGTTTCTGAAACACTCGCCATGCGCGGCAGCTTTTTGGATTTGCTGCAAACAGACGCGGTGGGCATCGTCATGCTAGACATTTCCTGGTGCGGCGGTCTCTCTGAAGCTCGCAAGATTGCCAGTATGGCCGAAGCCTGGCACCTGCCAGTGGCGCCCCATGATTGTACAGGCCCCGTCGTCCTGACTGCTTCGACCCACCTGTCATTGAATGCCCCGAACGCACTGATACAGGAGTCCGTTAGAGCGTTCTACACCGGGTGGTATAAGGACGTTGTGACAGCATTGCCTGAAGTCAAGGACGGATATATCACCATCCCTCCGGGACCAGGGCTGGGCCTTGAACTTGTTCCAGACATCCGCAAGGTGCTGACGATTGAATCTAGATTAACCGCAATTTGACTGGGATTGCGTTATCTCGCTGCAAAAGCAACGCCTTTCCCACTCCGTATGCCTTGGTATTACAAATTTCTCCGCGGAGCCAACCTCATCTTTGATGGTGGAAGTGGACTGTGCGCAGTTTATTGAAATTTCAGTAGAGCCCCGGTGTGCCGCCACCATCTACAGCGATCGCCGTTCCCTGAATGTGCCGCGCGCGTTCAGAGCATAAAAACAGTGCCAGCGCCGCGACATCCTCGGGCTTGCCCAGCCGGGCGAGACCCTCTTTCGCGATTTGCGCCGCACGCACCTCTTCAACCGATAACCCGCTTGCTTCGGCCCGCTGACTGAACAGTTGCTCGACGCGCTCGGTTTCCGTCAGGCCCGGCAGGATGGAGTTGACATTGATGCCGTCTAGTTTGCCCTGGCACGAAAGTCCCTTGCTGAAATTATGCATGGCGGCGTTGACGGAACCGCCGATCAGAAAGCCCGGATCCGGAGTACGCGCGGCACCACCGATGATGTTGACCACATGTCCGTGCGCTGTTCTTAGCAGCGGCCAGAACAGTCGGCAAAGGTTAACGCAACCGAAGAACTTGAGCGCAAATCCGTCTTGCCAGGCTTCCGCAGACTGTTCGAGAAACGTTCCGGCGCGCGTCGCTCCTGCCGAGTTGACGAGAATGTCGCAGCGACCATGGCGCTCTGTGACGAAAGCGAACACCGCCTTACACCCGTCCTCCCGGCGCAGATCGGCAGCAATGATGTCTGGACGGAGTGCGCAACTGTTCGCGATGACCTCAGCCGCCGCTTCCAGGTTTGCTTTCGATGAAGCCGTGAGTACCGTTTGTGCGCCCTCGGCAGCGAAGGCCGCAGCAATACCCCGGCCAATGCCGCGACTGCCTCCGGCGACGACGACAATCTTTCCTGCAAATTCGTTTGCCATGGCTTGAATCCGAAACTGTGGGTTCGTCATGTCATCCTGTCGTGTCCGCCATAAGTCTGGCGGACACCAACAATCGTCTATTTACCAGGCTTCTACGATTTCAGCAAGCAATGACCGACAGTGATGACGAGACGCTGAAACTGGACCTGTAGCTGAAACCTGTCAAGACATGCGGGGCGCATTTGCGCCCCGCATGTTTCTACACATCAATCCGGCAGTTCAAACCGGCTTGCTTGTTTCTACCATCACCAGAGGTTCATCCGGGAGGGTGATAGGAACCGGACGTTTGCGGCGCGGACGCGGTTCGGCTTCGATTGCCGCAAGCTCCGGTTGCCACGATTTGACTTTATCGCTACTCGTTTCGACCATGACCAGGCCGCTTTCCTCAATGGCCTTCTCAATATCGACCAGAGGCGTAGCAGTAACGGTGACCGGCGGATTTGTCTCAACCGGCTCAAGCGGTCTTTGAGTTTCTTCGACAATTGGCGTCGATACAACCTCTGCTATGACAGTTACTTCCGGTTGAACCTCAAGGGCGATCACAGGAGCTTCGACAGGCTCGGGATTCACCTCAACCTCCAGCACCGGAGTTTCAGGTTCAACGCTGACCGGTGCTGAAAATGTCGCTGGTTCGGTTGTCAGTTCAGGCACAACCGGCATTGTGGTTTCAGGCACAGCTTCAGTCATCATCCCAACAAGCGTATCGTTGTCGACAGTAACTGGTGCTGCAATCTCGCTGGCCTGGACTTCGGCTGGGCTCTCGCTGCGTTCAACACGATCACGACGACCACCGCGACGACCACGGCGGCGCGATCCGCCGCCACTACCGTCTTCGGAAACATTTTCAGGAACTCCAAGATCAGCCTGAATGCTGCTCTTGGCTTCGGCAACTGGCACAGGTGCTGCCTGATCCTTGCGCTCAGGGCGTGGTTCTCCTCGCTGACGACGTGGTTCGCGTGTTTCCTTGGGCTCACGTGGTTTCTGATTCTCATCTCGTGGAGAAACCTGAACCGGACGCGGTTCGCGAGTCTCTTTTTGTTCACGATTGGCGCGCGGCTCGCGGCCTTCGCGTTCTTCATCGCGTCGATTAGTGCTGCGTCCGCCGCGCCGTCCGTCACGCTGCATGTTGTTCCGGGGTTTTCTTTCCGGTTTGGGTGCCACTACGGGTTCAGGATTGCCACGGAACCATGAAAGTATCCTGGCGATGAATCCCTCAGTCGGTTTATCACTTGCCGCTCTGGATTTTTCGTCAACAATCGGGGCCGGTTGATCCAGTGTAATGCCCTTGATCGCTGCTTCCTGACGCGGCACTTTGGCCTCGCCTGAGCTCGATGCCTGCTTTGAGGATTCCTCCGACGATACATCAACCATCTTGTACGAGGGTTGTTGCAAATCGTCCTGATTCATCTCGTCGTGACGCAGACGAGTAATGCTGTGCTGCGGTGTTTCCAGATGAATATTGGGGATCAGCAGGATGTTGACCTTGTGCCGCAATTCGATGGCCTGAATATCCGGGCGCTTCTCATTGAGCAGGAAGGTAGCCACATCGACAGGCACTTGCGTATGCACGGCGGCCGTGTTGTCTTTCATTGCCTCCTCTTCGAGGATGCGCAGAATATGCAGTGCCGCCGATTCTGCACTGCGGATATGGCCGGTACCGGAACAACGCGGACAGGGGATATAACTGGTTTCAGCAAGCGCCGGGCGAAGACGCTGGCGCGATAGTTCCATCAAGCCGAAACGACTGATTTTCCCCGTCTGCACACGGGCTCGATCAAGACGCAGCCCATCACGCAGGCGGTTTTCCACCTCTCGCTGATTGCGCTGGCTCTCCATGTCGATGAAATCGATGATGATCAAACCACCAAGATCGCGCAGCCGCAACTGACGGGCGACTTCTTCCGCGGCTTCCAGATTCGTCTTGAATGCCGTTTCTTCAATATCCGAGCCCCGCGTCGATCGGCCGGAATTGACGTCAACCGAAACCAGTGCTTCGGTGTGGTCGATGACGATAGCACCGCCCGAGGGCAGGGTTACCTGGCGCGAGTACGCCGATTCAATCTGATGTTCGATCTGGAAACGCGAAAAGAGCGGCACATCATCACGGTAGCGCTTGATACGGTTGACCGTACCGGGCATGACGTGGGCCATGAACTGGCTTGCCTGCTCATAAACATCATCGGTATCGATCAGTATTTCGCCGATGTCGGGCTGGAAGTAGTCGCGAATGGCACGAATGACCAGACTACCTTCCTGATAGATGAGGAAGGCGCCTTTTTGCTGGTTGGCGGCACCGTCAATTGCCTTCCACAACTGCATCAGGTAATTGAGATCCCACTGCAGTTCTTCGGAATTCCGGCCAATGGCGGCCGTACGGGCAATCAGGCTCATGCCTTGTGGCACCTGCAACTGATCCATCACATCACGCAGTTCGCTGCGTTCCTCGCCTTCGACACGGCGGGAAACACCGCCACCTCGCGGGTTGTTGGGCATCAGCACAAGATAACGACCGGCCAGACTGATGAACGTCGTGAGCGCGGCACCTTTGTTGCCGCGCTCATCTTTGTCTACCTGAACAATCAGTTCCTGGCCTTCACGCAATGCTTCCTTGATGCTCGCGCGACTGGCGTCAACGCCGGGCTGGAAGTAAGCGCGGGATATTTCCTTGAAGGGAAGAAAGCCATGTCGTTCAGCACCGTAATCAACAAACGCTGCCTCAAGACTAGGCTCGATACGGGTGATTACAGCCTTGTAAATGTTGCTCTTTTTTTGTTCCTTGGCGGCCGATTCAATGTCGAGATCAACGAGTTTCTGACCATCAACAATGGCGACACGTAGTTCTTCAGCCTGTGTCGCGTTAAAAAGCATGCGTTTCATAAAATGGGCTCCCGCGCACAATCACGGTGGGAGCGCCTTGTGCAGGCAGCGACGGATTAGTTGTTAAAAGAACGCTTCATGGGCTTTCCGGTATGGCAACTAAAAAATAACTCGCTGAATCCATTCTTCTTCGAACCCTGAAAAATCAAGGCACGGGAATCTGCTTGGGGCGGTCCACACGTGCTAGGCGCGCGCAAATCAAGTAGTATCGCTACTTTTGGTGAGCGTACTTAACCAGGTGATTTGCGCGGTTTGATCTTGCACAGGTCCTGATGCCTGCCGGAAAGTGCGTCGCAATTGCAAAAGAATCGGCGCCGCTCGACGGTCTCACGGGTCATCGCCTCTTTCAATCCGAGACGCAAATCAAGTCTAGTATATTCAAAATGGCCGAAGTAAGCAAAAGTTCTGTCACACAGGCCATTATTTCCGAAGACGAGCAGGGGCAGCGCCTCGATAATTTTCTGCTGAAAATTTGCAAGGGCGTACCGAAAAGCCACGTTTACCGGATTGTTCGCAGTGGTGAAATCCGTGTGAATAGCAAGCGGGCAGAGGCTTCCTATCGATTGCAGATAGGCGATGTTCTGCGTATTCCCCCGATTCGTATCGCCCAGCGCGAAGCGGAAATCGTCGCCGGCGCCGAATTCAAGGCCGAGTTGCCAATCATTTATGAAGACGAAGCCATACTGGTCGTGGATAAGCCTTCGGGAATCGCCGTACACGGGGGCAGCGGTGTCAGTTTCGGGGTGATCGAGGCCTTGCGCAGACAACGGCCGCAAGCCCGTTTCCTCGAACTGGCGCACCGCCTTGACCGCGAAACTTCGGGGATTCTTCTGGTCGGCAAGAAACGTTCGGCGTTGACCGTGCTGCACGACATGTTTCGTGAAGGCGGCGCGAATGGCAATGGGCGTGGCGCCGACAAGCGTTATTTGCTGCTGGTCAAGGGGCGGTGGATGGATCCCGTGCGCAGCGTCAAACTGCCATTGCTCAAGTATTTGCTGGATTCAGGGGAACGGCGGGTGCGTGTTTCGGATGAGGGAAAAGCATCGCATACCGTTTTTCGACTGGTCGCCCGTTGGGAACAATTCAGCTTGCTGGAAGCCGAACTCAGGTCCGGGCGCACACACCAGATTCGTGTGCATTGCGCACATCTTGGTTATCCGATTGCCGGCGACGAGAAATATGGCGATTTTCCACTAAACAAGTTACTGCCCAGGGAAGGACTGAAACGCATGTTTCTGCATGCCTGGAAAATGCAGTTTCCGCATCCGACCAGTGGAACAGGAATGGCGCTGGAAGCGCCCTTGCCCCCGGTTCTTGTGGCGTATTTGCAAAAACTTTCGCTAACAGAAAAACAGGATTATGGCCAAAAATTTTGATCTGCTGGTCTTTGACTGGGACGGCACCTTGCTCGATTCGACGCGGGCTATCGTTGCTTCAGTTCAGGCCGCATGCCGGGACCTCGATCTGCCTGAACCCTCGGACGAACATGCACGCCAAGTCATCGGTCTCGGACTCGCCGATGCCTTGCGCCATTCGGTGCCGGATCTTGGCGAAGAAAGATTCCCGCAAATGATTGAGCGCTACAAATTCCATTACCTGTCGCGCGATCACGAGTTGAGCTTGTTTGACGGAGTCTCCGAATTGATCGCCGAACTCCACTCATCGGGCTATTTTTTGGCTGTCGCGACAGGGAAAAGCCGTCGTGGACTTGATCGATCCTTGACTGATAGTGGTCTCAGCATCTTTTTTCCAGCAACGCGCTGTGCTGACGAATGTCATTCCAAGCCACACCCGCAGATGCTTGAAGAATTGATGGCCGAATTTGAAGTAACGCCGGAACGGACCCTGATGATTGGCGATACAACCCATGACTTGCAGATGGCGATCAATGCGGGAGTGGCCGGTTTGGCTGTCGACTATGGAGCTCATTCGGCGGTAGCGCTGGATTCGTTGAATCCGCTTGCGCGCCTGCAAAGTATTGAAGAGTTGGCTAAATGGCTACGCAAGTACGCCTGATCTGCTCGTCAGACACATTTTTTGGCCATGTCGATTGAACTTTCCAAGTTATACTGATTCTGTGTTTGTTGCTGTTTATTGCCCCCAACTGAGAAAGTATTGTGGAAACTCCAAATAACGACCCGCAATGGGAACGTCAACTACTTGAAAAGATTGCTTTTGCCTCGCTGAAGGAGCAAAGGGCAAAACGTCGCTGGGGCATTTTCTTCAAGCTTGCCATTTTGAGCTATCTGATTGCAGTGCTGGTGCTGGTGGTTGATTGGGGCGGTTCGGAGAAGCTTGCTGATGGCAAGCACACGGCACTGATCAAACTGCGTGGGACGATCGAAGCCAGCGGTGACGCCAGTGCCGAAAAAATCAATGGCGCATTGCAGTCTGCATTTGAGGACAAGGGAACTGTTGGTGTCATTCTGCAGATCAACAGTCCGGGTGGCAGTCCTGTCCAGTCCGGCATCGTCTATGACGAAATCCGTCGTTTGCGTACCAAGCATCCGGAAATTCCCCTCTATGTCGTGGTTGAGGATCTGTGCGCTTCGGGCGGATACTACATCGCTTCTGCCGCTGACAAAATTTTCGTCGACAAGGCCAGTATCATCGGTTCCATCGGGGTGCTGATGGATGGATTCGGATTCACCGGAACCATGGACAAGTTGGGTGTCGAACGGCGTTTGCTGACAGCAGGGGCCAACAAGGGTTTCCTCGATCCCTTTTCACCACAGGACGAAAAACAGAAAGAACATGCCCACTTGCTGCTTGGCGAAATTCACAAGCAGTTTATAGACGTCGTGCGCAAGGGACGCGGAAAACGCCTCAAGGAAACCCCCGAGATGTTCTCCGGCTTGATGTGGGCCGGTAGCCAGAGCATTCAGATGGGGCTTGCCGACGATTTTGGAACAGTTGATTCGGTGGCCAGGGACGTAATCAAGTCTGAAAACATTCTCGACTATTCAGTCAAGGAAAATATCGCCGAACGCTTTGCCAAGCGCCTCGGGGCAGAAATGGGGCAAAGCCTGGGCATGCACCTGTTCGGTAATTCTGGAACACTGCGCTAGCTCGCTAGGCTTGAAGCAGGAACACCGTCGGGCGTCGGTCGATTTCCGGCAAGACCTGCTTTTTCCATTCGGCAGAGGTCCGTGTCCTGATGCGTTCACTTTCGAGCGTCAGGTCCGTCGCCACGCAAATCCGGGTCTGCTCAGAACAAACCTGAATCAGTGTTTCAAGCATCTGTCGGTTCCGGTAGGGCGTTTCAATGAATATTTGCGCCCTTTTTTCTAGACGTGAATCTTTTTCCAGGTCCCGAATCCTCTTTTGTCGTTGTTCATCCTTTGCCGGCAAGTAGCCGTGAAAGGCGAAGTTCTGGCCTGACAGACCTGAACCCATCAAGGCGAGAAGAATCGACGAGGGGCCAATCATTGGTAGTACCTGGATTCCTTCTTTGTGCGCCAAAGCCACCAGGTTTGCTCCGGGATCGGCTACGGCCGGGCAACCCGCCTCGGAAATAAGACCGAGATCCATTCCGGCAAGCAGTGGGGCCAGCAATACAGGGAGAGCATCAGCTAATGTGTGTTCGTTGAGTTCGTGAATCTCGATTTGTTGCAATGGCGTATCGCTTGGCAATGATTTGAGGAAGGCTCGAGCCGATTTGGCGTTCTCCGCAACGAAATGTTTCAGTTGCTTCGCACAGTCCCGTACCGGTTGGGGCAAGACGAAATCTACCGGTGTTTGGCCTAGGGGAACCGGGATGAGATAAAGTCGCCCTTTGTTCATATTATACTTTAGTTATATTATTCAACTTACTGATTATATTATTTTAACGTTTTCATTTCTTAGCAAATCACAAAGTGCAATCAAGGGCAGGCCAATAAGTGCATTGGGATCTTCTCCATCCATCTTTGCAATCATGGCGATGCCCAGACCTTCCGACTTGGCACTGCCGGCGCAGTTGTAGGGTTGCTCCTTGCGCAGATAATTCTCAATTTCATCGTCCGACAGTTTGCGAAAAGAGACCCGTGTCGGTACGCCGCGCAAATGCACTTTGCCCGTTTTTGCATTGAGAAGACAAAGTCCGGTAAAAAAGTTAACGGTGCGACCGCGCATCCTTTTTAACTGTTCGACCGCGTTTTCGTGATCTCCAGGCTTGCCGAAAATCTGGCCATCAAGATAGGCAACCTGATCGCTGCCGATGATCAGTGCTTCAGGATACTGCGCAGCGACCGCACGGGCTTTGGCTTCGGACAGGCGCAGTGCGGTTGCCTCGGGTAGCTCATCGTACAGAGCAGTTTCATCGGTGGCCGGGTTGGCCGTTTCAAAGGGCAAACCCAGACGGCTGAGCAATTCGCGGCGGTATGGTGAAGTCGAGGCAAGAACAATTTGAGTGCTGGGCATGGAATTAAGAGAAATCAGAGCCATTTACACGGCAAAATTAAAAAACGGGAAATCAAATGGATGCGTTGTTGCAAGTCTTTGACTTCGTATGTCAAAAATAATATCATGCGCCCCTTATGTCGCAACGGATTGTTATTGACAGTCTGGCTTTTGCGCGTGAAGCAGGTTCGCTGCAAGGCGATTTGCCTATCGCCAGCCTGACTCGAGTGCTTGATTTGCTTGTCGATTCGGCCGGCTCTCTGAGTTACCGGGTTGAGGGCAGGGTTGGTTCGCGCAACAGGCCGCAGTTGCTGGTAAAGTTGGATGGGGTGTTGTCCGTTTGCTGCCAGCGTTGCCTTGGCGGAATTGATTATCCGCTCAAGGTGCGTAGTGTGCTGGAATTCGTCAAAGACGAAGATGATTTGACGCAGGAAGAAATTGAAGATGATTCAAAGGATTTTCTCCCGGCGCAAAATGAACTCGATGTCGTTGTGTTGATCGAAGACGAGATTATTCTCGATTTACCCTCAGCGCCGCGTCATGATAGTTGTGCTTTGCCTGAAACAGGGCAGGGATCGGGAGTGGTTTCACCGTTTTCTGTGCTGAAAAATTTTAAAGACAAGGCATAGTAAATTTGATCTATGGAGTAATTTATGGCCGTTCAACAGAACAAGAAATCCCCGTCCAAGCGTGGCATGATTCGCGCCCACGATTTTCTGACCAATCCGCCGCTGGCCGTCGAACCGACGACCGGTGAAGTGCATCGGCGTCACCACATAAGCCCCTCCGGTTATTACCGTGGCAAGAAGGTCACAAAGGGTACCGGCGAATAAGAGTACAAGACTGGGCAGGCAGATTCCCGTAATGGGGAATTGCCTGCCTTTTCTTTTGCCTGTTATTTGATGACTGTTACTGTCGCCATTGACTGCATGGGCGGGGACCATGGTCCCGCCGTAACCGTGCCGGCGGCGCTCGACTTTGTGCGCAAGCATGAGGATGTGCGCGCAGTTCTCGTTGGTCTCGAGGAAAAAATTCGTCCCTTTCTGGTGAATGCGGGAGATAGTCGTGTTTCCGTTCGCCATGCAAGCGAAGTCGTGGCGATGGATGAATCCCCCGCACTGGCCATACGCAGCAAGAAAGATTCTTCGATGCGGGTGGCCATTGATCTGGTCAAGAACGGTGAGGCCGATGCCTGTGTTTCAGCAGGTAATACCGGTGCCCTGATGGCCATTTCTCGTTTCGTCCTCAAGATGTTGCCAGGTATCGACCGTCCGGCGATTTGTGCCGTGTTACCAACAGTCAAGGGACACGTCCATGTGCTCGATCTGGGTGCCAATGTCGATTGCAACCCGGAACACCTGCTTCAGTTCGGGATCATGGGGGCATCTCTGGTTGCGGCCATTGAGCACAAGGACAGACCGACGGTAGGCCTCCTCAATATTGGCGAGGAAGACATCAAGGGCAATGATGTTGTCAAACGTGCCGCCGAACTTCTAAAAGATTCCGGGTTAAACTTTATCGGAAACATCGAAGGTGATGGCCTCTACAAGGGTGAGGCTGAAGTGATCGTTTGCGACGGCTTTGTCGGCAATGTCGCTCTCAAGGCGTCAGAGGGACTGGCACAGATGCTGGCAACCTTCCTGCGCCAGGAATTCAGCCGCAACCTATTGACGAAACTGGCCGCACTGGTGGCCATTCCGGTTCTAAGGCACTTCAAGCGACGTGTCGATCATCGGCGCTACAATGGCGCCAGTTTGCTCGGTTTAAAAGGGATTGTCGTCAAGAGTCACGGTTCGGCCGATATTTTTTCTTTTGGTAATGCACTTGAACGCGCTGCGGATACCGTAAGAAGCGGCGTATTAACTCGCATTTCCGAGCGTGTCGCAGAACAGCAAACGATTCAGAGGAGAGCATAATATGTATGCCCGCATCACAGGTGTTGGCAGTTTTCTGCCAGGACAGCCTGTCAGTAACAATGATCTCATCCAGCGCGGGGTCGATACCAATGACGAATGGGTCGTCAGTCGTACAGGAATCAAGGCACGCCATCTGGCTGACCCCGGCTGTACGTCAAGTGATCTGGCGTTTGAAGCAAGCCGCCGGGCACTTGCCGCAGCGGCGATTGATGCCGGAGAGATTGATCTGATCATTGTCGCGACCTCGACACCCGATTTCATTTTTCCGAGTACTGCTTGCCTGCTGCAATCAAAACTGGGCAATCAAGGGGCTATGGCTTTTGATGTCCAGGCCGTATGCAGCGGGTTTGTCTATGCCCTGACCATCGCCGAAAAGTTCATTCGTTCCGGCAGTCACAAAAAGGCATTGGTCATCGGTGCAGAGGTGTTCTCGCGGATTCTTGACTGGGAAGATCGTGCGACCTGCGTGTTGTTTGGCGATGGTGCAGGAGCAGTCGTACTGGAAGCTTCGGACAAGCCCGGCATTCTTGCCAGCGCTGCCCATGCCGATGGTTCGTATAATGGCATCCTCTCGGTGCCGGGAAATATCTGCAACGGAAAGGTCACTGGCGATCCTTTCTTGCGCATGGACGGCCAGTCCGTATTCAAATTCGCTGTACGGGTACTGTCCGAGATTGCCAATGAATGTTGTGCAGTTGCCGGGGTCGCTTCGTCAGAAGTCGACTGGCTGGTCCCCCACCAGGCCAACATCCGCATTATCGAATCGACCGGAAAAAAGCTGGGGCTAGGCATGGATAAAATCATCGTGACGGTCGATATTCACGGTAACACTTCCGCAGCCTCCATTCCGCTGGCACTGGATGTTGCGGTTCGCGACGGGCGCATTCAACGAGGACAGAAAGTCCTGCTGGAAGGCGTTGGTGGCGGTTTTACCTGGGGCGCTGTTTTACTCGAGTTCTGAGAGGATAATCTATGGCATTCGCTTTCGTTTTTCCCGGTCAGGGTTCCCAGTCAGTCGGCATGATGACTGCTTATGGCGATTCTGCCGTGATTCGCTCGACTTTTGATGAGGCGTCGGCAACGCTTGGGCAAGATTTGTGGCTTCTGGTTGCCGAAGGCCCCGCTGAAGCGCTGACACAAACCGTCAATACCCAGCCCTTGATGTTAACGGCCGGCATAGCTGCCTATCGCCTGTGGCTTGATAAAGGCGGCAGGCTTCCAGCAGTTGTTGCCGGGCATAGCCTTGGCGAATATTCGGCGCTGGTTGCGGCGGGGGTTATCGACTTCAAGGATGCCGTGCCGCTCGTGCGTCTGCGTGCAACGGCGATGCAAGAAGCAGTTCCCGTCGGTACTGGCGCGATGGCCGCCATACTCAATCTTGATGATGACAAAATCCGTGAAGCTTGTGTCGAGGCGGCCATCGAAGTAGGCCATGGCGAGGTCGTTGAACTGGTCAATTTCAATGGCCCCGGACAAACCGTGATTGCCGGCAGCAAAGCCGCTGTCGAACGTGCCTGTGAAGGCTGCAAGGTGCGAGGGGCAAAGCGAGCAGTGCTTTTGCCCGTTTCCGCACCTTTCCACTCCTCATTGATTCGTCCAGCAGCCGACAAGTTGGGTGAGCGGCTGGCCGAGCTGAATTTTTCAGTACCCAGGATTCCAGTGGTAAATAACGTCGATGTCGCCACCGAATCCGACCCGCAGAGAATCAAGGATGCGCTGATTCGGCAAGCCTTTTCGCCGGTACGTTGGGTTGAAACGGTGCGCAAAATCGCTACGATGGGTGTGACGACCGTGGCCGAATGCGGCCCGGGCAAGGTGTTAGCCGGCCTCACCAAACGTTGCGCCGATGGTGTCAATGGCGTGGCGCTGGCCGATTTCGCTTCGATCGAAGCCAATCTCAATCTGGAGTAATTCATGTTATTAAAAGGTCAAGTTGCTCTCGTCACTGGTGCTGCGCAAGGTATCGGTGCTGCTGTTGTTCTCGAACTAGTACGTCAGGGTGCGACGGTTATTGGCACGGACATCAACGAAGAGGGCGCCAAACGCATCAACGCCAGCCTGGCTGAGGCCGGGGCGCAGGGGCGTGGCATCGTCATGGACGTGCGCGACACGGCCCAGGTCGAGGCCGTCATCGAACTGATCGAGAAGGAATTCGGCGGCGTTTATGTGCTGGTCAATAACGCCGGTATTACCCGCGACAATCTGGCGATGCGCATGAAGGACGAAGAATGGGACATGGTTATCGAAACCAATCTCAAATCGGTGTTCCGTCTGTCACGCGCAGTAATGCGTGGCATGATGAAGGCACGGGCCGGGCGTATCATCAATGTATCTTCGGTGGTGGGCCATGCCGGCAACGCCGGGCAGGCCAATTATTGCGCCTCAAAAGCAGGTGTCACTGGCCTGTCGCGTTCGCTGGCGCGCGAGTTGGGCAGCCGCAACATCACGGTCAACTGTGTTGCGCCGGGTTTTATCGATACCAGCATGACCAAAGCACTGGAAGAAAAGCAGCGCGCAGCGCTGGTAGCCAACGTGCCGCTTGGCCGACTGGGTACGCCGGAAGATGTGGCGGCGGCTGTCGGTTTTCTGGCCTCGCCGGCCGCAGCGTACATTACCGGCGCGACGATTCACGTCAATGGCGGCATGTACATGGGATAACGCCCGCAAGGGCAGCAGGCGTAACAGACCGGTTCGCCTGCTTTATTTGGTAAGAGCCGGTCATTTTGGTAGAATAGCGCGGTTTTGTTTCACACCTGAACCTTAAGAAGGAGTCTTTTGATGGAAAATATCGAACAACGCGTCAGAAAAATTGTCGCAGAGCAACTTGGCGTTAATGAAGCGGACATCAAGAACGAGTCGTCGTTCGTAGATGACCTCGGCGCGGATTCGTTGGATACGGTTGAACTGGTTATGGCACTCGAAGAAGAATTCGAGTGCGAAATTCCGGATGATGAAGCCGAGAAGATTACCAACGTTCAACAAGCCATTGATTACGTCGTAAACCACAAGAAATAGTCCTTTTTCGGGAGTTAGGTTGCGGACGGTTCTGAAACTGCCCGTAACCTCTCTGTTCCGAACTGTATTCCCGTTAAACCCAGCATTTTCCTGTTTACCCGGAGAAGAAATTGACACGTCGCAGAGTCGTCATCACCGGCCTCGGAGTCGTTTCTCCGGTCGGTAATAGCGTTGAACAAGCCTGGCAGAACGTTCTTGCCGGACGCTCCGGAATCGACCGGATCACTCGTTTCGATGTTTCCTCATTCCCCGTCCAGATTGGCGGCGAAGTGAAGGATTTCGATATCGCCCAGTATCTGCCGGTAAAAGATGCACGGCGGATGGATACCTTTATCCATTACGGCATGGCTGCCGGAATCCAGGCGATCAAGGATGCAGGACTTGAGGCCCATCCGGCCAACGCCGATCGAATCGGCGTTTCCATTGGTTCTGGAATTGGTGGTCTGCCCATGATTGAAATCACCCGTGACGAGTTCGTCGCCAACGGTGTGAGGAAAATTTCCCCCTTTTTCGTTCCCGGTTCGATCATCAACATGATCTCGGGTAACCTGTCTATCCTTTACGGTTACAAGGGGCCGAATATCGCCATTGTCAGCGCCTGTTCGACAGGCACGCACAGTATTGGCGATGCGGGCCGTCTGATCGAATACGGCGACGCCGACATCATGATCGCCGGTGGTGCCGAGTGTACCGTTTCCCCTCTCGGGCTGGGTGGCTTCTGCGCCGCCCGCGCGCTCTCAACACGCAATGACGACCCGAAAACGGCGAGCCGTCCGTGGGACAAGGATCGCGACGGCTTTGTGCTGGGTGAAGGGGCCGGCGTGATGGTGCTTGAAGAATATGAACACGCCAAGGCCCGTGGCGCACGGATTTATGCCGAACTGGCCGGTTTTGGCATGAGTGCCGATGCCAATCACATGACCGCTCCCTGTGAAGACGGCGAAGGTGCGGCTCGCTGCATGATTAACGCACTGCGCAACGCCCGGCTTAATCCGCAGGACGTGCACTATCTTAATGCGCACGGCACCTCGACTCAACTCGGTGACAAGGCCGAGACAGTCGCTGTCAAGCGCGCCTTTGGTGATCACGCCAGGAAACTGGTGGTCAATTCAACCAAATCGATGACCGGCCATCTGCTCGGTGCAGCCGGAGGCATTGAAGCCGTATTCTCGGCGTTAGCGATTTACGATCAGGTTTCGCCGCCGACCATCAACATCTTCAATCAGGATGAACTCTGTGATCTTGATTATTGTGCCAATGAGGCCCGCAAGATGAAGATTGACGTAGCCATCTCCAATTCATTCGGTTTCGGTGGCACCAACGCAACTGCTGTCTTCAAGCGGATCTAGACGATCCCGTTCGCGCGGTGCAGTTTCCAATTTCCATTGAACTGCATCGCTCGTTTCATCTTTTCCTTCTGCTCGTACTGCTGCACGCCATTGCGGCCGGCTGCACCATCGCTCTGCCCTGGCTATGGTCTCTGCGTTGTGTTCTGCTGACGCTCGTTGCCCTATCGCTTGGCTTCGCATTGCGTCCATCCAGAATTCATGGCTTGCAAATTTCCGGACGGTGCAGGCTGGATTGCCTGCTGGTTGACGGTAGTCGAGTCGGGGCTGCGGTACTCCAGGACAGCACGGTATTCAATCGCTTGATCGTATTACGGCTACGTATCGGCGAAGAGAAGCGGGTAAGCAAACTGGCGTTGCTGCCGGATCATATGTCGGCCGATCAGTTCCGGATGCTTCGTTTATGGCTGCGCTGGCAGACTGAATCTAAGGAACACGCTGAGTCGGCCTTCTGAGCCGCGTATTTCTGGCTTTCGCGAGCATTTCCGGGTAGTCGCGGCTAAAGTGCAGCCCTCGGCTTTCACGACGTTGCAAGGCACAGCGAACGATCAGGTCTGCCGTCACCACAAGATTACGCAGTTCTATCAGATCGTGGCTGACCCGGAAATTTGAATAGTACTCATCAATTTCCCTGGACAACAGGCGGATGCGGTGCTGGGCGCGTTGCAGACGCTTGGTCGTACGCACAATACCCACGTAGTCCCACATGAAGCGACGCAGTTCATCCCAGTTGTGCGAGATGACAATTTCCTCATCGGGATCGGTTACGCGACTGGCATCCCATTCGGGAATTTCCGGCAGATTGATCACAGCTTGCACGAGGATGTCATTCGCCGCCGCTTCCGAAAAGACCAGACATTCGAGCAGTGAATTGCTGGCCAACCGGTTGGCACCGTGCAGACCGGTGCAGGATGCTTCTCCCGCCGCGTAGAGTCCTGGAATGCTTGTACGGGCCTGCAGGTCGGTGACAATGCCGCCGCAGGTGTAATGCGCAGCGGGAACGACCGGAATCGGTTCGCGGGTAATGTCGATTCCAAATTCGAGACAGCGCGCCAGGATGTTCGGAAAATGTTCCTTGAGGAATTCCACCGGCTTGTGCGATATGTCGAGGTAAACGCAGTCGAGGCCGCGCTTCTTCATTTCAAAGTCAATCGCTCTGGCTACGACATCGCGCGGCGCGAGTTCGGCGCGCGCATCGTGCTCCGGCATGAAGCGAGCGCCGTCGGGCAGAAGCAGCAAACCGCCTTCGCCACGCACCGCTTCGGAGATCAGGAATGACTTAGCTTTCGGATGGTAAAGACAGGTTGGGTGAAACTGGATGAACTCCATGTTGGCTATCTTGCAGCCGGCACGCCAGGCCATTGCAATGCCATCTCCGGTCGAGGTGTCCGGATTCGTCGTATAGAGATAAACCTTGCCTGCGCCACCGGTGGCAATCAGCGTGTGCTGGGCAGCAACCGTCAATACTTCGCCGCTGTCGCTATCCAGCGCATAGGCGCCATAGCAACGCTTGTCGGCAAGCCCCAACTTGTCCCCGGTAATCAGATCAATGGCAATGTGGCGCTCAAGGACGGTGATATTCGAGTTCTGCCGAACCTTGCATGTCAAGGTATTCTGCACCGCCAGACCGGTTGCATCGGCAACGTGGATGACGCGGCGGGCGCTGTGCCCTCCTTCACGGGTTAAATGGTAACCGGCTTCGTCACGGGTGAAGGGGACACCCTGTTCGATCAGCCAGTCTATTGCACGACGTCCGTTTTCGATGACGAAGCGAGTGGCTTCCGGGTCGTTAAGGAAGGCACCCGCAGTGATCGTGTCACGAATGTGCGCTTCGATCGAATCCTGACTGTCGAGAACGGCGGCGATCCCGCCCTGTGCCCAACTGGAGGCACTGTCTTCCAACGCGCGCTTGCTGATCAGGCCAACCTTGCAGCTTTGCGCAAGCCGGAGTGCCGCCGACTGCCCGGCAAGACCGCTGCCAATGATGAGAATGTCGAATCGAAGCGCCACGTCAAAAGCCCTGAAACAAAGAGGATAACTATAGCACGTGCGCCTCGAGGCATTAACCCCCCCGGCGATGTAAACCATTATCAAGGCCTTGGGCAACTTGAAAGTTTATGCATGGTCGCTACTTCAGCTTCAAGGTTGCGTTATACTCTGTTGAAAAGCACAACACCGTGTCCGACAGGGAATTCACAGAGCATGAACGAACGCGAAATTGACCAGGAACTGGTCGAGCGCGCACAGGCAGGCGACAAGAAAGCTTTCGAGCGGCTGGTTGAAAAATATCAGCGCAAGCTCGGACGACTCTTGTCGCGCTTCATCCGTGATCACGCCGAGGTTGAGGATGTTTCACAGGAAGCCTTCATCAAGGCTTACCGGGCGTTGCCGTCGTTTCGCGGCGAAAGTGCCTTTTATACCTGGCTTTACCGGATTGGCATCAATACGGCCAAGAACTATCTTGTCGCCAAAGGCCGGCGTGCGCCGACATCGACTGATTTTGATGCCGACGAGGCGGAGAGCTTTGAAGACGCCGACCAGTTACGCGACATCAATACGCCTGAACGACTGTTGCAATCCAAACAGATTGGTCAGACGGTCAATGCCGCGATGGAAGCCTTGCCGGAAGAATTGCGCAATGCAATTGTGCTGCGTGAGATTGAAGGTCTAAGCTATGAGGAAATCGCCGAGGAGATGAACTGTCCGATCGGTACGGTGCGTTCGCGTATTTTCCGTGCTCGTGAGGCGGTGGCCGAAAAGTTGAGGCCATTACTTGATACCGCGCCGGATCACCGCTGGTAGCTAATCTGCAGTCCCTGTTTCTTCGCGCAAATTCAGCCCTGTCAAGAAAATCCGATTCAGGCATTACCCATGATTGACGCACCGGGAACAATTACCGCACTTGACGGTGACTACGCAACTGTCCGGATGGACGAGACCGGTTGCGGTCGCTGCCATGAAGAAGGCGGTTGCGGCGGAAACAATATCGGCAAGATGTTGTGCAGTACGCCACGGACCTTTCGTGTATTGAATCCCGGGCATTCTGTCATCGGCGATCATGTCACCATCGTCATTGCGGAAGGCGTTGTCAGACGCAGTGCAGCGCTTGCATACGGCCTGCCATTGCTGGCACTGATCTTCGGTGCTCTGGCTGGATCAATGCTGGCTGGCGAGATCGGGGCCATCCTCGGTTCGCTAAGTGGTCTGCTTTGTTCGTGGCTGGCGCTTCATTTTACCCAGCTTTACGTCAGGCCAGATCAACGCGACCAGCCCTATATCCGTTATTGATTTCTGAACTTTCGACCCGATCTTCCAGTCCAGTTAACTGTTTACTAACTCACAGGAGGTATTTGTCGCTATGAAACAGATTGTTACGGCATTCTTCTTCGCGGTTTTTTCTTTGCTTACCCAGGCCCAGAGCAGGTCCCTGCCGGACTTTACGGACCTTGTAGAAAAGCAGGGGCCGGCCGTCGTCAATATCAGCACGACACAGCTTGTCCGTGGTAACGGGCGCGGGACATTACCTTTCCAATTCGACGAAGATGATCCGATGTCAGATTTCTTTCGTCGTTTCATCCCCCGTCAACCGGGAGCGCCAGGCACACCCAATGTTCCCCGCGAGTTCGAAAGTCGCTCGCTGGGCTCCGGTTTCATCATCAGTACCGACGGCTATATTCTGACCAACGCCCACGTGGTTGATTCAGCAGACGAAATTACCGTTCGCTTGACTGACAAGCATGAATTCAAGGCCAAAGTGATTGGCGCTGACAAACGGACGGATGTCGCACTGATCAAGATCGAGGCAACGGGTTTGCCCGTCGTGCGCATGGGCAATCCGAATGCCCTCAAGGTTGGTGAATGGGTTATCGCCATCGGTTCTCCCTTTGGCTTTGACAACAGTGTGACGGCCGGCATCGTCAGTGCCAAAGGACGCTCGCTGCCGCAGGAAAATTTTGTTCCCTTCATCCAGACCGATGCCGCCATCAATCCTGGAAACTCAGGCGGCCCGCTGTTCAACATGCAGGGTGAAGTGGTCGGCATCAACTCGCAGATCTATAGTCGCTCCGGGGGATTCATGGGCATCTCGTTTGCCATCCCGATCGACGTCGCCATGGATATCCAGAATCAGCTCAAGACCAGCGGCAAGGTCAGTCGCGGACGTATCGGCGTGGTGATTCAGGAAGTCACCAAGGAACTCGCTGAATCCTTCGGCTTGAGCAAAGCGCAGGGTGCTGCCGTCAATGCGGTTGAAAAAGGGGGACCTGCCGAAAAGTCGGGGGTTGAACCGGGCGATGTCATTCTCAGCTTTGATGGCAAACCGGTCACCAATTCGGGGGATTTGCCGCGTATCGTCGGTTCAACCCGGCCTGGTTCGAAAATCTCCATGCAAGTGTGGAGAAAAGGAAGGACCCTTGATCTGTCGGTCGTTGTTGGCGAAATAGCCGAAGAAAAATCCCTGGTCAGGAGCGCGAAAGGGAAAAAACAGACTGAGCAGACTGCTAATCGGCTTGGCCTGATCGTGTCGGAACTGAACAGCGAACAAAAACGGGAACTGAAAATCAATGGGGGTCTGCTGATCGAAGATATTCGCACCAATGTAAGCCGGGCCGATCTGCGCCAAGGTGATATCATCCTGGCACTCATTGCCCGGGGCGAAAATACTGAGATCAGGAGTGTTGATCAGTTCAACAAGTTGCTCGCTCAGTTTGACAAGTCGGCTAATATTACCTTGCTGGTCAAGCGTGGCGAATTACAGACCTTTGTCACCATCAAGGGACTGGGAGTGCCTGACAAGAAAGCAGATTGACTTGGCGAGGCTGACGCTGATCTCTCGGACGTATTGCCATCTCTGTCTCGACATGGAGTTGGCGCTTAGGCCGCTGGCGGCGGAATTCGGGGTCGTTATCGACGTTGTCGATGTGGATGCCGACCCCGAACTCGAAACGCGCTACAGTGAATTGGTTCCGGTGTTGCTGCACGAAGGACGCGAACTTTGCCGTTACTTCCTGGAAGCAAGCAAAGTCCGTGATTATTTGAGCAAAATCAGCTAAAATCCGCGCCTTCTGGCAATTCGAACAAAGGGTGCCCGCCGGCACCTTTTTTTTCAGGCGCGGCCTTGCCGCGACAGTGCAAATACGATGCAAATGCAACATATCCGCAACTTTTCAATCATCGCTCATATCGATCACGGCAAATCAACGCTGGCGGACCGTATCATCCATCTCTGCGGTGGCTTGTCCGATCGTGAAATGGAAGAGCAAGTTCTTGATTCAATGGATATCGAGCGTGAGCGTGGAATCACCATCAAGGCCCAGACGGCATCGCTTCAATACAAGTCACGCAGTGGCGAGGTGTATAACCTCAACCTGATCGACACACCAGGACACGTGGACTTCTCCTACGAAGTATCGCGTTCTCTTTCGGCGTGTGAAGGTGCATTGCTGGTCGTCGATGCTTCACAAGGAGTCGAAGCGCAGACCGTCGCCAATTGCTATACTGCCATCGAACTGGGCGTCGAAGTCCTGCCTGTTCTGAACAAGATCGATCTTCCCTCAGCCACTCCGGACAACGCGCGACAGGAGATCGAGGACGTCATCGGCATTGACGCCTCGCACGCCGTTCTGGCATCAGCCAAGACCGGCTTGGGCGTCGAAGATATTCTGGAAGCGATTATAGAGCGTATTCCTGCGCCTCACGGCGATCCCGATGCACCACTCAAGGCACTGCTGATCGACTCCTGGTTTGACAATTACGTCGGTGTCGTCATGCTCGTACGCGTGGTTGATGGAAGCTTGCGCCCGAAAGACAGAATCCGTCTGATGGCCAGCGATTCGACTCATCTCTGTGAGCAGGTCGGTGTATTTACCCCGAAAGCCCTGCAGCGGGATGCCTTGTGCGCCGGCGAAGTAGGTTACATCATTTCCGGAATAAAGGAATTGCAGGCCGCTAAGGTCGGCGACACGGTGACTCTTGCCGACAATCCGGCTAAGGAAGCACTGCCCGGTTTCAAGGAAATCAAGTCACAGGTTTTTGCCGGTCTCTATCCCGTCGAGTCCAACCAGTATGATTCCTTGCGCGAATCACTGGAGAAACTCAAACTCAACGATGCCTCGCTGCATTACGAGCCGGAAGTTTCTCAGGCCCTCGGTTTCGGTTTTCGCTGCGGCTTTCTTGGTCTGCTGCACATGGAAATCGTGCAGGAACGACTGGAACGTGAATTTGATCAGGATCTGATCACCACGGCACCGACCGTTGTCTATGAAGTCATGATGCGCGATGGCAGTATCGTCCAGGTCGAAAATCCGGCAAAGCTGCCGGATCAGATGAAAATCGAAGAAATCCGCGAACCGATCATCACGATTACCGTGTTTGTTCCGCAGGAGTATCTCGGCAACGTCATTACCCTGTGCAACCAGAAGCGGGGTAATCAGGTCGACATGACCTACCACGGTCGACAGGTACAACTTGTTTATGAAATGCCGATGGCCGAGGTGGTCATGGATTTCTTCGACAAACTGAAATCCATCTCGCGCGGGTATGCTTCGCTTGACTATGAGTTCAAGGAATTCAGGGACGCCGATGTCGTCAAGCTGGACATTCTGATCAATGGCGAAAAGGTCGATGCCCTGTCGATGATCGTTCATCGCGCCAATTCAATTTACCGGGGACGCGAACTGGCCTCCAAGATGCGCCAGTTGATCCCGCGTCAGATGTACGACGTGGCCATCCAGGCCGCCATTGGTTCAAACATTATCGCCCGGGAAAATGTCAAGGCCATGCGCAAGGACGTGCTGGCCAAATGCTATGGTGGCGACATTACGCGCAAGAAAAAATTGCTGGAGAAACAAAAAGCCGGCAAGAAGCGCATGAAGCAGGTCGGTTCGGTTGAAATTCCGCAGGAAGCCTTTCTCGCTGTTCTGCGTATTGGAAAGTAAGGGAGTATGGGTGTGAATTTTGCGTTGATCCTGTTCTGTCTGTTGCTCGTCAGTGGTGCCATCTGGGTAGCGGATGCGTTCGTCTTCAGCAAGAACAGGGCAGCTGATGCCAAGGACCCCTGGTGGGTGGAGTATGGCGCGAGTTTCTTCCCGGTGATTCTTCTCGTTTTCGTGTTGCGATCCTTTATCGTCGAGCCATTCAAGATTCCCTCGGGCTCGATGATTCCAACGCTTCAGATCGGTGATTTCATCCTGGTTAACAAGTTCACCTACGGGATTCGACTGCCGGTGATCAACAAGAAGATTATCAGCATCGGCGATCCCCAGCGTGGCGACGTCATGGTTTTTCGCTACCCCGAAGATCCGTCGCTCGACTATATCAAACGCGTCATCGGAATTCCGGGGGACAAGGTGGCTTACCAAGACAAACGGCTCTTCATCAACGGGCAGCCACTAGAAACAACGAGGATGGACGATTACCTCCACCCGGAACGCCTGTATTATTCGAAACAGTTCATCGAAAAGGCCAAGGGCATTGAACACCGTACGCTCAACGACGACGATGCGCCCGGTTTTATTTCCGATGCCACGCAGTTCCCTTATCGAAGTAATTGCCTCTACAATAATGCAGGCGTAATCTGCACGGTGCCGGCCGGCCATTATTTCATGATGGGTGATAATCGTGACAATAGCCGTGATAGCCGTTTCTGGGGATTTGTTCCGGAAGAGAATATCGTTGGAAAGGCATTTTTCGTCTGGCTCAACTTTGGCGACCTGAAGCGAATTGGTTCATTCAAGTAAAGGGAGTTATTACTATGAACAAGCAGCGTGGTGTGGCTATTTCTGGACTGATGTTCTGGGGAATGATTATTGCGGTAGTCGCCATGCTCGGAATAAAGGTCATGCCAGAAGTCATTGATTACTACAGAATCAAGAAAAGCGTCACGTCGACGGCGACCAATTCCGGCGGCAAAACAGTCGGAGAGATTCGAACCATCTACAGCAAATATGCGGAAATTGAAAATATCCAGA